>CAZOMR010000098.1:0-11463 GCA_964580655.1 uncultured bacterium
CCAAGGGATAGCTCGGCGGGGCTCATCGTAAGGATGACCGGGCGTGGGAGATCACCTCCTGCGCCCACCCTAAAATCTTATCCTTCGATAGACCCCTGATGCCTCAAAAAACTCCCTGCCTGCGCCGCCGCGCGGCAGGCAGGCCGCCCGAAGGGCGGAAACAAGGGCGTGAGCACGGCCACCGTACTCACTTAAAAAAAGCGGGGGTACTCCAATTCCCGCTGAACCAGGACAAGATAGCTCAAGATGAAACAGGCTAGCACATATTTTTTCAGGACATTCCCCAAAACCCACCCTGATTCTTCTGTAAATCAAATGGGTGTGATCACGGCAGTGATGCACCGGCTGGGTATCTTGATGTGGCATACAGCGCTTGCGGCGGCCTGATCTTTTAATCGAGAAAATGTTGAAGGTAGCATTGGTTTTTGATCTCACAGTTTAGGGGAGTGACGAGACCGTTAGTGTCTTGGTCGAGGGATGTCCATCTCTCCAACCCGTCACCAAGTGTGGTCCGTCCATTAGCGTAACTATATAAATAGGCCGATGGAAATACCCATTGAGTTCGAATAGCAGATTGCTCGTGCACAAATCAAAAACCGAGGCCACTTGACATTTTTATACATAGCAGGGCACAAAGTTAATAAATTTTTTTATTCATGATGGCTTGGTGGTTAAAAAAATTCTTGACATACATTGATTCATAAAATAACCTAAACCTTGAAGCCTAGACACACAAGGACCCTTTACCAAGTTGATACTTGGGTTTCTGCTGATTCAAGGAGACAGGGCAAATGAAAGACGAGAGAAAGACAAAAGAGGCTCTGATAAAAGAATTGCGGCAACTTCGTGGTCAGGTCGCCAGGTTGGAAAGATCAGTGGCTCGGCTCAAGCGGGCAGAGGAGTCGCTGAGAATAGAGAGGAACACAGCACAAAGGTATCTAGATATTGCGGGAGTTGTGCTAGTTGTTATTGATGCTGATCAAAAAGTGAGCCTTATAAATAAAAAGGGCTGTGAAATTCTGGGATGTGATGAAAAAGAGATCGTCGGGAAGAACTGGTTTGATAATTTTATTCCGGAAAAAATCCGGGATGAAGTTAAGGGGGTTTTCAAAAGATTGATAGATGGGGGAATTGAGCCGGCTGAATTTTTTGAGAATCCTGTTTTGACCAGGAGCGGCGAGGAAAAAATTATCGCATGGCACAATACTATACTGAAGGATGATCAAGGCAATATCCAGGGTACTTTAAGCTCTGGCGAGGACATCACTGAGCGCAAGCGGACGGAGGATGCGCTCAGGGAGAACGAGGCAAGATATAAGGCGCTTTTTGACCGGAGTCTTTACTGCATATGGGTGCATGATTTTCAAGGGCGGTTCCTCGATGCCAACCAGGCGGCTTTAAACTTGCTGGGCTACACGAGAGAGGAATTTATTTCACTTGATTTTGCATCACTATTGGACGAAGAACAACTTCACAAAGCCTTGAAAAAACTTGAAGAGGTTAGGCGTACCGGTTCCGAGAAAGAATATGCTGAATACAGATTGAGAAGGAAGGACGGCGATTATGTCTGGGTTGAAGCAGAGGCATTCATGATATACCGACACGGAAAGCCGTATGCGGTCCAGGGGTTGGCACGGGACATCACTGAGCGCAAGCGGGCGGAGGATGAGTTGCGGTTGAGCGAAGAGAGGTTCAGGCGACTAGCAGAGAACGCTATAGTCGGCCTGTCACTTTCTGATTCCGATGCCAGGCTGGTTTATGTAAATCCGGCGACTCTCAAGATGTGCGGATATGATAGCCTCGAAGAAATACAGTCCAGGCCGATTGAAAAGTTAATCACTCCGGAGACCTTGGCCAGAGTTATGGATGCGATGAAGGAAAAAAAGCGCTTGCCCTATTGGGAGATTGACATAGTTCGCAAGGACGGCCATATCCGGCATCTGGAGGCATCGGTATCCTCGGTTAACATTGGCGGGGTAAAGCTATTCCAGAGCGTTTTCATTGATGTTACCGAGCGCAAGCGGATAGAGGATGAGCTTTTAAGAGCCCAGCGACTTGAATCAATCGGTATTCTTGCCGGGGGTATAGCACATGATTTCAATAATTTCTTAGCGGCTGTTATGGGCAACATCTCGCTTGCGATAATGAGAACAAGCCCTCAGGATAAGGCGATGAAAAATTTACAGGAGGCTGAAAGGGCTTGCGTGGGGGCAAGGGATATGATCCAGCAGATACTTACCTTTTCCAAAGGCGGAGCCCCGATTAAAGAGACGGCATCTATCACGGATATAATAAAGAACTCTGCCGGTCTTGCCCTGAGGGGTTCCAATGTCCGGTGTGAATTTTTTCTGCCTGATAATCTGTGGCCGGTTGAAGTTGATGTAGGACAGATGAGTCAGGTAATAAATAATTTGATCATAAATGCAGACTATGCAATGCCGGGAGGAGGGATAATCGGAATAGGCGCGGAAAACCTCAATATTGGGCCAGAAAATGTTTTGCCGTTGAAACAAGGGAGTTATGTAAAGGTAATCATAAAAGACCTCGGCGCCGGCATAGCTCCAGAAGATATTCCGAGGATATTTGATCCATATTTCAGCACCAAAGACGAAGGCTTCGGGCTCGGGCTGGCTACTACATATTCCATTATCAAGAGGCATGAAGGATATATTGATGTTGAATCCGAGATGGGGGCTGGAACAACCTTCCATGTTTATCTTCCTGCTTCCGATAAAAAGCTCCCTGAAAAGAGAGTCTCGGAAGAAAAGCCCATTATCGGCGAGGGAAGAATCCTTGTCATGGATAGCGAGGAAAGCATAAGAGAAGTTATAAGTGAAATGCTCAAAAGCCTGGGATATGAAGTGGAATCAGCCTTTGACGGCCAGGAAGCCATTGAGCTCTATAAAAAAGCCGGGGAATCCGGAAGGCCCTTTAATGTTGTTATTATGGACCTGACTGTTCCAGGGGGTATGGGGGGCAAGGAAGCGGTCAGGGAACTGATCAAGATAGACCCTGGGGTCAAGGTGATTGTCTCAAGCGGTTATTCAAATGACCCGATAATGGCTGAATATAAAAAATATGGCTTCAGCGGAGTCATTGCAAAGCCTTATAGAATCAAAGATCTGAGCGAGGTACTATATAATGTAGTTATTTTGGCCTGATATTCGCTAACCCATCAAAACTAAAGAACTATAGCCATGTTCAGTTTTACTCATAGGAAAATTCCTGTGTCCGCACTTTTTACTTGACATCCTAGGCAGCCTAGGCTAATATCCGTCATGAAAAAGGAGAAAGAAGGCACATTTCCTGGCAACTTTTCACTCCTTAAGAACATCTAAAAAAGGGAAGGGTGGCAAGGGAAGAAAAGTATTCTGCCAATATTCTTATTTATCCTGGTAATTCAGTAAATTGGATAGCGCATTGTCTTGAGTTCGACCTTCTTGCCCATGGTAAAACCCCGAAGGATGCCGTCAAGAGGTTAATAGGTGTAGTTACTACCCATATAGACTACCTTGAGGAGAATGGTCTTTTGGATCAATTGTATGACCCTGCGCCTGAAAAATACTGGAAGATGCTCAGAAAAGCAAAACAGATTGGGGGTTTTGAACTCAGGAAATTAAGGAGAGAGGGTTTACCAGCCGGAAGATTTCCACCCATCCACGAGATGGCCCGATTAAATTTGCAATATAGCAGCCGATTACAGGTGAATGTCTAAAAGATTAGCTCCCTTAAAAGGAAAAAATATTTTAAAAAAGTTAAGGCTTTAGGTTTGGAAGTAATTCCGAGGAGAGGCAAAGGTAGTCATTGTCTCGTGAGGAACCCAGTTTCAGGTAAGGCTGTAACAATTCCACATTTCAAATCAGGTGAAGAAGTAGACGTAGAATACATCGAACAAACTCTAAGAAAATTCAACATTTCTAGAGACGACTGGCTCAAGACCCAGAAATAATCCTTGTCCCAAATTTGAGTTAATCTGGAGCGCCAACCCGGGAAGTGCACCCGACTCTCTTGCTGGTCGCAAGCGTGCCGCTAATCTGCACCTCCAGCATTATTTTGATGCGAGAGACTTCAGTCTCGACAAAGGACCTCATCCCCATCAAGCCACCTCCATCCTCTCCAGATTCCTTAGCCCGAGACGCACAGGCAACCAGGTAGCAAGCACTATCACCGCTAAAACGAGTGCGAAACACAGGAACACGCCTGCCACGGACCAGGCGGAGAGTAAACTCTTGTAATGCCTTGAGACAAAGATGACATAAGCCGGATAAGCCTCGAGAAAAACGATGATGCCGATGTAAATAATAGACAGGACCATGTAAATAACTCCTCCGAATCCGACAGCTATCTTTGCCGGGTTCTCGAAATTGAATCGCGGGTAGATTGCCCCGAGTCCCACGCCCATGCTTACGATGCCGAATGTCATGAAGAACATGGTGACCACGCTGATCCAGAAGACCGAGGGCGAGACACGCAGGAAATGATCGGTCACGATGATCAGGAACTCCCCTATGACGAGTAATGGCACGATGGCGATCAGGAACTTGGTCCAGAGGAACCCTGAGAGGGTTATGGGAGAAGACTTTATCACCCAGAAGGCCCGCCCCTCAAGGCTGACCATGGGAAACACGAAGCGGGCGGAGAGAGCCGAGATGACGAAACCAGCCAGACCAAGGTTCATATAGCTGACCGCATTCCGGATGGCGAACTGGTCGAGCGGCAACTGGTCCAGAGGCAGGACCCGGAAGTTAAAGATGTATATCACGACCAGTGCCGCGAGCAAAAAGACCTGGGACCACTGCGATGTGTCGCGCAGAAACACCCGTATCTCTTTCATCAAGAGCTGTCGCGTGTCAGGCCTGAAGGGAGTGGCCAGAGTCCTCACTACCCACTGCACCGGGCTGGTCCGGGAAATGGGTGCCCGGGTAGCCTCCTGGGCCTTGGAGAGGCTCTCCTGATAATAGCGCCGTGAGAACCAGTTCGCAAGAACCACCGCGGCCAGCCCGCTTGTCATAAGCAGGACAAGATAGAATCCGGTGCCTGGGACCTTGCCCTGGGCCAGCCGGTAGAAAATCTCTGTGCACCAGTAACTCGGAAGCCACACATTCATCGGCTGTCGCAGAGTCAGGAGGAACTGGAATACCGTCTCCTGCGCTTCGGGGTTGACTAACCTCTCCGGCCTCAGCAAACGGACAAGGAGAAACAGTATCCCTGCACCGGACACGCTCAGCAAAAAAAGGATGTCGCGCATGCGCCGGGCAGGAAACGCGTTGACCAGAGCCATGGTCACGATCACGCCTATCCCAGCAGGCACCAGGATAAAAGGAATGATCACCGCAGGCTGGAGCGCGTAGTAATACCATGGAGCAGAGTTGACCGCACCGTAAGCAAGAAAGAAGGGAAGCCCGAAAAGCAGGATCATCCAGGATGATTCCAGGAGGGTCTCGGTTAGCCGGGAGAAAAAAAGCTCATCCTTGCGAACCGGCAGGGATGCCAGAATTTGCAGATCTTCTGACATGAAATAAGTGTTGAGCGCAGTGATGATGTTGGAGAAGACCAGAAGGGCGAGGAATGTGAGAAACACCATTGAGAGCAGAACCTTGTTTATCAAATCTCCGATCATCTCGGTAATGCCCGGAACAGCATCCATCTCTGTTCCCTTGATGTAGTTCATAAGCAAAAAGCCGCCGATATATATCCCGGCCCATACCAAGACGCCCAGAGCCGCGAGAAGGTATCCCTTCGCCCTTGAGCCCGGGTCCCGCCCGGAATTAAGCGCACTACGCCACTTCGGCATAAGCAGTTGAAATAAATCTCTCATGGTTTTACTTGTCTCTGCAAAAAGTTAACTAAACAACTAAGGGTCAGACCCCATTATGGGGTTTTATCTTTCTTGTCCCTGCTCTTGGCGTAGCGCACAGCCTGGCGGACCACCTCTGAACGCTTGGCCCCGCCCAGGATGGCCTGGAGGTCTTCATACACGCTTTTGTCCGTGACAAGCGCTCCGAGCGTGCCCTCGCCCTCGTTGATCTTGCGCGTGATGTCTTGGACATTGGCAAGTGTGCCCTGCAAGTCAACCATTGCATCATCAACCTTGCCCACCACATTGTTAACCTGCGGCTTGAGGTCCCCGACAAGGCCGTTGACTCTGGCCACTGCGCTGTCTACGCTTGCCAATGTGCCCTTTAAATTCTCCACAATCTCCTGATCATAGATAAGCGCGCCAACCAGGCCGCCGCCTGATTTTGCATCCTTCAGCACCTCGGTCAACTCCGCCATCACCGGGTCCAGGCTATCGGTAATCCCCGCAAGGCCGCCTCCTCCGCCCTTAGCCCGGATCCAGAACTCGTCATCAATATACCCGGTATCCAGGCCCTTGACCGTGCCTGCTATCTCCCCTGCCCTCTGTTTGATTTCCGCCTGAACCATCGGGTCATCCTTGTCCCATGCCTCACCGCGTTCCTCATAGCGCGCCCGCACCTCGCGCCGGGCCATCTTCTCTATCACCCCTCTTGCCTTATCCCCTGCCCGCTTCGGATCACCCGCGTAAATCTCAAGCAGGTTGTCCCCCAACAGACCCTCCGAAGAAATCTTCATGTACCCGAACACCCCTTCCGGGTCATTGGCCGCGGCCTCCGGATCAGGGTTGCTGATCGCCACCCTTCCGACATAGTCCGAGTTCATGGACATCTCGATGTATACCGTGTCCTCGCCCGGCTCCTCCGAAAACCACAGTCTCTCCACCTTGCCCACCGGCAGACCGTGAATCCGCACAGGCGCATAGCGCTTGATCCCGTAGGCGTTGTTCATCCTGGTGTGAATTGTGATCTTGTGGAGAAGTATAGTGCTCTCCTCAGAGGTCTGGTACACGAAGTAGGCCCCGTAGAGAAGTACCGCGAATACAAAAAGACCCACGATCAAATTCTGTAAACTCTGTTTTCGCATGGCAAAAGCTCCTTTATTTCTGTGTGTAGTGGTGCATGTATCCGTGGATGAAATCGTGCACCACCTCATCCTGCGAATTCCTCATCTCCTCCACTGTGCCTACAGCCCGTATCTTCTTGTCGTATATCATGGCAATGCGGTCTGAGAAATTGAAGATGCTCTCCATGTCGTGCGTGACCGCGACCGAGGTTATCCCACTGCTCTTTTGCAGTTCCTTGATCAATGCCACGATGCGCCGGACATTGGTGGGGTCAAGTTCCGTGGTAGGCTCGTCCCAGAGGATTATCTCCGGGTCCGTGGCAAATGCCCGTGCCAGGCCCACCCGTTTCTCCATGCCCCCGGATAGCTCGATCGGCATGATATTAGCCACCTGCGGATCCAGACCCACGAGATCTATCCGCTCCATCACGATCCGCTTGATCTCTGCCTCCTTCATGTGCCGGTAGCGCTCCCGCAAAGGATAAGCTATGTTCTCGAATACGGTCAGCGAGTCGAAAAGCGCGGCACCCTGGAACAGGTATCCTATCTTCTTTCTTATCTCAAAGAGCTTTCTCTCCGGCAGGGGAACTATATCCTGGCCGTCAATGAAAATATGGCCTCTCTCGGGCTTGAAGAGTCCCACGAGCTGTTTGAGAAAAACCGATTTTCCCTCACCGCTTCCTGCGATCAGGGACACTGTTTCTCCCCGACGGACCTTGAGGTTGATGCCTGCATGAACCTGGTTATCCCCGAAAGCCTTCCAGACATCCCTGAACTCGATGATTATATCGTTGTCCCGAATCGGCATTTTATTCAGCCCTTCAGTTTACATCTGCTCCGCCGCGGCCCCGTAGATGAGCCAGAGCAGGAGCACCTTGGAAAGGAAGTAATCGAAGATCAGTATCACAAGGAGCGACAATACGACCGTGAAAGTGGTCGCCCTTCCGAGGCCTTCTGCACCGCCGATTACCTTCAAGCCCTGGTAACAACCGATGATCCCCACGGCATATCCGAAGAAGAAGGTCTTGAGCACACCGACCGCGTAGTCTTCCCACCACATGTATGCCTTGATGCTGTTCCAGAAGAAGCCCGGCTCTACCCCGGCCTCTCGCCATGTGATGATCATTCCGCCGTACATCCCTATTACATCCGCGAGCAATGTGAGGACCGGGAACATGAGGATGCAGGCAAGCACCCGCGGGGCCACGAGCTTTACAAGCGGGTCTGCGCCGAGCGAGCGCATGGCGTCTATCTGTTCGCTCAGGGTCATGGAGCCTATCTCCGCGCATATGCCTGCTCCGACCCGGCCTCCGACCAGAAGCGCGGTCAGAACCGGAGCGAGCTCTCGCACGAGCGACATGCTGACCATGGTGCCGACATATGTCTTCAGCCCGAAGCGCGAGAGCGAGTAGGTAAGCTGGAGCGCCATGACCGCGCCGGTGAAGAGCGCGGTGACCACTGCGATGGGCAGGCTCTTGATGGCCACATCCCAGCACTGCCACATGAATTCCTGGAACTTGGAGAGCCTGAAGGGAGGCCGGAAGAAATTTACAAAAGTCCAGAAGGTCATGATGCTTATCTCGCCCAGATATATTATGAAATTGTTCCCTGTCTGGCCCAGGCGATCCAGCCAGCGCATGAGCGGATTTTGCAAAAGCAAACTTGTGTTACTCAAGGTTAAAGCTCCTTACCTGGAAAGGACATCCATATCGCGAAGGCAGGCATGAAAATCCTTAATTCCCTTTTCGTAATTCTCCTGCGGGGCCAGGTATATCAGGTCTACCACACAGTGGTTCTCGCCCACCACATAATAATCCATTACCCTCTCCTCGCCCTCCACTGCTCCTTGAGCCTTGACATGGTAGATGTCCACTCGCGGGTTCTTTACAGGTCCTTCCTTAAGCACCCTCGCGGTGTGACCCATTGGAAAGCGAGGATGCTCAGCCAGGATGTCAAGTCCGATGTCCGCATACTTGCCGCAGGTGAATGTAATGATGATCTCGGCATCAAGCGTTTCATTATGATAAAAGAAGGACTCGTCTTCCTGGCCCTCAATATAATACCTTCCCCAGGTTCCAGGCAAGCTTACAGGGTCCTTCTGATAGCGCGCAAGCTCCATCTCGTAGGTTCTGGGACTCCACGGGTCAGGCTCCTTGGCACAGGCGAAAAGGAGTAAAAGCCCGATCCCTATACCTGCCCGGCTTAACCTTACCTGCATCCTGCTCACGGCAACCTAATTCTATATGTAAAAATGGTAAATGGTCAAGAAAACTGTAAGGGCGACCGGCCGGTCGCCCTTACCACTCGCTCAGGACCGCCCGGCCTGATATAGGGGGGACATCTCGCGAAGCTTTTTAATCACCTCCGGCAACACCTCAAGGGTGTAATCTATATCATCCTCCGTGTTCTCGCGTCCGATGCTGAACCGTATGGACCCGTGCGCATCCTCATGCGGCAGGCCTATTGCGAGCATGACATGGCTGGGCTCAAGGGACCCGGTGCTACATGCGCTTCCCGTGGACACAGCGATGCCCTGGCCTGAAAGCCTGAGAATTATGGATTCGCCCTCTATATGCCTGAACGAGATATTCAGTGTCCCGGGCAGAACATTTTCCGGATGGCCGTTGAATATAATCTCATCCACGCTATCCTCGATTCCCTTTTTCAGGCGGTCGCGGAGCGCCCTGATCCTTTTCACCTCCCGGGTCATGTCATTTTTTGCGAGCTGGGCGGCCTTGCCAAACGCGATGATTCCGGGTGTGTTTTCCGTGCCGCCGCGCAGTCCCCCTTCCTGGTGCCCTCCGTGGACAAGGGGACATAGCCTGAGCCCCTTTTTCATATAGAGCGCGCCGATTCCTTTGGGCGCGTATATCTTGTGTCCTGAGAGGCTCATGAAGTCCACACCCAGTTCCTTTGCGTCCACCTCAATCTTGCCCAGTGCCTGCACCGCATCGGTATGAACTATGATCCCGTGCTCCCTTCCGATGGCCGCTATCTCCTTGACCGGCTCGATTGTTCCTATCTCGTTGTTCGCGAGCATGATCGTGATAAGCACTGTATGCCGGGTGATGGCCTTGCGAATGTCTTCCGGGTCCACCATTCCGTATCTGTCCACCGGCAACCATGTGACCTTGAAGCCCCGCTGTTCCAGGCACTGGAGAGTGCTCCGGACCGATGGATGCTCTATCTGGCTTGTGATCACATGCCTGCCGCCCGGAGCCTCCGGAAGTTTGAAGGGCATCTCCTCGCAGGTCGTGCCTTTAATCGCCAGGTTGTTGGACTCGGACCCGCAACTCGTAAAAATGATCTCCTCCGGTTCGGCATGGATAAATGCGGCCACATTAGACCGGGCATCTTCCACCCTGGACCGGGCCTCCTGGCCGAAGAGATGAGCGCTGGAGGCATTGCCGAAAAGCCCGAGTGATTCCCTGATAACCTCCTGCACCTCCGGGTGAATAGGCGTGGTCGCGTTATTGTCAAGATATACCCTGCGCATTATTTCTCTCCCTGCCTCTATTCCTCACTACCTTTATACTTTGCCAGCAGGTCTTCTATCAGGGGCCTGCATCTGATTCCTCCGCATTCGCCTGTTGTGGCTCCGGTGGCCTGGGCAACCAACTCCACTGTGTAGGCCCCGTGCGCTATGGCCTCCTCAATCTGCTCCTTTGTGATCTTCTTGCACTTGCAGATATATTCGGTCTCAGGCTCTGGCTCGATCCCCAGATAATCATCAATCGCGCGGGTGATAGCGTCCGCGGCCAGTACGGAGCAGTGAATCTTGTGTTCCGGCAGGCCCTCTAGCGCGTTCACTATATCACGGTTCGTGAGCTTGCGCGCGGAATCTATGTGCTTTCCGATGATCATCTCCGTGGCGACAGAGCTTGAGGCAATGGCGGAGGCACAGCCAAAGGTCTTGAAACTGGCATCCCGGATGATCCCGTCCTCGTCCACCTTGATCCATATCTTCATCATGTCCCCGCAGACCGGACTTCCGACTTCACCGATGCCGTTTGCGTCTTCCATCTCGCCCATGTTGCGGGGGTTGTTGAAATGATCCAGGACCTTCTTGTTATACATTTTGACTATTCTCCAGCCACCTTCACAAGCACTTTACGGGCCAGGGTTTGATGTTTGCGCGAAGGAGGATATATCCTTTCCGTGCTTCCGGTTTCAGGGTCGAATTTCAAGATATGCCTGCGACCGCCTGGCCGGCCGTACAAATTGAGCGACACAGCCACCTGATCGCTCCCGCTCATCACCCTATGTATCCCCTGGTTCAAAGGTCTGACCAGTATGCTCATGCCCTCTTCCAGGATGATTTTTTCTTTAAGCCGTATCCGGGCTGTTCCCTGTTCCTGGCCGGAGTCAAGGCGCTCGTAGTTTTCGACAAGAATTGACCCGGACCAGGCCGAGAGTATTCCCCAGGCGTTATGGTCATGTATAAATGACGGCTCATCCGGGGCCCACAGGTTTGAGCGGATAGAAAAAGCCCTGTTCGGATCACGCCAGAGTATGACCTCATTGTCGAACATATTGGCGGCC
>CAZOMR010000099.1:0-11431 GCA_964580655.1 uncultured bacterium
CTTTTCCCGCCTTTTCCCTTTCTACGCTGGAAGCCCGAATGCGATAAACGCATCTCTTAAACTGGAAGAGCCAGAAATAAGAATTCCTGGAATGTCAGCCCCTGATAT
Organism: uncultured bacterium; assembly: GCA_964580655.1. Classification (GTDB taxonomy): domain Bacteria; phylum RBG-13-61-14; class RBG-13-61-14; order RBG-13-61-14; family CAZOMR01; genus CAZOMR01. The sequence goes on from CAZOMR010000099.1 coordinate 109, forward strand.
TCTTGACCCGAACCTCTAAATTGTCTATCATGGCTGAAAAGGTTGAGGGTTATTTCGCATGATCAATGTTGATCAGTCGGAGCGGCTGAAGTCTCTCCCGCCATATTTATTTATTCGCCTGGACAAGATGAAGGCCGAAGCCAAGGCCAGGGGCGTGGATGTGATAGACCTCGGAATAGGCGATCCGGACCAGCCCACGCACACGCACATCATCGAGGCCATGAAGCGGGCCCTCGATGATCCTGCCAATCACCGCTATCCTTCCACAGCCGGGCTTGAGGCCTTTCAGGAGGCCGCGGCCGGGTATATGGCACGGAGGTTCAAGGTTGATATTAATCCAAGAACAGTTGTGAGCCTTATCGGTAGCAAGGAAGGGATTGCGCATTTTCCGCTTGCGTATCTGAATATCGGGGACGCGGCTCTGGTTCCTTCTCCGGCGTATCCGGTATACAAGATCGGCACGCTGTTTGCCGGAGGCAAGAGCTACACCATGGGGCTTGAGGCTGAGCGGAATTTTCTTCCGGACCTTGATGCGATCCCGCAAGCCGTAGCGCAGAGCGCAAAGATAATGTTCCTGAATTACCCCAACAACCCCACCTCCGCAGTCGCAGACAAGGATTTCTTCGAGCGGGCCGTGGCCTTTGCCAGAAGGCACGAGATTCTCATCCTTCATGATGCCGCATACGCGGAGATAGCTTTTGACGGATTCGAGCCACCGAGCATCCTGGAGACTCCTGGCGCATTTGACTGCGCACTGGAGCTTCATTCCCTTTCTAAGACATTCAACATGACCGGCTGGCGCATAGGTTTTGCAGTGGGTTGCCCTCCCGCAGTGGCCTCGCTTGCCAGGGTAAAGAGCAACATTGATTCCGGTGTGTTCCAGGCGGTTCAGATGGCCGCGGTCCAGGCACTGGAGAAAGGCGAGGCTGACATCAAGCAAATCCGGGGTCTCTACCAGGCGCGCCGGGATGTGCTTGCCGAGGGGCTTGCGAGCCTGGGCCTGGAATTCAAGAAACCCAGGGCCAGCTTTTACATCTGGGCCAGGGTGCCTTCGGGTTATTCCTCAGAGGAGTTCGTGGCCACTCTTCTTGAGCAGGCAGGGATCATGTCATCACCGGGTGTGGGCTACGGCCCCGAAGGGGAGGGCTATTTTCGGCTCGCGCTTATCGTGGATATAAATCGCATGAGCGAGGCTGTAGCACGCATGCGTAAGATCAAGCTATGAAGCGGCTGGTGTTCATAGGGCTGGGGTCAAACATGGGAGATATAAGGCAGAACCTGCGTAGAGCGCTTGATGAGATAGAAGAGAGAGGGCTCGCAAGGGTCATCAGGCGTTCGAGCCTTTATCTGACCGAGCCGGTCGGGTTCAAGGAACAGGATGATTTCATAAACGCGGCGGCAATGCTCGAGACAGAGCTAGAGCCGAAGGACCTGCTTGAGGGCATACTGGAAGTTGAAAAAAACATGGGCAGGACTCGGGGGCGAAGGGATGGTCCGAGGATAATTGATCTTGACATCCTCCTTTGCGGAGATGAGGTTATCAGGGAAAAGGGGCTGGAGGTGCCTCACCCGCGGCTGGGGGCCAGGGGGTTTGTGCTTTATCCGCTCGCGGAGATCGGGCCGGATGAGATACATCCCGTTTCTGGGTTGACTGTTCTCCAGATGCTTTCCCTGCTTGATGAGTGCTCAAAGGTCGAGCGGCTGGAAGAAAAACTCTGAGGGGAGAAAGATGGCGCGTCTCATTCTTATAGCGGTCCTGGTCATGATTGCCTACTTCACTGTGAAGAGCTTTTTCCGGCCTGTCAAGAAGCCCAAGCCGAAACCTGATTTGCCGAGTCCTGGAAAGGATGATGCCTCCGAGATGGTTCAGGACCCGGAATGCGGGACATACATTCCGATTGAATCAGCGGACAAGGCCGTGATCAATGGCCGGACTTATTATTTCTGCTCACAAGAATGCCGCGAGGCTTTTCAGAGAAAGCTGGAGGGAGAACAATAAAGGATGTGCTGAAGTTCTATCAGGTGCCGCAGGAGAGGATAGTGGACCTGATTTTCATCCTGGAGGGCCACGAGGGAATGGCCGTGCCGCGCACATTGGATGGCAGGCGTGGAATCATAGAACTGCTTATATCCCCGGATTTCATGGAAGAGCTTACGCAAGTGCTCGATCAGCTCCGCGAGGAATTTTCCATCCGGGAAATACCGCGTCCACCGGATGTCAAAAGCATCGCGGATGATTGAGTCACTGGTCCGATGTTTGAATCAATAAATGTCCGTAAGGTGTTGAGCAAGGCCCTTTCAGGCCAGGGAATGTTCGCGGACCTGTTTGCCGAGGAAACACTTACAACGACCATCGAGCTTGAGGAAGGCAAGGTTGAAAAGGTCTCCAGCGGCATCCGCCGGGGCGCTGGTGTGCGCCTTATTCATGATTTACGCACCGCTTATGCTTACACAAATTCCCTGCAGGAGAATTCCCTGCTTGAGCTTGCAGGTGTTGTGGCAGAGGCCTCAAGAGGGAAACGAGGAAAGAGCGAGAAGGGCGAGAACGTTGAGAACGCCGAAAAAGTTGCTGACCTGGTCTCCAGCACTGTTCCGCTTATAAGCCCGATCGAGATTCCTCCAGACAGGGTGCCGCTCTCTGAAAAGGTTGCCCGGCTGTGGGAGGCTGAGGCCGCGGCGCGCAAGCTGGACAAGCGAGTTCGACAGGTGCTGGTGGTCTATCGTGATGGCAGAAGAAGGATCAGCGTGGCAAACAGCGATGGGCTTATGGCATCGGATGAGAACACACAGACCATCTTTGCGGTCAGGGTGGTAGCCGAACAGGACGGCAAGGTCCAGACAGGAATGGAGACCCACGGCGGCACTATGGGGTTCGAGATTTTCTCAACCCGATCACCTGAGGAGATAGCGCTGAAAGCGGCCCGGCGTGCGATTCTCATGCTCGATGCCAGAAAGGCTCCGGCAGGCCGGATGAGTGTGGTCTTGAGCAGTGAGGCCGGAGGCACCATGATTCACGAGGCTATCGGGCACGGCCTGGAGGCTGACCTGGCCGAAGAGGGCTTGAGCGTGTATACCGGGAAGCTCGGAGAGATGATTGCATCTCCGCTTATATCCGTAGCGGATGACGCCACGCTTTTGAACAAACGAGGGAGCTTTGGTATGGATGATGAGGGAACGCCGGCCCAGCGCACACTGCTCGTGGAAAAGGGTGTGCTCAAGGGATACATGTATGACCGGTTCACGGCGATGAAGATGAAGGGTGTATCCACAGGGAACGGCAGACGAGAATCATACGAGCATAAGCCTATTGTGCGCATGACCAATACCATGATCCTGCCGGGGGAGGCTGACCCGAAAGAGGTACTCAAGGCCACGGATAAAGGGCTTCTGGTAAAACGAATGGGCGGCGGACAGGTCAACACGGTGAACGGGGATTTCGTGTTCGAGATAGATGAAGGCTACCTCATTGAGGGCGGAGAGGCCGCGGAACCTGTCCGGGGAGCGACCCTGGTGGGCAACGGCCCGGAGGTGCTCAAGGCCATTGACATGGTGGGCGATGACCTCGGTTTTGGAATAGGCACATGCGGAAAGGACGGCCAGGCAGTGCCCATCGCTGACGCCCAGCCTACCCTCAGGATACCTGAGATCACGGTTGGCGGAGAAGTGTCATAGCACCTCATTTTGCAAATTGTTACCTGGCTAGATTAGAGTTCCGGGCATTAATCTCTAGTTTCCCTATGTAAATTAGAAGAAGAAAGATTATAGAATGACCCTTTCGCCGGAGCAGGAAAAGAAATTAATTCAGGATTTGCATGGGAAAAAGCGAGGGGCCTGGGAAACTTTTGTTCAGGAATACTCCCGGCTTATTTACTATTCTATACAGCGTACCTGCCAGCTCAAGGGATACCCGATTCTTTCAGAAGAAAGGGAAGACCTTTTTCATGAGGTGTTCTTGCATTTCATCGCGGATGAAGGCAAAAACCTGACTCGCTACAAGGGAACACACGGCTGTAGCCTGGCCACATGGATTCGAACCGTCTCAACGAATTATGTGCTTGATTATATAAAAAAATCCAGGCGCGCCTACCTGGTGGTCGAGTTCAGGGAGGTGGAGACTCCGGACGAGAAATTCTTTGTTGATCCTATCCAGATGCCTGACAATCTCCTGGAAGAAAAGGATAAAGAACGCCTGGTGGCCGAGGCTATGGCCGAACTGGATGAGGATGACCGATACTTTGTGGAACTCTATTACGCAAAAGAACTCAGCCCCGAAGAAATCTCAAGGATTCTAAAGGTATCCAAGGGAAGTATTTACACAAGGCTTAATCGCCTAAAAAGGAAATTAAAACAAAAAATTGAACAACAGGTTAGAAAACCGAGGTAACATCGTCGATTATATACGAAAACATGATGTAATAATTACAACGAGGTTTGGGGGAGATGGATTCAATTGATAAGCTAATCAAGGGATTTTTGGCCACCCATAATGGACAAAAGAGGGCACAGGGTGCCTGCCCGGACGCGGAGACCGTGGCGGCTTTCTTTGAGGGAAAGCTGGATGAAGGTCTGGAGAGACAGACTCGAGAGCACTTCTTGTCGTGTGATAGATGTCTTGAGTTAGCCGTGACTCTTGCTCCGCAATTCGAGGAGACTGAGATCGAGTCAAGTATCCGGGTTCCATTGAATTCGTATAATCGCGTGATGCGTCTTGACCCGGCAAGGGGAAGCCCCTGGGAAGTGGTGGTAAATTTTGCGCGCGGAGTAGCAAAAGCACTGAAAGCCGGTGCTGGCATATCTGTTGCAAGCCCATCTCCTGCAGAGGCATTCCGCGGAGGACAGAGGGTCATCTCCGAAAATCTGGTAGCCTTTCATAAGGAGTTCCCCCCCTACCTCGCAGAGATAGAGGTGGAAAAAATCCGGGGGGATCAGGGCGAGGTAACTGTATCGGTTAGCGAGAAAGAGACCGGCAAGCCCGCTAAAGGCCTTCGTGTCAGCCTTTTTGATCCAGACCGGGAACTGGAGAGCTATGCGCTTGAACAGGGTCAGGCCGTGTTTGAAAAGGTTCGGTTCGGAAAATATTCGCTTAATTTAACCCGAGAAGGGAATGAAATTGGAAGGATTTCTCTAAACATGAAAGGAGAAGGAAAGCCATGACAGAGAACAACGACGATAAAAGGAAGGATGAGCTTGTGGGTGGAAAGGCGGACAAGCCGAAAGAGGAACTCCAGGAAGGGGAGATGTCCGGTTCGGTCTCAGAGATACTCAAGGAGCGGATGCGACTGGAAGATGAACAGCGCAAGCTTGACAAGATGATCAAGGATAAATTCCAGCATAACATCACTGTGATGTTCACAGACATCAAAGGTTCCACAGCATACTTTGAGGCTTACGGGGATGTGGAAGGCAGGGCCATGGTCCATAAGCATAATGAAATGCTATTCCCCTGTGTGGAGCGCCACGGCGGAAGGGTTATCAAGACCATAGGCGATGCTATCATGGCGCTTTTTCAAGACCCTGCCGAGGGAGTCCGCGCCGCAGTGGAGATACAGAACACGCTTGATCAGTACAATCAGGAGCAGGATCAGAAGCACAAGCAGATTCACGTCCGAGTCGGTCTCAACTATGGACCAGGGGTGGTGGAAGAGAAGGATGTCTTCGGTGATGCGGTCAATGTCGCGGCCAGGGTCGAGGGCCAGGCCGATGCAGACCAGGTGATAATATCTGAAGATCTATACAAAGAAATCCGCAGGGAAGATGACATCCTTTGCCGCTTCGCAAAAGAGGTGGCCATGAAGGGCAAGAGCGAGCCGGTCAAACTATACCGTGTGATCTGGAGCGAGGAACAGCTAGTTGCCGAGGGGGAGTTCAAGAAGACCGGAACCCGCAGGGCCAAGGACACCAGGGAACGCTTGACCAAGGGTCGTGTGGTTGAACTGCATGTATCAAGAGATGGCAATCAGCTCAAGGTAAGCGTGTTTGAGCGGGCTCGTGCCGAAGAAAAGACCGTTCAACAGTATGACACTATAAAGGTTTCCGAGGACAAGGCCCAAAAACTGTGCGATGAAGTTGTTACATTGCTTAACCGGGCTAATCGCAGGGGCAAGATTTCAAAGGAGATTCTCAAACAGCTACAGGAGCTGGGTCAGAACCTGTATGACCAACTTCTGACCCCTGAGGCCAAAGAGAAACTCGCCCATTCAGGCGCCGAGGACCTGATCCTCCGCCTGGACGACCAGCTTGTGCATATCCCCTGGGAACTGCTCTACGATGGCTCCCGGTTCCTCTGTCAGCGCTTTGCAATGGGCCGTATAGTATCCACACGCCAGCATGTCAGAGAGGCCACAAGCAGACATATAGCACGGCCTTTGAAAATGATGATCCTGGCCGACCCGCGCGGAGACCTGCCAGCAAGTGCGGTAGAAGGGCGGCGACTGCGCGACACCCTTGATCCTGAACACGAACTCATCAACGCCAACATGAAGTTGAGCAGTATTGATACCAGCTTCGTCAAGAACAAACTCCGCGATTACGATGTCATCCATTACGCCGGTCATGCAGACTATGATGCCAAAAATCCGGCCAACTCCGGATGGCTACTAGCCGAAGGCAAGCTGACCGCAGGCGAGGTCAGCAACATGGCCGGGAAAAAGCCTATGCCGGCACTGGTTGTTGCAAACGGCTGTCAGTCCGGACAGACCGATCAGTGGAAGATAACCTCAAAATACGAGGAAGAAATCTTCGGCATTGCCAACGCTTTTCTGGTCTCCGGGGTTCAGCATTATATAGGGACATTCTGGGACATCCTTGATGAGCCCGGACTCGAATTCGCGCTCGCCTTTTACAGGGCAATGCTTGATGGAAATCATATCGGCGAGGCTGTGCGGCAGGCCCGGATGCACCTGATTGACAAATACGGCGAGGAGACCATTGTATGGGCATCTTATATGCTCTATGGCGATCCCAGCTTCAACTATCTGGCTGAGGTCAAGGAGGCTGAAGAGGCTGAACGCGTAAAGCCAGACATACCGGCAACTCCGCCAGCGTATCCCGGGATGACCGTGGAGGGCTATCCCATGCCTTTACGCGGCGTGACCACCGCAACTATGGAGACAAAAGTCGGGCTGTCCTCCGGAATGAAAGCCCTGATCGGCGTTATTATTGCCGCGGTAGTGCTAATAGGCGGGGTCCTACTTTACCAGGGCGGGATACTCGGGGGGAAGGGTGCAGATGAATATCTCAAGGCCGGGGAAATGGCGCTGGAGCAAGGGGACTTGACCACCGCGCTCTCCCAGTTCCAGCAGGCAGTACAGGCCAGGCAAGGCACGCCAGCAGAGAAGGCACAGGCATTCATGCTCATAGGCCGCATATATTCCACCCGGAACCAGAATGATCTGGCATTGCAAAATTATGAACAGGCCGCTTCTGAGGACGGGACAAATGCAGAGGCACACATCAACCTCGGACAGATGCTAATGAAACTAGGAAGGCCTGCTCAGGCACAAACAGCATTCCGGGGTGCACTTGCGGCATCTCCCGGAAACAACATCGCGAACATGCTTCTTGCTGAAGTAGTAAACATGCAAAAACTCGCCATAGATAAAGAAAGGCAAGCCGTGATGGATCAGGAAGTCCAACAGCTAGTTGCCCGATACAAGTCCGACAGGGTCAAGATGTCAAGGGAGCCAATAGACGAATGGACATCCAGGCCAATGACCCTGACCTTTCTTGATTATCACACCGGGGGCAAGATGGCCATGATGGAAGGCGAGGGAAAATTCCTGGAGCTCGCAATCATTGATGCCCTTAATCAGACTGGCAGGGTAAAGGTTGTAGAGCGCGAAAAGATAGACAAGATCATCTCCGAACTCAATCTCTCAAGCTCTCAACTGGCAAGCGAGGAGACACGCCTGCGGCTCGGCAGATTGCTATCAGCCAGGCTCATCGCAACCGGCAGTGTGATACGCTACGGCAACGAGACCCAGGCGAGTCTGCGCCTTATAGAAACCGAGACCAGCGAGGTCAAGATTTCGGTTAATCCGATCTTGAAGGGCACCCCCGGTACGGCCAGGATCGCTGAAGAGCTGAAGAAAGAGATCATTACCAAGGTCAGGAAGGCTTACCCTCTGCGTGGCATAATTGCCGAGGTGGAGTCTGACGGCGCCACGGTGGTCATAAATATAGGCGCTAAACAAGGGGTCAAGCCGGGAATGGAGATGAATGTATTGGCGGAAAAAATCCTCAAAGTGGGCACTAAGAGTCTTGTCAAGCACGAAAAGATAGCGAAACTTGAGGTGAGCCAGGTGGAGCAGGAACTCGCATACGGCAAGATTAAAGAGACCACCGACAAGGTAATAAATGGTATGAAAGTGCAGGAGTTGAGCGAGGGCCAAGATGATGAAGGGGATGAGGATTAGCCGGGAGAGGATCACGAGGTATAGTAAGAGGAAGAGTGAAAAAATAAAGGGTTGTCAAGGAAAAAATCAGGTATATAATAAGGAAAAATGCTTGACATTTGAAGGAGGAATATCATGGCAACTCTTTCCGAGCTACTGGGGAAAGCGGATGTAACCCTGGCTGAGGTTACGACTCACCTGGATGGGTTGAATGAAAAGGAGCGCATTGACCAGGTCGTTGCGCTCAACAAGGCTCAGCAGATGAAGCTGTGGGAAGTCGCTGAAGGCTCCGAGCCGCTCAGTCTCGACTATCTGGTTCCCCCTGACGAGAAGCCGCTCGTGCCTCATCCATTCGAGGGCAAGAATTCTCTTCCGCTGTTCACCCGCTTTCAGAAGGTCTTCTACTTTGATAAAGACCGGAACATCTGCGGATATAACAATCAACCCATGATGTGGTTCACAGGCCCCGGGTATATGATGGTCCAGGTGAACCCGAAAAGCGAGCGGGAGCTCCAGGTTGACTATACCCGCATCCCGAAGGAGCACCCTGCGGGGTGGCCGGAGATCAAGTCCAATGATGTGTTTCCCACACGGTTCATCTACGGGGGCACAAAGGACAACCTGAGATGGGTGTCAAAAGATGTGCTCATAGGCCGCGCCTACAAGATGGGCGATGACCCCATGCCCAACTGGTTCGTGCTCTGCCGCCGCACGAAATAAAAAGAATAAAAAGGGGACGATTTCCTATTTCCAGGGGCAAGATTCTCTAATCAACCAAAGATAGGGAAACTTTCCCATTTTCAATATCCATGACAGATACACACATCCAAGCCGTCTCTGCCGGGCGGGGTAGTCGCATAAGTTCCGGGTCAGATGGTCTTCGGGGGAGATGGAGTGTGATTTGGGCCGCGGCTTTCGTGAGCCTTTTCGTGCATTGTGCTCTGCTCCTGGTATTCTTCGGCGGGCCACGCGCCCTGATCTCTGACCAGCCGCTCATCCACAAAGACCATGGCTGGCACTTTTATTACAGCATGCTTGGCCGTGGTTTCTTGATCGAGCACGGCACCACCTGGTGCTATGACCCTTTCCTCATGGCGGGTTATCCGACCGATGTCTTTGACGGCAGTGACCGACTGATCAAGGTCGCCATGGTCCCGATGCATATGCTGTCCCCGGAGGCCGGGTATAAGGTCTCCGTGTTCTTTATGGCCGCGGTGGTTCCGCTTCTTTTTTTCGCAGCGCCGCTCTGGTTCGGCATGAAGCCCCGTATTGCCATAATTGCCGCCATCATCGGTATATGGGAGTGGTGGATGGGAGGCGGGCTATCTATATTTGCCACAGGCATGGTCGGGTTTGGGCTCGCAAGCATCTATGGACTTGCCCTGGCCGCGCTCTTTGCCCGGTACCTGCAAACGGGATTCCGCGGCATCCACATCATGCTTATCGTCGCGGCACCTGTAGCCCTGATTGTTCATCCGGGCATCCTGCTCATAGTGGGTGCACCTTGTGGAGTTCTTTACCTGATTAATTTCAAAAAGCTGTCTGTTCGCAGACATCTCTTTATAGTGTTCGTATGCGTTTTCGCCATTGCAGTGAACCTCTTTTGGATCATCCCCTATTTGGAGAACCTGGCTTTTGCGAAATTACCACATGCCCATTTTCAAGACCCTTTACAGATTATCGGGTTCTTGCTGTTCAGCGTGGTCAATTGGTATCAGGTTATTGTGCCCCTCCTCCTGGTAGCCGCAGTGGCTGGTTTTATGGCGCTCCACCGGGATGGCCGCCCGGACCTGGTTCTCTGTCTGGGTATTCCAGCGTTGATATTTCTTGTCGTTTTTCTCCTCGGGGGATTGATCCCCGTATTCCGCGATATTGAGCCCGGCCGCTACGGCCTGCCATTTCTGTTCCTTCTTGTTCTTCCAGCGGCAAAGGGTCTCGAGACCTGGGCCCAGGCCATCAAAGGCACCGGATACGGCAGGTTCAGGCGCATTGCGGCCGCGACCGTCTTTGCAATCTCCATCCCTTCCTTTCTCATATTTCTCTTCGCCTTTTTTTTCAGCCCACCTGAACAACCTTTTGTGGGTATGAATACCAGGGTGTCCAGTATTCGCGACTGGATCATTGTCAATACCGATCGTAGTGCCCGTATCTTGATCGAGGACAGGGGTCCTTATAACAATATCTACGAAGATACCTTTGCTACCTCTCCCCTCGCATATTACACGCATCGCGAATTGATCGGCGGCCCTCATTGGGCCGCGCACCTCAAACACCACTTTGCGGACCTCTCCGGAGTTGAGCTCTTCGGACGCTATCTCCACCAATGGGATGAGAGATCCCTTGCCGAGTACATGGACATTTACAACATAGGATGGGTGGGCGCCTACTCTATGCTTGTGAGAAAGCTCTTCGATGAACACCCTGCTCTCTTCAAGCCGATCAGTGAGGCCGGGGACTTTCAATTCTACGAGGTGAACCGCCAGAGAACCTTTTTCATTGAGGGAAGCGGCCTGGTGGAGGCGGACTACAACCGGCTCACTATTAAAAACGCAAAAGCCTCCTCCGAAAGAGTCGAAAGAGCCGAAAGAGTCGTGATCTCCTACCATTGGCATCCACGCCTTTGGACCGAACCGCCTGCCAGGGTGGTCCGGGTGATGATCGGCGACGACCCGGTGGGTTTTATTGGAATCATTAATCCCCGGTCCGAGATGACGATCGAAACCAGGTACTGGCGAAGAAATTAATTATTACAAAGGCAGGTTAATTCACGACCACCCCAGTATAGCCTCTACTCGGACACCCCTATCTGCAACTCGAAAATTGGGGGGAACTCCTGTAGAGTCTAGGCCTGCGACATAAAAGGGGGGGTTTTAGACGTTGGCGGCTTTTTGCACCCAGAATTCCTCCATCCGGCCGGAGAGGTGGAGACA
>CAZOMR010000100.1:0-11416 GCA_964580655.1 uncultured bacterium
GAGACCCTAAACATCCTCCTAAGAGGTGTTTACCATGTGTTGAACCTGTACAGATGGTTGACAAAAAGGAAAAAGCGAATTAAAATCCTCTGGATTTTCATGGGGAAAAAAAATAACGATGGCAAAGAAAAAAATTATCCTCGCTTACTCCGGTGGCCTGGACACCTCGGTTATTTTGCGCTGGTTGATAGAGACCTATCAAACAGAGGTTATAGCGCTCTATGTTGACCTGGGTCAGAAGGAAAGTGCCAGGCAGGCGCGTGCCAAGGCCCTCCGGACAGGGGCCAAGAAGGTTTACATAGAGGACTGCCGCGAGGAATTCGTCCGTGATTATGTCTTCGCCGCACTCAGGGCCAATGCGCGCTACGAGGACACATACCTTCTCGGCACCTCACTTGCCCGCCCTCTTATCGGCCAGAAGATGGTCAGGACAGCCGCAAAAGAGAAGGCAGAGTATGTAGCGCATGGAGCCACGGGCAAGGGCAATGATCAGGCCCGCTTCGAGCTGACCTGCGCATCGCTTAACCCCAGGCTCAAAGTGATCGCGCCCTGGCGGGAATGGAAATTCATCTCCCGGGCCGACCTCATTGCCTATGCCAGAAAACACAGGATACCGGTTCCGGTGACCGCTTCCAAACCTTACAGCTCAGACGCTAACCTGATGCATATAAGCTATGAAGGCGGGATACTGGAGGACCCGATGAACCCGCCCAGAGAGAACATGTTCAAGATGACTGTCTCGCCTCTGCGCGCACCGAATAAGCCGACCGAGATCACCCTGGAATTCAAGGCTGGCATTCCCGTGGCAATAAATGGTCGCAGGTATTCTCCTGCACGCCTGCTGGAGCGGCTCAACCGGATCGGAGGGCGAAACGGGATCGGCAGAGTGGACATGGTGGAAAGCCGGTTCGTGGGAATGAAGTCCCGAGGGGTGTATGAGACCCCCGGCGTGAGCATCCTTCAGGCCGGCCACAAGGCCCTTGAGAGCTTGACCCTGGACAGGGAGTTGATATTTCTCAAGGATTCACTTATGCCGCAGTATGCGCGGCTGGTCTATTACGGGTTCTGGTTCTCGCCGGAGCGCGTGGCTCTGCAGGGACTTATTGACGGGACGCAGAAGAATGTAACAGGCAGGGTGCGGCTCAAGCTTTACAAGGGCAACATCATCATCACAGGCCGCGAGTCGCCGAAGAGTCTTTACCGCAAGGACATTGCAAGCTTTGAAGAGGCTGGTGGATACGACCAGGCCGATGCCACAGGGTTCATCAACCTGAATGCCCTGCGCCTCTCAATCGGGACCCTTGCAGAGAGAGAGAGTTTCCTCCAGACCCGTCGGGCCCGCGCTAAATCAAAAAAGAAGAAGTGAGGTTTGCTATGGAGAAGAAGTTGCTAATGACCCCTGGTCCGACTCCTGTTCCGGAGTCCGTACTCCTTTCTATGGCGAGGCCGGTGATTCATCATCGGCACCCGGAATTCCGCGGCGTGCTGAAAGAGGTTCGCGAATTACTCAAATACCTGTTTGAGACAAAACAGGAGGTGATTGTCCTAGCCTCTTCCGGCACCGGGGCCATGGAGGGAGCCGTAAGCAATACCCTGTGCCGGGGAGACAGGGTGCTGGTAGTTGAGGCTGGCAAGTTCGGCGAACGCTGGAGCGATATTGCCAGGGCCTTCGGCCTCGAGGTGGAACAGATCGAGGTGCCCTGGGGCAAAGCTGTCTCGGCAAAGCAGGTCAAAAGTATGCTTGAGAAGGGCCAGCACAGGGCTGTGCTCATGCAGGCGAGCGAGACATCCACCGGGGTAAGACACCCGGTCAAGGAGATCGCGGACTACACGCGGGCCAGTGATACCTTGCTCATCGTGGACGGCATCACCGCGGTAGGGGTATTCCCGATTCCCTTTGATGAATGGGGCCTGGATGTGCTCGTCACAGGTTCCCAGAAGGCGCTGATGCTACCGCCCGGCCTGGCCTTTGCCTGTCTCAGCGAGAAGGCGTGGAAGGCAAAGGATAAATCCGACCTGCCTTGCTACTATTTTGATTTTGCCAAAGAGAGAAAGAACCTGGAGACCAACCAGACATCCTATACTCCTGCGATCAGCCTGATCATGGGTTTACAAGAGGCTCTTCGGCGGATCAAGGAGACCGGCCTGGAGAAGGTTTTTGCCGAGGTTGCACTCATGGCAAAAGCCACGCGCGAGGCCATGCAGGCGATGGGACTCAAGCTTTATGCCCCTGATTCCCCGAGCGAGGCCGTGACTGCGGTGTTGGTGCCGGGTGGAATTGATGCCGGGCAAGTGGTCAAGATCATGCGGGACAAACATGGCATTGCCATTACCGGAGGTCAGGATCAGGCCAAGGGCAAGATATTCCGCGTCGCCCACATGGGCTATATCAGCCGGGGCGACATCGTTGCCATGATCGCGGCACTGGAGCAAACCCTCACGGAACTGGGACATTCCTTCCCTTCTGGCCACGGCGTGCAGAAGGCCACGGAATTACTCGCCTGATCAAGTCGCGAAAAGCTTAGAAGGAGTTAGTCAAATGAAGGTATTGGTAAGCGACAAACTTGCGCCGGAGGGCTTGGAGGTCTTCAAGCAGGCAGATGGCCTGGAATTGGATGTGAAGACCGGGCTCAAGCCTGATGAGTTGAAGCAGATAATCGCGGAATACGATGGCCTTGCGATCCGCTCGGCCACGAAGGTTACAAATGAGATCATCGAGGCCGCGCAAAACTTGAAGGTGGTCGGCCGGGCAGGCATAGGCGTGGACAATGTAGACCTGGCCGCGGCCACCACCCGCGGGATAGTGGTCATGAACACCCCGGGAGGAAACGCCATGGCCGCGGCCGAGCACACTCTTTCACTGATGCTGGCCCTTGCCCGGAATATTCCCCAGGCCAGCGCCTCCATGAAGAGCGGAAAATGGGAGAAAAGCAAGTTCATGGGGGTAGAGGTCTGCGATAAAGTTCTCGGAGTGATTGGACTGGGAAATATAGGAAGAATAGTAGCCGAGCGGGCACTGGGCCTGAAGATGAAGGTGATCGCTTATGATCCCTTTATAACCGAGGATGCCGCGGCAAAGCTCGGGGTTGAGATGGTGGACATGGACACACTCTTTACTCGCTCTAATTTCATCACAATTCACACGCCCAAGACCGAGGAGACCAGGGACCTTATCCGAAAGGACACGATAGCCAGGATGAAGCAGGGAGTCCGCGTGATCAACTGCGCTCGCGGGGGGATAGTCAACGAGGAGGACCTGTTGGAGGGACTCAAGTCCGGAAGGATCGCCGGTGCGGCCCTGGATGTCTTTGAGAAAGAGCCTCCGGATTCAGGCCCGCTTTTTGAACTGCCGAATGTGATATTAACACCCCACCTCGGAGCCAGCACGGGTGAGGCGCAGGTGAATGTCTCGGTGGCGATCGCCAGACAGATGGTTGGGTTCCTGCTGACCGGGACCATAACCAATGCGGTCAACTTTCCGTCCCTGAGCAGGGAAGCTCTCCAGCAGATTCAGCCCTACCTTAATCTGGCAGAGAGGATGGGCAAACTGACCGGACAGATTCTCAAGCAGGTCCGAAACATCACGGTCGAATACAGCGGCGAGGTTGCCGAACTGGAGACAAGGCCGATAACCCTGGCCGTGCTCAAGGGGGTTTTGGGGTCTTTCCTGGATGTGCCGGTAAATTATGTAAGCGCTCAGGCTCTGGCCAAAGAGCGTGGAGTAAATGTCCAGGAGACCACATCCTTTCAGTCTCATGATTTCGCAAGCTTGATCACACTCAAGATCACGGACGGAAAATCCGAAGGCTCTGGAGGACCAGAGGTGCAGGAGATTTCCGGATCCCTTTTCGGCAAGAATGATCCCCGCATCGTGTATGTGGACGGCATCTACCTGGATGCAATTCCCGAGGGCGCCATGCTCATCATCCATAATCACGATCGCCCGGGCGTCATCGGAAACATCGGCACCACCCTGGGCAAGAACAACATCAATATCGGACACTTTCAACTGGGCCGCAAAGGGGGAAAGGCACTCTGCATGGTCAACATAGACGCCCCGGCCCCGGAAGAGGTTCTTGACAGCCTGCGTAGTATTCCGAGTATTATCTCGGTGCGGCAGGTGCGGCTGGATTGATACCGGAGAAGGATAGGAGGTAAAGAGATGACAGTCGCGGTCATGGTTGGCGCGCAGTGGGGTGACGAGGGCAAGGGCAAGATTGTGGACCATTTTGCAAGCGAGGCGGATGTGGTTGTCCGGTTTCAGGGCGGCAACAACGCGGGACACACCCTTGTTGTGAATGGACAGCAGACTGTCGTGCATTTAATCCCTTCGGGAATAATTCATCCGGGAAAGCTGTGCCTGATCGGCAATGGGGTGGTCGTGGACCCGAGGGTGCTTTGCGAGGAGATTGATTCGTTACGGGAGAAAGGCTACTTTGACGACTCGCGGCTTATCGTCTCGGACAGGGCAAACCTGATTATGCCTTACCACCGGATCGTGGACATAGCAGTGGAAAAGAGGAAAGGCGGAAGGAAGATCGGAACAACAGGCCGGGGCATTGGCCCAGCCTATTCTGACAAGATGGCTCGACTCGGACTCCGGTTCCATCATCTCACTGACCTGAAGCGCCTTTCGGATAGGCTCAGGGTAGTGCTGGAGGAGAAGAACCAGTACCTGACCCGTGTTCTTGATGAGGACCCGCTCAAGTTCGAGGATATATTCGAGGAATTCAAGGGTTATGCAGATCGGCTCGCGCGTTACTGCGGCAATGTTTCCAGGGTTATTGAAGAGGCTGTTCATGCCGGGAAGAGGGTGCTGTTTGAAGGAGCGCAGGGCGCGATGCTCGACATTGACCACGGCACATATCCATTCGTAACATCATCCAATACCATCGCGGGCGCGGCTTGCACCGGCGCGGGCATTGGTCCGGGTTATATTGAAAAGGTGATCGGGATCAGCAAGGCCTATACCACCAGGGTCGGTAGCGGCCCATTTCCCACCGAGCTAAGCGATGATACAGGAGACCGCCTGCGGGAGACCGGAGGCGAGTTCGGGGCCACCACGGGAAGACCCCGGAGGTGTGGCTGGCTGGATGTGGTGGCACTGCGCCACGCCCGGCGCATCAACAGCCTGGCCGAGATCATGGTCACCAAGCTGGATGTTCTCTCCGGCCTGGAAAGCCTCAAGGTCTGCACAGGATACATCCATGAAGGCCGCACCATGGAGGACTTTCCCCCGGAGGTCGAGATGCTTGAGGCTGTGGACCCGAGTTACGAGGAGCTTCCCGGATGGCAGGAAGACCTTCATGAATTCAGGGAATATAATGACTTGCCTGAAGCGGCCCGTGGCTACCTGTCAAGGATAGAGACTTTACTCGGGGTTAAAATTTCCGCGGTCTCAGTCGGACCGGAGCGTGTCCAGACCATTGTCATCAATCATCCGTTCAAATAAATCATGTTTGCGAGGAGATACCAATGAAAATTTTAGGAAGAGAGCTCAGCGTCAAAAATCTTATTGACAATCCGGACGATGATTTTCTGCGTCAGCGCTGTTTCAAATACGGTGCGCTCATCACCCAGTTTGGAAACCTGGCGGTGATAAGCAAGGTCAAAAGCCGGAGTGCCAAGTTCACGGAGATCATCCTGCGTGATCCGACCCATAAAGAGAACGACCTTGTAGATGCGGTCTTTGCTTATCTCAAGACCAAGGATGTGATACAACTCGACCGGCGCATGTGCCAGCACCCTGATTTCAACTACGCGTGCAGATTATATGTCACTGAAGGATTCCCCCGTCTGCCGCTGATGTGGGGAAATACCATGTTCGAGCCGGAAAACAAAGACCCGGATTTCATCACCATCGCTGTCCCGGAGTGGCCCGAGCGGAAGGTTCTTGTCTTTCCCGAGCATGGCGTCACCTTGAGCCTGGGCACGGACTACAAGGGCGAGATAAAAAAGAGCATGTTGCGCCAGGTAATGTATTGGGTGAAGAAGAAGGGATCCCTCGGTCTTCATGCCGGGTCAAAGATCATCCGTGTGGATAAAGGCAATGGCGTGGAAAATGTGGGTTTTATCTTTTTCGGACTATCTGGCACTGGCAAGACCTCGCTTACCTGCCACGGCCACTGGCTTTCCTCGCCCGAGGGCGTGGTCATCCGCCAGGACGATGTGGTCATCCTGCGCCAGGATGGAAGCTGTATCGGGACAGAGGATTCCTTTTATGTCAAGACCGACGGCCTGGAACCCATGAACCAGCCTTTGATCTATGCGGCCTGCCTGTCCCCCCGGACCATCCTTGAGAATGTCATGATAAAGGGAGATAACAAGGAAGTGGACTTCATGGATACCTCCCTCACCTCCAATGGCCGGGCCATGGTCAAGCGCTCTGACCTGGCTTTCACTGACAAGGAGGTGGACCTGCCCAAGGCCAATAACATCGTGTTCATCATGCGCCGTCGCGACATAGTCCCGCCGGTGATGAAGCTCGGCCCCGAATGGGGAGCCGCGGCTTTCATGCTCGGGGAATCCGTTGAGACCTCGGCAGGAGACCCTGCAAACGCGGGAAAGTCGCTCCGTGTCGTGGGGACCAACCCCTTTATCGTGGGCTCCGAGGCCGAAGAGGGGAACATCTTTCTCGAACTCCTGCGCAAGAACCAGGATCTTAACTGCTACATCATCAACACAGGCTCTATCGGAGGCGAGCAGGGTGGAGCCAAGATAACATTGAGGGAGACCGTGAAGATCATCGAGATGATAGCCCGGGATAAAATAGAATGGCGCCGCGATCCGTTCTGGGGATACGATGTTCCCGTAGGTATCCCGGATGTCAGCCTGGAGAGGTTTGACCTGGCGAACTTTTACAACCGTGATGAGATCGAAAAACGCAGTAAGGATCTCAAGGCGGAAAGGCTTGCCTGGCTTGAGCAATTTGAAAAAGAGGGGATGTCATCCGAGATCATCAAGGCACTCAAGGGGGATTAAACCCGGGCTCAATCCGGAAACCTGATACACGGGAGAAGCAAAATTTGCGGGTGCTTCTTATCAGGCCCAATTCCGTGAATATCGTGGCCAGTCCGGCTCCACTGGGATTAGGCTATCTTGCCCAGGCTTTACGCTCTAGCCGCAATGACGAAGTCAAAATCCTTGATGCGCGTATTGGGCGGCTTGCTCCAGAAGAGGTTCTTCATGCGGTCCGGGAATTCGCCCCCCGGGTTGTGGGCATTAGCGCACTCAGCCTGGATGCAAAAGAGGCGCACCATCTCGCAAGGCTGATCAAGTCGGAGCGACCTGGAGGAAAGGGCAGGCCGGAGCCGACCATTGTGTTGGGGGGGGCCTATGCCTCGGCCAGGGGAGAACCGATCCTTGAGGACATGTCCGTGGATTACCTTGTGCTGGGCGAGGGGGAAGCCACGCTGGCTGAGCTTATCAATGCTCTTGAGGGGCAGGGTGAAATAGAAAATGTGGCCGGTATCATCCGCAGGGATAACGGCAAACCAGTAAGGAACCGGCCCAGGGTTCCGGAGGAAGACCTGGATCGGCTCTCCGTGGCCTGGGACCTTATCGGTCCGGAGAGATATTTTTCGCCCTGGGCAAGGACCTCGGAGAACACCCTACAGAGGTCCTCGCGGATGATGTCCATATTAACCTCCCGCGGGTGTCCTTATAATTGCATTTTTTGTCATAATCTATTCGGCAAAAAATTCCGGGCTCGCACTCCGGAGAATGTGGTGCAGGAGATCAAGGAACTGGCTCTGAGGTACAGGGCGAGAGAATTCGAGATCATTGATGACAGCTTCAACCTTGATCTCGACCGGGCGAAGACCATCGCCCGTCTGCTGGCGGAGCTCCCGGTGAAACTCCACTTTACATTCCCCAATGGCCTGCGCGCTGACCGTATGGACGAGAATCTCCTGGACCTCTTGAAAAGTGCCGGGACATATAGAATTGATTACGCAGTTGAAAGCGCAGTGCCCAGGATACAGAAGATGATGGGGAAGAGACTGAACCTCTCACGGACTAAAGAGGTCATCGCAGAGACTTCCCGGCGCCGCATCCTCACTGCCGGCTATTTCATCCTTGGTTTTCCCGGGGAGACCGAGCAGGAGATGCAGGCCACGGTGGAATGGGCGCTCCGGTCGAAACTGCATATTGCCAGCTTTTTTTACCTTCATCCTTTTCCAGGAACGCCTCTTGCGAATTCAAGCCCAGAGCTTGCGGCCCGTGTCCGGGACACGGATTTCTCTGACTACTCCACTATCACGATCAACCTGAGTGCGATTCCGGACGATCTGATGCGCAAGATACGCCGGTCAGCTTACCGCGGCTTTTATTTTCATCCTTCACGGATCGCGCGGAACCTGAGAGATGCTCCCAAGAACTTTCGGACCCTGATAAGCGTCTTTGATATTATACGGCTCTCGCTCAAGGACTCGGTTAATTACTGAGTGGAGCAAGAAGCGCATCCTGCAGATTCCATGGAGATGCCAGGCACCACATCAGAGCTATCTGGCCGAAGGCGCGAATATGTTGTCGCGGCCTTTCTCGCTTTTGCCTTTCCACTTTTTCTCTGCGCACCGCACTGGATAGCTGGCCGGAGCCTGTTTGCCGGAGTTATCCAGGAGCAGTACTACCTTCTCGGTCAGTTCTCCTTTGACCACCAGATCATCGAGGACTTCTCAGAAGGTCGCTTTCCTCTCTGGAACCCGCACAACGCCCTGGGCACTCCGCTGATCGGCAATATGCTGTCCAGCGTGTTTTATCCGCTCAAAATTCTCACCTACCTCGCCAACAACATCTGGATGCGCGACATCTACATAATTCTTCGGCTCTGGCTGGCCGGCTTTTTCGCCTATGTGTTCGCGCGATCCCGCGGCTCAGGCCGGGCCGCTTCAATCTTTGTCATGGCAGGGTTCTCACTCACAGGATACTTCAGAACCTTTATCAACGAGAACTATCTCAACGCGGATGTTCTTATCCCCCTGTTACTCATCTCCATTGATCGCATCATCAGGCCTGGCAGGATTCGCCATGTCATCCTTGCCGGCCTGGTCCTTTTCGGCATCCTGAACTGCGGTCATCCAGAAGCCGCCTATTACGGCATCCTTTTTGGAGGGTTATATTTCCTGGTCGGTGTCATTGCAGTATCCCGGGACATGATTCTGCCCGCTGTGTTCCGGCTGGGAACCGCTTTTATGCTTGGCCTTCTTCTTTCCCTGCCACTGTTAATTCCATTTCTCGAATACTGGTCTCGCGGAGTGCATTTCCACCCTCCCGGGGCCGGTTTCTATCACTACCCTATCCGGCAGGCCATCGCACTCCTCTCTCCCTGGTTCTTCAAGCCGCCCCTTCCGGGAACGGCCTTTCTCGGACCGGTCAACATGGCGTGGAACCTGCTCGGCCACGGCGTGCCGGCATATCATGTCACATCAGTTCCCTGGCTGATCCCTTATACTGGAATACTGACTGTCTTCCTTGCCCTGCTTGCCTTCCTTCGCATAAAAAAGCTGGATGCGCGCTCGCTGTTCTTTGCGGCATTTGCCGTGTTCTTCATGGGGGTCATGTTTGGTCTGCCCGGGTTCAACCTGATCGGGTTTCTTCCAATCTTCAATTTTTCCGGAAACTTCAAGCATCCCATGCCAGCCTTGAGCTTTGCCCTGGTTTTCCTTGCAGGAAAAACCCTTGACGACCTCATTGCCGAGAGAATCTCATTCAGGCAGATCCTTTCCGCAGGCGCAATGCTATTTTTGATCATCATCGGCTTCGGATTATGGCATGAGCCGCTTTCTGCTGGCCGCGACTATCTTAATCCGGAGACAGGAATTCATCTGCTGATCCTGGCCCTGGTGGTGCTCTGGCTTGCGGGCTCAAGCAGATGGGGAGCGCCTCTCCCGCTATTCCTTCGGACATGGCTCATCGGTGCGGTCGCGGTCTTCGCATTGGTTGCTGGCCTTGTGCTTGATGGGCTCTGGCATAAAAGCCTTGAGCCGGACTACCTGTCAAAGATCAAGAATAGTCCTGCGCTGAATCTCCTGGACAAAGCCCCCAAGCCGCATCGGACTTACATCATGCAGGGGATCATGCCGCCTAATCTCAACATCCTTTTCAATATCAATGACCTCCGTGTCATGGACGGCATCAATGACAGACACTTTGTGGACGCGATAAACGAGATCAACGGCATGGATCGGCTCTCCGCATTTGATTACTGGTATAACAATGTAGGATACCTCCAACCGAGGCCGAGGGGGGTCGGGCATCCACTGTTTAAGCTCTTCAATGTGCGCTACATCCTCTCGGATAACCCGCTTCCCTATCATGATTCCATCCATGAGCTTCTCGATAAAGCAAGAGCGCTTGCCCCTTCGCCAGGGCATCTCGGCCGTGTCCGAATTCCCTTTCAGAAAGGCGAGGCCGATGCCCTCTTTCAGCATCCTCCGTCCCGGGTTGAGTTGGAGCTGAGCGAGGAGATGGCAGTCGCTTTTCAACCCGGCATAGTCCGTCGGGCCTGGCGGCTTGAGAAGGACGGAGTGTGGTTTGGCATCTCCTGCGGATTGGATGACAGGAGAGAGGGTCGTCTTCTTTATGCGCGGTATTTACATCCGGGAAAACACACCGGGGATCAGGAGTTGCCGGTTATATTTTTACCCATGCCCACCGGGCTTAATGGTCTGATCATATCAACCCTTGATCATGCCAGTGCGGATTATGACTGGTCCGGCTGGGCTGACCTGCGTCTCAAATTCAAGGCTTCTTCCGACCCAAGGGATTATCGGCTGATCCTGCCTGGGTCTATCTGGCTCTATCAGAGGGATTCCTACGGAGCATCCGGACCGGCACAGCCCCGGGGCTTTCTAGCTGGCTGGGCCGAGGTTCTCCCCGATGAATCAAGCGTGCTTAAAGAGCTTTCCCGGCCAGGGTGTCCTTACAGCCGCCGTGTGTTCCTTGCGGGAGATAACCTGTCGGTTCCCTTTACCGCCCCTTATGAATGGAACGATGAATGGGAGAGGGCGATGGGTTGGGGTGAGGTCAGGTTCGAGCTTTATTCTCCGCAAAGGCTAAAGATAAGGGTCAAAGCGCATCATGATTGCTGGCTGGTTCTTTCCGATCTTTATTATCCGGGCTGGGAGGCCCTCGTTGATGATCATCCTTGCCGGATATATCGCGGCGATTATCTTCTTCGGGCACTGCCGGTTAGGGCAGGCGATCATATAGTAGAGTTCACATACAGACCATTATCCTTCCGAATCGCGCTCTGGGGCACTATGCTTTCAATCATCTTCATGGGCCTAATATCAGCCATTTTCGCAAATTTCAATTACACCATCTTTTTCCAGAAAGGAGAAGATTAAAATAGTTAAGCTATTATTGACATCTGCATAAGTAATGTTATATAATAAGAGCATCCCGATAAGGAGGA
>CAZOMR010000101.1:0-11372 GCA_964580655.1 uncultured bacterium
CCTCCCGGCTTGCCAGTTTCAGCGCATGCGCGCTCTTGCCGCTTCTCGCGCCTCCAGTGACCAGGATTTTTTCGCGTTTTAATGTCAATATTCGGACCTTGCCCGGAAGTTGATAGTTCGAGCCTGTATCTACAGTCTTGTATTAAACTTCAAGTGAAGGCCTGATTACCCCAAATCTTAAATTCCCTTAAACGCTAAATGAAGCTCTGACCCCAACCTACACCCTGACCCCATCCTACATCCCATCCTACATCCTACAAATAGCTCGGGGAAGCTGATTTATGACCACCCCTCATTTAACCAGTTCGAGCCAGCAAGGAGGCAGATCAAATTCCACGGGCTCCTTGGTCAAGGGCTCGTTGTTAGTTGTATTCAGGATAACTACTCCTGGCTGAGTTGGGTCCCTTTCGGTGATATAAAGCCGATTGGAATCATCCAGTTCGATGACAAAGGGAAAGCAGGCGCCGGTCTTATATACTTCAGGATCGGATACCGTGCCTGTTTCTGGATTAAACTCCACCACAATTGAATTTGCCCAATCCGTTGTAGTAACAGCCGCATAAGCTTTGGTACCGGACACCACCACGATGTCGCTGATGTCTCCCCCCAAATCATTTTCGGTAATAACTGATTCAACTTCGCCTGTCAAGGGATCAACGGAATCTATGCACCCGTCCAGGAATCCATAGTTTCCTGAATTCCCTACCAGTATCTTTCCAAGATCATCGCTCCAGACCAGATCAGTAACCGGGTTTGTTCCAGTCAGCAGGATAGTATCACCGACCTGGTTTGTAACAAGATCAATCCTGAGCAAGTAGCTGTCTCCTACCGGCGCCCACCAGGGATCATTCCTGTCCAGGCGCTGAATCGCAACATAAAGGTATTCCCCGTGCAAGAGCATATAAGCCATCTCCGGTATGCCATCATCATCCGCATAGCCTGAAAGGTCAATGCTACCAATAAGCCTCCCTGTTTGTGGATTGAGCATCCACAGCATGTCGGAACCGTAACGGCTTAGATATGCCCGGTCCTCGGAAACAAATTCAAGGTCATAGGGGTTGGGAGCACTCAAATCGCCTTTTACTGAATATTGAGTAACTAGCCCAACCTCGTTATCTTCGGTGAATTCAAGCACTGAGATGCTGTCCACTTGAAAACGGTTAATTACATATACCTTTTCATTATAGGAGATAGCCGTTGCATCAGAGGCCACCACCTGAGCGGCCCATCCCGGGTCCGGTTTCCACGGACTTAAATCATCGAGATCAATCAGGCCAAGGCCACCAGTTGAAAAGTCGCTGGTAACAACAAACATCTTACTCAGCGGCACCGGGCCTCCATCTCCATCATGATCGCTGGAACCACAGCCCCAGGTCAAAAGGGAAAATCCCAGAAGCCAGACCAAAATAATCATTCCTCTCTTCATCTCTAAGACTCCTTTCTTTTTCGTTTTTCCGTCTCTCTTTTTCCCCTTCATCTCTAGCCCTCCTTTCTTTTTGTTTTCCCGTTTAAAACTTGAGTTCAGCTGTCGCGAAACAGGTTCTTCCCGGCATCGGATAGCCTGCGATATCGCTTATCTGCTCATCAAGAAGGTTGTTTACTTCAAAAGAAAACGCCAGATGGTACTTTCTGAATGGCGGATAAAAGCCCACCCCTATATCCAGAATTTTTCTCTCAGGCACAGGAAAGGCATTTGCCCTGTCCCAGTAATTTTCACCCATGTAGTTGAAATCTATCCAGGTCTTCCATTTTTCGCTGGCAGAGTATCCGAGCCGTAAATAAGCTTCATGGGTGGGCCGGAAAGGAAGCGCTTTATCTTGCCAATAGCTTACATCTCCCTGATCCATAGCTATCTGATAGGTATAATTACCGGATAAATCGAGCCCTCCTTGCAGGTCAAGAAGAAACCGGAATTCATGTCCCCAGATATATGCGGCTCCGATATTGATAGCTCGAATCGTGCGCTGGGAATTCTGGAAGAAGATTATCATATCCTCGATCTGGCTCTGGTAATAACACCACTCCAGGTCCATTCGATCTATAATGCCTGTATTCTCCATTTGCCATCGAAGTCCCAGGTCAAAATTCTCGCCTCGCTCCGGCTCAAGCGAGGTATTTCCAACAGTGGTGCCCCTGTCACCAAAGAGCTCAAAAAAAGTAGGCATCCTCCAGTAAACTCCATAGTTCCCCTTGAAAACCAGCCCTTTGCCCAGGTAAATCCAGGCCCCAAGGGATGGGCTGAAAAAGTCATCTTCTTCCTTTGCCTCTCCCGCGGCCTCTGCCCAGGAAAAATATGGGTCTCCCTCTATCTCGCTCCAGTAGTGCTGATGCCTGAGACTCGGAATAATACCAAGTTTTCTATACACAAATTCTGATTCAATGGCAGAAGTCGCAAACCAGCGGCTCTGAACCTTTCCTTCCTCTCGCTCCGGGAAGAGATTCAAGGGATGAAACTCTTCTTCTCTGAGAGAAAAACATCCCTGAACCGACTCAGAAAATTTACCGGGGAACCAGGAAAAATTTGTATGAAGCCCGTAGGTATAGGTTGTATTTCGATTCTCCCTTCTGCCAAGACCAACCTCACCTTTAGTGTCAGAATATCCTTCTTCCATCCAGAAACCATCTGCACCCAGTTCCAGATCAAATTTCCCTCCTGCCAGGGAATGCTTCCGGGAGGAATACGCAAGCATTGCATGTTTGGTGGTAAACCGCGTATGTTCAGCTTGAACCGTATGAGGACCGGGCATTCCCTGATCCTTGTAATGCCCTCTTAGAATTATTTGATTCTCCCAGCCGGAAGCATCGAACCCGAATCGAGTTACAAGATCATTTGACTGAAAATCATTATTGACACGGGTATCTTCAAAATCATCATCGCTGTTGAGGGGAGTGCCGTTGTCATTCTCGAATTTGAAATCTCCCTCGCTCTGAAGATGGCCCAAAAAGATCAGGTAGTTCCAGTTCTCGAAATTCTCCCACCGGCTCAGGTTCAGCTTGTATGTATCAAAAGAGCCCATGCTGACCGTAAAACGATTCCCCTCTCCCTCCTTTTTTCTAGTTTTAAGATTTACAACTCCGCCAATGCCTGCGGAAGAAAAGTCAACCGGGCTGGAGCCGCGAAAAACCTCAATCTGGGAAAAGCTGTCTATGGCCAGGTCCCCGATATTTGCAATTCCACTCCAGGCACGATTCAACGGCACTCCATCGAGATAAACCTCTACCTGGCTGGCACTTGCCCCGCGGACTGAAACTGTTGCAAAAGATCCGAGGCCTCCCCATCTTTTCACCTGCACCCCTACACTCTCCTCCAGCACATCGGTTACGGTCTCAACCTTTTGACCGGCTTTTTCTTCAACATCAATAACCTCCAGAAATTTTGAAGGATTTTCAGCCTCTCTCTCGCTCACAATACGTTTTTCTGTAACCACAATCTCTTTTAACCGTAATGGTTCATCTTCTTGGTCAGCAGTAGTTGTTCTCACCACAAGCAAAAGAAAAAGCGCCAGAAGAAAAATGCAGTATGAAATCTTTTTCGTCATTTTTCCCAAATAAAAAATCCCCGAACCCTGTTTTTCAGAGTCCGGGGATTCCCCGTTTTTATCCTCGAACCGCTTCGCCCCTTGACCTCGCAAAAATAACCGCGAAGCTCCTGCGAGCAGGTCTTCTGACTCTCGGATCTCCCTACTTGCCGCGCCTTCCCAGCCTTTTGGCCAGTGGCATCCCGCGGCTTTCGTCCCCGATCACAGCGGCGGGTCCGTGACGGTTTTCTACCGTCTTCCCTTTTCAGCCCTTCCGGGCACTCGCAAGATTTATTACCTTATAGCCTATCCTGAAAAGTTTGTCAAGTTTTTTTTTGCCCCTGACACAAGTTTTTTACATTGCCGTCACCCTTGAACCCTTCAACCCTTGACACTTATAAGGGAATGGTTTAGTCTAGGCTCATCGTGTTCAGGGTAATAAATAATCAAAGAGGAGCAATGAAAATGAGGAATAGGGCTATCATGGTTTTCCCGGGGGTTCTGGCTTTTTTTCTCGTGGTATTCCCGGCGCATGCAGGTCAGCCGTCACCTGCAAAGCCTGCGAAGAAGCATAAGTCCATGTCATATACCATGCAATTCAGCGAGGATGGCGGGGATACTATGCAGTTTGAATTCAACCAGGATGGTAAAAAGTCGAGCTTCATCGTGAGGGAGAAAAGCGGGGACAAGTTCAACACTGTTTCCATGATGATCAGTGACGGAAAGGCGAGCTATATAGTCAACCCCGAGGAAAAGATGGCGATGAAGTTCGGCAAGGACAACCCGATGGCATCCTCCATGTTCCCTTTTATGCAGTGGATGGTGGACCCGGACTGGGTGGAATGGGCAAAGGTGCATGAGAACAACCCGAATTACAGCATCAAGGAAAAGGGGGCCGAAAAGGTCAGGGGCGAGAAATGCAAGGTGATGGAGTTCTATGATAAAGTCAACAAGGACAAGACCATGATGTACATATCAGGGGACAATGTTGTCAAGCGCTGGGTATTTCTTCCCGGCACCACTCATGAGAAGAAGACCACGATGGACCTCTTGAACTATAGTGTTGACAAGCCTGTTAAACCGGAGAAAGTGGCTGTGCCCAAAGGGTATCAGGTCCAGGACATGAGCCAGATGATGATGCCGAAGATGCCCGGACCGTGAAGAAGCACACCTGCCGATTCTCAAATCAGGAATCGGGCTAAAGGGGAGAATAACTATTTCCATGGAAGAGCTATCTTCCGAATCCAGGAAGGCCCTTGAGTATCGCAGGAAATACCGGGGTGTCATCGGTGTCCAGCCCAAGATGCCCATTGTTGACAGCTCTGTGCTGAGCGTGGTTTATACACCAGCGGTGGCCGAGCCTTGCCAGAAGATAGCGGCCAATCCGAGGGAGTCCTTCCGCTATACCTGCCGGGGAAACACTGTGGCTCTGGTCACGGACGGCTCCCGCGTTCTCCAGATGGGCGGGGCAGGACCGCTTTCCGCCCTGCCAAACCTGGAGGGAAAATCAGTCATACTCAAGACATTCGCGGGAATAGACGCGTTTCCCATGTGCCTCGATACACTGGACGAAGAGGTGATCATCAACTCCGTAATGCGCCTCGCTCCCACTTTCGGGGCTGTCTGCATTATTGATATTACCTCGCCACGCTGTTTCACTATCGAGGATCGGCTGTCCCAGGCAATGAATATATCGGTGTTCCACGATGATCAGCATGCCACTGCGATCGAGACTTACGCTGGCCTTGTCAATGCCGCAAAGATAGTGAACAAGGAGCTTGAAAAGCTCAAGGTAGTGATCATCGGGGCCGGGGCCGCCGGGATTTCCATTGCTAAATTTTTTCTGAAGACCGGAATAGGCCGTCGCGGGGACCTGATCCTTTGCGACAGCCGCGGTATCCTTCACAAGTTCAGGCTGGAGGGCATGAACTGGGCCAAGTTCGCGGCCGCCAAACAGACAAACCTCAGTGTCAAACGGGGCAAGATCGAGGATGCACTGGTGGACGCGGATGTTCTGATCGGCGTATCTTCATCAGAGAGCCAGATCGTGACAGCACAGATGGTCTCCCGCATGGCAAGGGATCCAATCGTGTTCGCGCTCTCTGTTCCTGATCCGGAAATCCTTCCTCGCGAGGCCAAGGCCGGGGGCGCAAGGGTTGTAGCTACGGGCCGCATTGACTATCCCAACGAGATCAATACATCCCTGGTTTTTCCAGGGGTACTGCGAGGAGCCCTTGACACCTATGCCCGTTCAATCAACTTCGAGATGAATCTGGCCGCGGCCAGGGCCTTGGCGGGTCTGGTGCCGGAAGATCAGCTACACGAGGATAATATTATTCCGAGCATCATGGATTTCCAGGTCGCACCTACTCTGGCCTCAGCCGTGGCCCAGGCCGCAATGGAGACAGGCGTTGCCCGGCTAAAGGTTGACCCGAAGGAGGCAAGAGAAAGACTGGAGCACTTCCTGTATGAAGGTGATTTTCCAAGGAAAGCCAGGGCCAAGAAATACAAGGACATAAAGGAAGAATCCCTTGACCTTCATCAGCGCTATCAGGGCGTGGTGGAGATCAAGGCCAAGATTCCGGTCAAGGACATCAACATTCTCAAGCTCCTTTATCTTCCTCCAAACGCGGCGATCCCGGCCCGCGTCATTGCCAGGGACCCGGACATGGTATACGAGCTGACCTGCAAGGGCAATCTCGTGGCCGTGGTAAGCGACGGCAGTGCCGTGCTCGGACTCGGCAACATCGGGCCCAGGGCCGCGTTACCCGTGATGGAGGGGAAGTCCATACTCTTTCATACCTTCGGAGGGGTAGAGGCATTTCCCGTGTGCATCGCCACACAGGACACTGAAGAGATCATAGAGCTTGTCTGCGCAATTGCCCTGTCCTTCGGCGGGATCAACCTGGAGGACATCTCTGCTCCTCGATGTTTTCAGGTAGAAGAGAAGCTGAAGGAAAGGCTCGACATCCCTGTTTTCCACGATGATCAACACGGCACCGCGGTAGTGGTTCTGGCTGGCCTGATTAATGCCCTGAAGCTGATTGATAGATCATTCAAAGACACGGCCGTGGTGATAAACGGCGCAGGAGCCGCGGGTATGGCTGTGGCCAGAATGTTGATCCTCGCAGGATTCGAGGACATTATCATCTGCGACACAAAGGGAATCATATTCCCCGGTCGCAAGGAGGGCATGAACTGGATCAAGGAAGAGATGGCTGAAAGGACAAACCCCCGAGGGCTCCAGGGAAAACTCGCGGATGCCCTCAAGGGCGCGGATGTCTTTATTGGCGTCTCCGCCCCCGGTATCTTGAAACCCGAGATGGTAAAGTCCATGGCAGTAGACCCGGTGATCTTCGCGCTCGCAAACCCGACTCCAGAGATAATGCCGGAACAGGCCAGAAAGGCCGGTGCCAGGATCATCGCAACCGGCCGCTCCGACTTCAACAACCAGATCAATAACTGCCTCGGATTCCCCGGTATCTTTCGCGGCGCACTTGATGTCCGCGCCAGGGCTATCAATGATGAAATGAAACTGGCCGCGGCCAGAGCGCTGGCTTCTGCTGTCCCGGATAAAAAGCTAAAAGAAGAATTCATCATACCCAATGCCCTGGATTTTCACATCCCGCCAAAGGTCGCGGCCGCAGTGGCAAGGGCCGCCATCGAGACCGAGGTTGCGAGAATCCATGCTGATCCCGAGGAAATCGAGAAAAGCGCCGCGGAATTCCTGTATGAAGGCAAACTACGCTGAGCCGATAGCTCCTTGAAATGTTTGCCAAAAGAGCAAGCCTGTTTTAGACTAAAAGCAAGGAGGGATGTTACATGATGGACCCCGGTTTACATGCGCTGAGAGTATGGATGATTATCTCCGTGTTTCTTTATGGCCCGGCTGTTCTCGTATTCCTATTCGGCCAGAATATGCTCCTTCGCAGTATCAACACGGTCTCGGAGAGGTTCTTCCACGACCGATTTCCGCCTATCCCGGAATCTACCGAGAAATTCTGGCTCGTGCTCACCAATTCCATGATGGTTATGCTGGTCGTAATCTGCATCTTTGTCGCGGTCAATCCCGAAAGATACCTGGCAATGGTGGTGATCATTCTCGCAAGCAAATTCTGCTCCACAAGCCAGTATATCTATCATTTCAGGCAAAAAAAATACTTCGCTCACATGGTAGGATTTCTCACAGACGGGCCACTGTTCATCATCACACTGATCTTCTACATCTATGCCCTCTGATAAATGAAAGAGTTTTTTAACCCGCAGGCCAGAACCTCAAATGCTCCGGCTATGAGGATTAATGAACATTTGATCTGAAATCTGGAATTTGAGATTTGAGATGTGATATTCCTGCGAAGCAGGACATACTTTGCCGCTGGAATTCCCTGCATGGATCTCGGGCAAAAGATTTTCCGGAATCATCGTCTCCGCTTAGGCCTGATCCTCGCCGCAGGCGCACTGCTCCGGTTTTTATGCCTGGACTGGGGCCTTCCGGACGCCAGGCATGAGTATCCTTTTCATCCGGACGAAGAGGCCTGCGTTGAGACTGTGCTTTATCATTCGCCGCAAGGTAAGCGATTTCAGACAACTCAATACGGGCTTCTCACGGGCACTGGATACTTCTATGCGGGGAAGGTCGCTTTAGAGCTTGCGGAAAAAGTTGGATTGATTCGATTCGGCATTTCCGAAGAACCCGCGAGCCTGGTCATGCAGAGGAGACTATATCTTCTGCTCCGACTGCTCACCGTGGCCTTCTCGATTGGAACCATCCTTCTTGCATATCTTGCCGGAAAAAGCTGGCAAGGTCGCACTGATGGACAACTTGCCGCGCTTTTCATTGCCTTTGAACCTGTTTCGGTCATCAATGCACATTATGTGAAGAGCGACAGCGCCGTGACCTTCTTTATCATGCTCACCCTGTACCTGGCTCTGCGCTCCCAGGACCGAAAAGCCTTCCTCTATCTGGCCGGTTTCGCCGCAGGTCTTGCCGCGGCAACCAAGTACACCGCTGTATTTGCCCTCCTACCCCTCATTGCCGCACCATTACTTTTCAACTCCGCTACCCCGTGGCGAAAGATTCAACACGCGGCTATTACCATTCCTTTTTTTCTCGTCGGCTTCGCCACACTCTCTCCCGCAGTATTTTTCTATTTCGACCAATTGGCTCATGACCTGCGCAGATTCCCCCTATTGGAGTCCGGGGGACTGTCTTGCCAGCAGATCATATTCCATTTATGGCAATACCCCCTTCTTTTTGCCAGGGCAAACGGGGCACTGATCACGCTCACCTTTATCCTCGCCTTGATCACAAGCCTCCGTCGCAGGGAAAGACAGGACTGGCTTTTGTATTGCTGGCTCTTGCCATACTGCATCCTTGTCATCAGCTTCTCAGAATTCTTCCTCCGATACACTGTGCCAATGATGCCGATATTATCATTACTCCTCGCAACTGCCATACCACGAAGATACCGCTCGGCTCTCTCTCTGCTCATTGCGCTTTTGCTCCTCGGGGCAAGCATAGTGCATCTAGGCGCCATGGCAAAAACTGACCCTCGAATCCAGGCGCAAAAATGGATTGAATCACATATCCCCATGCGCTCCTCTATTGCCCTGACCATGAGATATCCAGCCGATCATTTCTTTCATGTTCCAATTCCTTCCAGTAACTATCGTATCTATCCCTTGAATATGAGAAAGAATATGGATGTCTCTTCTTACCTGGACATCCCCTTCTCCTATCTTGCCGCCAATGAGATCGCATGGAGCAAGATGGTCCCGGACCAACATCCAAGCCATGAGCTCTTCTGGAAGGAACTCAACCAGTCCGGAGAATGGAACCTCTTAAAAACCTTTCAGAATCGCCCACGCTACATGGGACCGGTTTTCATGAAGGGCCAACTGCCATCCGACATGTATTATCTATACCAGGAGATACGCATCTATCAGAGAAGGTAATGGCGGTCAGTCCTGAAGTAGTTTGTCAAGACACCTGGCACATGTGAAGACATTATCCTGGTCCGAATCTTCTTGTCATCTTTCGCAAATCGTGTTATCTCTTAACAGAAAAAGGCGTAGAGATGTCAAGTGTTCTTGATCGCTTTCGTCCCCTTTTCCACCCGAACTCCGTTGCGATAATCGGTGCATCCAGGGCCTACGGGAAATGGGGCTACATGTATCTTCGCAATCTTCGTGAGGGAGGTTTTGCGGGGAAGGTTTACCCTGTAAATCCCAATGAGAAAGAGATTCTTGGCTATCCGGCCTACGCACGGCTTCGCGATGTTCCGGGTAGTGTGGACCTGGGCTTGATCCTGCTCCGGCCTGCCCTTGTGCTTGATGCGGTCAAGGAGTGCGTGGAAAAGCGTGTCGGCTCTATTGTGGTGATCACCGCGGGCTTCGGCGAGATGGGAGGGCAGGGCAAGAAGATGCAGGATGAGTTGGCGGCTCTTGCCCGAAAGGCCCGCGTGCCTCTCATAGGTCCCAACTGCATGGGGCTCATCAGCGTGCCAGCAGGGCTCAACGCCCAGCTCTTTTACTCCAGGCCGCTTCCCGGAGGGATCAGCATACTGAGTCAGAGCGGAAACCTTGGCGGAGACCTCATTCGCAGGGGCATGGTGGACAGGATAGGCTTCTCAAAGTTCGTATCATCCGGAAACGAGGCGGTGACAACCTGCGAGGACCTCCTTGAATACTTCGGCGAGGACCCGGACACTACCGTGATCCTTTCATACCTCGAAGGGGTGAAGCACGGAAACAGATTTATCGAGATTGCAAGAAGGGTTACAGCGAGAAAGCCGGTTGTGTTACTCAAGGCAGGCTATACCTCTGCGGGCAGTCGCGCGTGCGTGTCCCACACAGGGGCGCTGGCTGGGGCACAAGAGGTCTTCAAGGCCGTAGCCCGGCAGGCCGGGGTCATCATGGTGGACAACATGGATGACCTGTATTATGCCGGGGTCACCCTGGCCGGACAGCCCCTGTTAGCGGGAAACCGTGTCGGGATTGTTACAGAGGGCGGAGGAATGGGCGTGATCGCGGCGGATGCTATTATCCGGTTTGGCATGGACGTGCCTCCTTTGTCGGAAAAACTCCGCGAGAAATTCCACGGCATCCTTCCGGAGCGCTGGAGCCGGTCAAACCCGGTTGACACGGCGGCAGGGGATGGCAAATTCGAGTGCATTGAGGAAATGGTTCGCTCAAGCTGTTTTGACGGGATCATACAGATAGGCATAGCCGGCGCAGGTCGGGTGTATCAGGCATTGAACCAGATACCGGAAAGCGAGCGCACGGACAAGGAAAAACAGAGGCTTGAGCGCCTCAGGCCACGCGTGGACCGCGAGATTAAAGAGGCCAGATTCATCACCGGGCTCATCCGCGAGACAGGCAAGCCCATCCTGAGCGCGGATCAGGTGGCACTGCTGGGCCAGGTGGAGGGAAACCCGGTACTGGAGTATCTGTCCTCGGAAGGCATCATAGTGTATCGGGATTCATATCACGCGGCCAAGATGATGGGAATCCTCGTTGATTATGCCAAAAAGAAAAGATCAGAACGGGCATTGGAAAACTAATTCAGAGAGGATCAATAATGGGACGGAATGAACAGGATTTCTTCAAGAAGAACAGCTTCGTGCTCATGGGCAATACCAGGCGCATGAGGAATGCCTTCACCTTACGCAGTGTAACTGGAAAAATCTGCCTCCTTTTCTATAGCGGGTGTGCGACATAAATGGTGACTTTTTTCATTCTCGGCCGTAGGGGCTCTGCTTGCTGCGCCCTTTGAGGGCAGGGCAAGCCCTGCCCCTACGTTGGCTGTGCCTTTTGTCTTATTGCCCCCTCCCGTCCCCCCAAAGGGGGGATGCG
>CAZOMR010000102.1:0-11340 GCA_964580655.1 uncultured bacterium
CGGCCCGGGAGAGATTGCATCGGCTTACTTTTCCGAGTCAGCAGGAGGCGTGTTCCCGGTTGACCTCGAACTTTTCGCCCAGGAGAAGGGGCTTGAGGCAAAGAGCTATTCCGGAGAACTGGAGAACCTTCATCAGGAGATACTGAAGGATCATCCATTGATTATCTTCCAGAACCTTGCATTCGAGCCGGTGCCGCTTCGCCACTTTGCGGTCGTGGTCGGGTTTTACCAGAAGCACGATCAAGAATGGATCATCCTTTATTCCGGCAAGACAAAAGACCTGCTTATGCCAATGAAGAAATTCCTCGCCTCATGGCAGAGAACAGGGAGATGGACACTGCTTGTGCTTCCCGGAAACAAGGCGCAGGGATGAAAATCTTCCGGCCTGCTCTGGTCTCGACAATCGGGCTCCTGCTTTTCGCATGTCCTTTCACCGAATACATTGTCCGGCTTCATGATCCGCTCGATGCCCAGGAACATACCAGGCTGGGAGCGATCTACGAGAAAGCCGGAGATCTGGCTCAGGCCGAGGAGGAGTATCTGCTGGCTATTCGCAAGGATAGAGGTCAGGCTCTTGCCTGGGCAGGTCTTGGCAACATCCAGATGGCAGAGGGAAGGCCAGGAAAGGCGATGAGAAATTACCGCCGCGCACTCAAGCTGAATTCGGATTCCCCGGACATACTCAATAACCTGGCCGCGGCATCTCTGGCCGCGGGAAGGCTTGAGCCCGCGGAAGAAGCCGTGGACAGGGCTATCTCGCTGGGCGGAGAGAACCTGCACTATTACCTGGATACCAGAGCCAGGATCAGGCTGGCCAGGCAGGATTATGGCGGAGCATGTGCCGACTTTTGCCGCGCCCTGGAAATCTCGCCCCCGGAGGATGAGGCATTCCGGAAGGAGTTAGCCCTGGAGATTGAGCAAACCGGAGGATCGTGTTCAGAAGATGGACAGTAATATAGAGGAGAAGCTAAAAAGACTGCGCGGGATATTGAGTGAGCTCGGGTCTGCTGTTATTGCCTTCAGCGGCGGCGTGGACTCCACGCTCTTGCTGAGGGTTGCGATGGAGGAGTTGGGAGAGGGGTTGTTGGCGGTCACCGCGAGTTCGGCGATTCATCCTGCGGAGGAGATCGAGGCCGCGAAGGCCCTGGCTAGAGGTTTAAAAGTGCGGCATGTGGTGATAAAATCACATGAGATGGACCTGCCTGCTTTTCTTGAGAATTCTCCGCGCCGGTGTTATCACTGCAAGCGGGAGCTGTTTCTTATGCTCAAACATCTGGCGGAAAAGGAGATGCTCGTGGCTGTGCTTGATGGTGGCAATGCGGATGACGAGAAGGATTTTCGGCCAGGCGTGGACGCGGCTCGAGAGATGGGCGTGCGAAGCCCGCTTGCAGAAGCGGGGTTGACCAAGGATGACATCAGGGTATTGAGCAGGGAGATGGGCCTTTCCACATGGGACAAGCCAGCCGAGCCATGCCTGGCATCACGCATTCCATACGGAATCAGGATTACCGGTGTCAGGTTGTGGCAGGTGGAAGAGGCCGAGCGGTTTTTAAGGGAAAAGGGATTTAGCCAGTTCCGTGTCCGGCATCATCTCCAGGCCGCGCGCATTGAGGTGCTGGAGGATGAAATAGATCGGTTCCAGGATAGCGCGTTGCGAAAAGAGGTTTACACACGCTTTCGGGAGATAGGCTTCGTGTATGCGGCGCTTGACCTTCTTGGGTATAGGCCCGGAAGTTCTAATGAGGGACTTGAGGATTGAGGAATGGCTGAGCGACTGGACCAGGCCCTGGAGGGCATGATCCTGCGTGGAAAAACATGAGAGATTCTTCCGCACATGGTTCAGAGGTATCAGGATAAATATAGCGCGGAGTGAAGAGCTGACAAGGAGCAAGGATGATGGCGAATGAGCAAAGCAAACGGATGTACTGTCCTAGTTGCGGTCAAGATGTGGAAACCTTTGTCATGCTACAGGACGGGGATGAAAGGCATTTCTGTTTTTTATGCTCGTCCCACATCAGTGAGACAGCGCCGCAAGAGCCGATGAAGGCCCTGGATACCATCCTGATAGCGGATGATTCAGCAGTGTTCCGCGAGGTGCTCAAGGACAAACTCTCCGAGAAGAAGGTTGCACGGAATGTGATGCTGAGCGGGAACGGCGAGGAATTTTTGACCCTGTTCACAAACCGGCTTTACAAGAAGGAGCCGGTCAGCTTTGTGATACTTGACATCCGGATGCCTGTGTTCAACGGGGTGAACGCGGCTATGGCCATGCGCGGTGTGGAGAAAGGCTTTGAGCTCGAACGCCGAGTCCCGATCCTGTTTTTCTCCACAGTGGTCTGTGATGATACACTTCGCGAGGTTCTCAAATACTGCGCACCCGCGCGTTACATCAACAAGGGAGTCAGCTCCTCGCCGGATGAACTCGCACAGCGGCTCTACGAGGTCATTTGCCGCCTGATCCAGGATTCAGCCAGGAAGTAGCCTTTATCGCGAGAGCGCACTGAACATGGGCCTTTTCAAGCGGGTAAAGTGGGAGCCGGTCTTTGCCTCGGAGAGCGAGGTTGAGGCCCGCATAGTTCTTGGACTACTTGAGGGCCATGAGTTTGAGGTAAAGCTTGTCGGAGACCCCACTCGGCCTTACCCGAGCCAGCCGGAAATCCG
This sequence comes from uncultured bacterium, assembly GCA_964580655.1. Taxonomy (GTDB): domain Bacteria; phylum RBG-13-61-14; class RBG-13-61-14; order RBG-13-61-14; family CAZOMR01; genus CAZOMR01. The sequence goes on from CAZOMR010000102.1 coordinate 2,662, forward strand.
GGGGATAGCCGGTAGATTTGGCCGATACCTTATTATGGTTGATGAAAAAGAAAGCGAGCAGGCGCAAAACCTGATCAGGGACTATCAAGAAAAGGAAACCGAAAAGAACTAGCCGCGTGTTTCGGCTTTAGCCTCTTTCTGCAACTGGGCCAGGGAGTATCCCTCTTGCCAGGCCACGAGGATTCCGATGATCACTACGGGGAAGAAGTAGATTGCATGGAGCACAATGGCGTAAGTCAGCGCATCTTCATCGGGAAGCAGTCCGAGAAACTTAACTCCAGCCGCAGTGATGAGATGGAATGTTCCCCAGTACCCGGGAGCGGCCGGGATAGTGGATGAGAAAGCGCCGAGCAGGAGGATCAAGAGACAGCCGGTGAATGGAATCTGGATGCCGAGGCTCATTCCCACGAAATAGACCGGGCCCAGGTTTACGAGCCATACTGGAAGGGACAGGAGAAAAACTATCAGGAGACTCAGCGGGCTTCCCAGAATTTTCAGGCCCTGGATGAAATTCTCTATGATGCCCTCAAGGCTTTCAGACCATCGTTGCGGGAGGTATCGGAGGAAAAAAGTGATGAGCTTCATCATGGGCTCGGTCCATAGATAAAGCAGGTATAGAAAGACCACAAGGCCTGCGGCCAGGACAATAGCCGCTATCCCGCCTTGATGAAGTGCATTCTCCAGGTTCTGGTAGGATTCAGGGAATTCCAGGTTGATGAGAATAGCGGCGAGAAACATGAGAATGACCAGGCTGTCAAAAATCCGCTCCACCACCACTGTGGCAAGGACTGCGCTGATGCTTATTTCATCACGCTTGCCTACAACAACAGCCCGCAGGAGGTCCCCGGCCCTTAGCGGAAGGATATTATTTCCAAAGTAACAGATGATGATGCCGCTCAGCGAGGATGAAAACCGCGCGTGCCCGGTAAAATGGAGCAGGTATTGCCAGCGCAGTGCTCTAAAGATCAGTATGAGAAAATAGGCGATAAGGATCGGCGCAATGTATGCAAGCCTGACTGAAAGGAGCGAGTGTTTGAATCGCTGGAAGTCAGGAATCTGGCTGAGTGCAAGTGCGATAAAAGCAAGGCTTATTAAAGCCCCGAGCCAGAAGCGCCAGTTCCTCATGAACAGCGCTCCAGGTATCGCCTTGCCTCGGCGACATCATCCTGAATGCGCGCGGTGAGTGCGTCCACTGAATCGAATTTCAATTCATCACGCAGTCTCTTGAGAAAGGATATCCCTATGCGTTTTTGATAAAGGTCGCCGTTGAAATCAATTAGATATGCCTCGATAGAAAGCTCTCCGTCGCCGAATGTGGGGTTGAACCCGACATTAACCACTGCAGGATAATCCCGCGCGTTTTCTCCAGACCCTTCGGGGAATTCAGCCCGCGCAACATAGACCCCTGTTTTGGGAATCAACTCCGCGTTCCAGCGCAGGTTGGCAGTGGCAAAGCCCATATTTTTCCCCCGGTGATGCCCGTGTATCACCTGTCCCTGCACGCTGAAAGGCCGACCAAGCAGAAGAGCCGCCTTTTCCACCTTGCCTGACTGGATTGAATTGCGGATGTGCGAGGAGCTTACCACATCACCCGAAACCATGACCGCAGGCACAATGAATAATTGAAAGCCATGCTTTTTCTCGCGGGTCCGGAGCCATGCCCCATCCGCCTCGCGTCCCCTTCCGAAGCGGAAATCATGCCCGATTACCATAGATGCAGGATGAACTTTTGTAATCAGTTCACCGAGGAACTCAGCCGCGGTCTTATTCGCGAACTCGCGGGTGAATTCGACCAGGATCAGGGCATCCACTCCCATGGCCTCGATCAAGCGGCACCTTTCCGATAAAGGAACTATGTCCGGCACATGCGGGGATATTTCCATCACCTCGCGTGGATGCGGCTCAAAGGTCATGGCGATGGCAGGAAGGTCCCGTGATCTGGCCTGCTCAAGCAGGGTTCTGAGTATCTTTTGGTGTCCGAGGTGAACGCCGTCAAACATTCCCCATGTCATGGCACAAGCGGGATAGTGGTTCGGCTTCAAATCCGAGTACTTGATCAGTTTCATCACACCACGATGTTAACAAGCCTATTGGGAACAACAATGATTTTCTTGATCTCTTTGCCCTCAGTGTAAGCCTGGATGCGCTCGTGTGCCAGGGCCAGCTTCTTCAGATCCTCTTTACCAGCGCTCGTGGGCACGGCAATCTTTGCCCGGACCTTGCCGTTGACCTGGATGACCAGCTCAAACTCCTCCATCTCCAGTGCGCGCGGGTCATGCTCCGGCCATAGAAGCCGGAAAGTGCTTTCAGTGCGTCCGAGTTCGTGCCATATCTCTTCGCTGAGGTGAGGTGTGAAGGGATTGAGCAGAGTGATCAAGGTCTCGATGCCATCGCGCATAAGCGCAAGCCGGGCATCGGGATTGTCGCCTTTATCCGGATCAAAGCCCGCGAGCGTGTTATACAGTTCCATCATGGCCGCGATTGCGGTGTTAAAGAGAAACCGGTCTATGCGGTCCCCTACATCGCGAATGGTCTGATGTATCTTGCGATATAGCGCGGCCTCATCAGGATGACCGGAGAGGTAGTCGTAGCTTCGGTTTTCAGGGGCCTGGATACCCTTGATCCTGTCCATGTATCTGGCCGCGAGAGTCCAGACGCGATTGAGGAACCGGTAACATCCCTGCACCCCTTCATCGCTCCAGTCTATCTCCTTTTCCGGGGGCGAGGCGAACAGGCCGAAGAGACGAACCGTGTCGGCACCGTATTTCTCGATCATCTCTCCCGGCTCGACCACGTTCTTCTTGGACTTGCTCATCTTCTCCTTTCGGCCCGCAACTATTGGCAGACCGCAGACCGGACATTTGCCGTCCTTAACCTCGTTCGGAAAGAAGTAGCCGTGCCCTTTGCACACCTTTATCGGGGGCTTGCCTTCTTCCTGACGCTCTCCCACAGGCGCGCCGCAGAACCGGCATGTGTGATCCTCGGTGATGTCCGCTGGCTTGAGCTCGCCGTGTCCGGGGCAGAAGAGGGTCTCCTTGATCACCATGCCCTGTGTGAGAAGATTGGTAAAAGGCTCGTCGTGCTTGAGGTACCCGAGGTCTCTGAGTACCTTGGTGTAAAAGCGCGAATACAACAGGTGCATGACCGCATGCTCGATTCCTCCCACATACTGATCCACGGGAAGCCAGTAATCCACATCCTTTTCATCAAAGGGCGCGGTATCGCAAACGGGGGATGCATACCTGTCAAAATACCAGCTTGATTCAACAAAGGTGTCCATCGTGTCGGTCTCGCGGCGAGCAGGTCCCTTGCAATTCGGACAAGTGGTCTTGAGCCATGACTCAGCCCGGGCCAAAGGATTGCCCTTACTGAAATCAATGGGTATATCCGTGGGCAGTTTCACGGGAAGGTCTTTCTCCGCAACCGGCACGATGCCGCATTTATCGCAGTAGATGATCGGAATAGGCGCTCCCCAGTAACGCTGACGCGATATGAGCCAGTCCCGGATGCGGTAGTTTATCGCAGGCCCTCCCAGGTCATGCTCCGCAAGGTAGTCCGCAATGACCCTCCTGAACTCCTCGCTCTTCATGCCGTTGTAATCTCCGGAGTTGATCATTATCCCTTCCCCGGTGTATGCCTCTGTCATGGTCTCGGATTTCAGCTCCGGCTCGCCCACAGGCTGGACCACCGGGATCAGCTCAAGCCCGTATTCCTTTGCGAACTCGAAGTCGCGCTGGTCGTGTGTGGGCACGGCCATGACCGATCCCGTGCCGTAATCCATGAGCACAAAATTAGCTACATAGACCGGCATACGCTTTCCGGTCATGGGGTTTGTGCAGTATGCCCCGGTAAAAACGCCTTCCTTTTTATAGTCCTCGGCGGAACGCTTGATCCTGTCCTCGGAACGTACCCGCTCGCAGAGCTCTCGCACCGCGGACTCTTGCTCCGTGCCCCTTGATAGAATCTCGCAGAGCGGATGTTCCGCGGCAAGGCTCATAAATGTGGCGCCGTAGAGTGTGTCCTGCCGTGTGGTATAGACCTCTATCCGACCGATGGACTCCTTTGTATTCGGATCAGTGTAGGTCTTTTCCAGGGGGAATTGAATGTATGCACCGCGGCTTTTTCCGATCCAGTTTCTCTGCATTACCAGGACCTTCTCGGGCCAGCCTGTGAGTTTATCGGTCCACTCAAGCAGTTCCTCGGCATAGTCCGTGATCTTGAAATACCACTGGGACAGCTCCTTCTGCCGGACTAGCGTGTCCGGGTGGCGCCAGCAGTATCCGTTTTCCACCTGCTCGTTTGCCAGCACCGTGTCACAGCGGTCGCACCAGTTGACATAAGACCGGGCCTTGTACACCAGGCCCTTCTCAAGCATCTTGAGAAATATGAGCTGTTCCCACTTGTAATATGAAGGGTCGCATGTGGCGAACTCGCGGCGCCAGTCGTATGAATACCCGAGCCGCTTGAGCTCGCCTCGCCAGTAGTCAATGTTTTGATAGGTCCACTCGGCCGGGTGAACCTTTTGCTCGATGGCCGCATTCTCCGCAGGCAGGCCGAAAGCATCCCAGCCCATGGGATGAAGCACATTGAACCCGCGCATCACTTTATACCGGGTAATGACATCGCCGATGGAATAAACCCGCAGGTGTCCCATGTGTATCCGGCCGGAAGGATAGGGGAACATCTCAAGAAGGTAATACTTCTTCTTGCCCGGATATGTCTCCACCTGGAAGATGCCTTGCTCCTCCCAGAATTTCTGCCACTTGGGCTCAATAAGCGATGGCTGGTATCTGCTATTCATGGTATCTATGAATTCTTTGATAAACAGGGCAAGGAACCTGCCCTTGCCCCGAAGCGCATATATTTTTAACATGGCGCAGGGCCAAAGTCAAGCGAAGGCTGGCCGAAGTAGCGAGTGGTAGCAAAGGGTGTTATGATTTTTATTTCAAAGATACATTTGATGGAGGATAGACATGAAATCGGGTTTATCTTTTTCGGTTCTCTTGATTCTGTTAGTGGTTGCCCTGCCGCCTTTGTCTCATGCGCAGATGGAGCGGCTTTTCGTGCCGAGCGAAGATGAATACGGCTCGGTGACCGGATGGAATCATCGCTACCCCGGGATTCCTTCGTGGGTGCCTGGGACAATATGGCAGGAGATATTCAACCGGAAGTATGTGGAGCTGGCCCCTGGAGAGCGCTACACCCTGGTTGAGCTTGATGGTCCGGGCATTGTGAACCGGATTTTTTTCACCCTGCCGGTGCGTATTCCTGCGAATAACCTCCGGGCACTGGTGCTCCGGATTTACTGGGATGATGAGGATAACGCGAGCGTGGTCGCGCCGCTTGGCGATTTTTTTGGAGCGCCCTTTGGCCGATACACTGAGTACGACAGCCAGCCGATGAGCATGCATGGAGGGGGGGTTGTGTGCCGGTTCCTTATGCCCTTCAGGAAGCGAGCCAGGATAGAGATTGAAAACGGATGGGACAAAAAGGCTGACCTCGTATTCTTCGGCATCAACTGGTATAAGGTGCCTGAACTCCCGGATGACATCCTCTACTTTCACGCACTTTGGCGGCGAACCAACCTTACTATTGAGGGCGAACCGCACCTGGTTGCGGACATAAAGGGTCAAGGTAATTTCGTGGGGGTTCAACTGTTTCTTCAGAACCGGTCAGATTTTTTATTCAAGGACTTGTTTTCCCTCATGCAACCCGAGGGCTTCGGCATGGGCAACCTGGAGGGCTGGGAGGAGATATTTATTGACGGCTCGCTCATCCAGCACGGCACCGGGACCGAGGAGTATTTCAATGCCGGAGCGTATTTCGTGCATACGCCATATTCGGGAATGTATGAAGGGGTGCACATGAGGAGCTACCTCACAGGCCGGACCAGCACTTACCGGTTCCATGTGCTCGACCCGATTCCATTTAGCGAAAGCTTCCGCATGATCTGGCACCACGGCCTGCTTGACTCCATCCGCTCCGACTACTCCTCCATTGCATACTGGTATCAGGCCGAGCCTCACACTCCGCAAGCAATCCCTGGTCTGGAAGGCCGCATGCCAGTTGGCACCGGGCCTCATATCTTACAGGCCCTGATCCTTTCACCGCTCGTGTTCGGAAACAAGCTCCTCAATGATATGATGTTTGAGTGAGTCATGGTCGCTTCTCAGGGTTAGACTGCCAGGAATGCAATCCGGGTTATTTCTTGATTTTTTATTCAACCAGAGAATCTATGTTAAACTATGAGAAAATGGCTCGCACGCGCAGATGCAAGAAGATAGTTTTGCTCTTCTGGCTTATCCTGTTTAGCCTTGTAGGATGCGAAAGAAGAGATGTTAACACTCCGGAAGAATGGAATCTTCTCTGGATTGTAATTGATGATCTGAATGTTCATCATGTCGGCTGTTACGGATATGATCGTGGAACAAGTCCAGGTATAGATCGGATCGCTCAAGAGGGTGTGCGATTTGAATATTGCATAACCCAGGCCCCCTGGACTTTGCCGAGTTTTGCCTCCATGCTCAGCTCCCTTTATCCTTATGAACTGGTAATGACCCGCGAGTACCTCCGCCATATTCGAACAGAGGCCGGGGTCGGGAGAAGCTGGGGCTCCAAGAAGATGCCGAATTTTAATTACCACTGGTATTGCCCGGTACGAGAAGATGTAAAGCTGTTTTCTGAGATGCTGAAAGAGAGCGGCTTTGAGACCTTTGCCTGGACCGATAACTACTGGCTTCAGCCGGAAATGTGCGGGCTGGATAGAGGGTTTGATGTTTATCATTATACCGAAAAGACGGATAAATACTACCTGCTGGCAGAGGAAATCCTGGCGGGAACAGGTGACTGGATAGAGAAAAAAAAGGATAAAAGATGGTTCGCCTTTGTTCATCTGATGGATCCTCATATTCCATATCATGAGCATCCGGGAATCAGCCTTGGCGAAAGAGCTATTGACCGATATGATGCCGAGATAGCATATATGGACAAGGAGATAGGCAGATTATTTTCCCGGCTTGTAAAGCTGGGCCTGCGGGAGCGCACTGTCATAGTTGTCAATGCGGATCACGGAGAGATAATTTCACAGGACGGGACAAGAACCCTGGGACACGGCGTATTGACCCTGGATGTGATGCGAGTTCCGCTTTTATTTTATTACCCCGGATGCAAAAAGGGCAGGGGGATTAAAGAGGTGGTTCGAAATCTGGATATAATGCCCACCCTGCTTGAGATGCTGAGGGTGGAAACTTTAGCTGATTTTCACGGGAAAAGCCTGGTTCCGCTTCTTGAAGGACAGCATGAAAGCACTCCTCGCCCGGCATTTTCAATGTCTGCGCTTCTCGGGCCGGAGAAGATTTCACTCCTGCTTCATGATTGCATGGGAGTTCTCACCCCGGCTCATTACAAGTTGAGCATCGTCAATTTTATGGAAAGCGGGAAAGATTGCGAGAATGTTAATGATGTTCGACTGGAGTTGATAAATTTTCAGAAGGAAGTCGAGAATTTTCTTTCCACAACCGGCACACAGCCGCCGATTAAAATAGACCCGGATGACAGGAAAAAGTTAAAGGCCCTGGGATATTTCAAGTAATGATGAATTTAGAGAAGAAGTGGTCATTAGTTGTGGTGAGGTTGTCTTTGCCAGTGGTGTGTGCAAGGTCAATGGCAGGAAACTTTGTCTTCCCTGTTTCGGGCTTGAGGATTGAAGCAGATGTCTTTTGATTTTATATACCTGACTCCGGTCGCGTTTCTTCTCATTGCGTTTATCTTCTCCATGCTCGGCATGGGAGGGTCACAAATTTATATACCAATCCTCTTTTGGATGGGCATGGATTTCAAGACCGAGGCCATCCCGCTTGGCATGTTGCTCAATGTTGTCAACTCATCATCCGCCGCAGTCACATACAGCCGAAAGAAGATGATTGACTGGCGCATGGCCGTTCCCTTCGGTATAACCATGATCCTCTTTGCACCTCTCGGAGCCTGGCTGAACCTCAACCTTCCTACCAGACCGGTGATCCTGATTTTCGCTCTGTTCACAACTGCCGCGGCTATCTTGATGCTAAGCGGCTGGAGGCCAAAGACCGGCAGTCTGCCCCCTTTTCGACGCTCTGCACTTGGCCTTTCCGCCGGAGGGGTGCTCGGGTTCTTCGCCGGCCTGATTGGAAGGGGAGGCGGGTCATTTGTCGTGCCGCTTCTTTACATCGCAGGCCTCGAGGCCAAGGCCGCGGCCGCGACCTCGGCGATGGTAGTTACATGCTCCGGCACATCGAGTTTTATCTCTCACCTTTTAACCGCGGCCCGGCCGCAATGGCTTGTCTGGATTCTGTGCATTGCCGCGGTGCTGGTTGGAAGCCAGTTGGGATCGAGATTCATGGCCGAGAGGCTCAAGCCGAAAGGTGTCAGGGCAATCTTCGGCATAGTGCTTCTAGCCGTTGCCGCAATACTTATCATCAAGGATGTCCTGATGGGCTAAGTTTTGCAGAGCTAAAGTTATTGTATATATCCCAACGGGCATTAGGGCACATCATTTAATGCATCAAATCTACAAGGGTGAAGGGGTAGATTGTTTTTATGATGATTTTCCATACTTTCACCGTCCTCACCGTCCTCACCGTCCTCATCGTCCTGATCCAGGTGCTTGTTAAACTCCTAAATAATTCAAGCACATTGAAAATA
>CAZOMR010000103.1:0-11323 GCA_964580655.1 uncultured bacterium
AAGCCAGCGCGGCTGGACCGCACATTGAGTTATCCTGCGGATAAAAAGGCACGCCGGAGATATAGTGGCCACTGTCCGGATTGGCATTCAACTCTTCCTGGAAAGCAGGGTTATGAGCGTTCGCACATCCGGCAATAAAGATCAGAAAGATGAGCCGGGCCACATTTTTGATCGCGGTCATCTCTCGGCCTGGGCGGCTTTCAAATCCGATGTAGTAAATAACGAGAATAATGAATAACCCTTTTCTGCAAGCGCCTCAGCACCGCCTTCCTCGCGATCCACCACAGCGATTACCTCGACTATCTTGGCGCCCAGGTTTTCCGCGGCCTCGATCGCCTTCATGGCCGAGCCCCCTGTGGTTACCACATCTTCAACTATCACCACACTGTCACCCTTTTCAAGACAGCCTTCCACCTGTTTGCCGCGGCCATGCTGTTTGGCCTCCTTGCGAACAATAAACCCGCGCAAGGGCCAGCCCTGGATCTGGCTCTGGTTGATGAGTGCGCCCACTATCGGGTCCGCGCCCAGTGTAAGCCCGCCGACCGCATCCACCTTTCCCCCAGGCCCCCCGGACTCGCTCTTCAGGTGCTCAAGAAAAAGCAAGGCGACAAGGTGCACTCCCTCCGGATGAAGCGTGCTTGTGCGGCAGTCAATGTAGTAATCGCTTTTTCTGCCAGATGCCAGGGTAAAGCTTCCGGTCCTGAAAGACTGCTTTAGCAGGACCTCAAGCAGGCGCTTCTTCGCGGCTTCCGGATTCATCTCTCATCCCGCTTCGGGTTTTTCGGAAACCAGCCTTTGGCAACCCTTTGTTTTTGCCGTAAAAGCTCGTGGATACTATACAGTGCGATGAAGGCCGCTATGCCCATGACCCCTGACCAAAATATGCTCGTTGCTAAAAGCGAGGCAATGACCAGTCCCACTCCTAAAACCAGAAGCAAAGGCCACCATCCGATTCCGAAATGGTATTCTCCCTTAACAATAAAATAATGGCCTGCGCCGATCAATATAAACATTATCGCCCCAAGGAGTAATCCTGAAAAATTCATTTTTTCCCTTAAATGTAGGTTAGCCAGTCCTTGTATTCCTTGTTCTCGCCCTTGACCACAGCGAAAAAGGCCTTTTGCAGGTTAAGGGTAACCGGTCCGGCCGATCCTGTGCCTATGGTGCGGTCGTCCACTTCCCTGACCGGTGTGACTTCCGCGGCTGTGCCTGTGAGAAACACCTCGTCCGAGGTATAGACCTCATCCCGGGGAAATGTCTCTTCCAACACGCGGTATCCTGCTTCGCGTGCCAGGGTGATGATTGAATTGCGGGTGATGCCGTTCAGGATAGAAGAGCTTTTCGGCGGGGTTCTCAGGACATTATCATTAACAAGGAAGATGTTCTCACCCGAGCCCTCGGCCACGTATCCCTGGAGGTCGAGCATCATGGCCTCGTCGTAACCGGCCTTGATCGCATCGCGCTTGGCAAGAATAGAATTGACATAATTCCCCACGGCCTTGGCCTTGGCAGGAAAGGCCTGCACTGACATGCGCACATACGAGCTGGTCTTGAGCCTTATCCCTCTTTCCAGGGCATCTGCGCCAAGATAGGCTCCCCAGGGCCAGGCCGCGATCACGGTGCGAATGGGATTCTTCATGGAGCCCAGACCCATCTCGCCTTCCCCTATAAAGACAATGTGCCGGAGATAGCCCTCCTTCATGCGGTTCGTCCGGAGTGTCTCACAACTCGCTTCCTTCAGTTCCTCAAAGGGAAAGGGAATTTCCAGGCCAAGGATATGGGCTGAGTTGTAGAGTCTCCGGAGATGGTCATCAAGGCGGAAGATGGCGGACCCGTCCACGCATTTATAACACCGTGTGCCCTCAAAGACTCCATACCCGTAATGCAGGGTGTGCGTGAGAACATGAACCTGGGCATTGTCCCAGTCCACGAATTTTCCGTCCATCCAGATCTTTTCCATCTTTTGCATACGCGCCCCTCCTCCGATGCCTCGATATTTTCCAGGTTTAATATATTAAGTTTTTCGTCTGTTGGCAAGTTAGTTTTGCTGGCGGGATGAGAAAAGAGTATTTGCATTTCAGAACCTGATGTCCTATCTTGATGCGGAAAGCTGTTTGGAAGGATTTACTTGCCATGACCGTTGAAAAAAAGTATGAAGAGGGGTTTAAGGCGCTGGTTCAGCTTATGAGCAGGCTTCGCTCTCCGGAGGGCTGTCCGTGGGACAGGGAGCAGAATCCGGAGACGCTAAAGCCTTATATCATAGAGGAGGCGCACGAGGTTTTGGAGGCCATAGACAGCGGTGACCCGGATCGGGTATGCGAGGAGCTAGGGGACCTGCTCTTTCAGATAATCTTCCAGGCCCAGGTTTTCTCGGAGCGCGGGGATTTTGACATGGGGGATGTGACAAACAAGATTCACGAGAAGATGGTAAGGCGGCATCCGCATGTCTTTGGCGATGCGACTGTGAAGGATGCGGAGGATGTCCGGAGGAACTGGGCTCGGATCAAGAGGGAGCACGAGGGTAAAGGAAAGGAATCGGCTCTTGGCAAAGTGCCTCGGTCGGTTCCTGCCTTGCTGAGGGCGCGGCGGATAACGGAGAACGCGGCAGAGCTCGGGTTTGACTGGAGGTGTCTTGAGGATGTGAAAGCCAAGGTGGACGAGGAGTGGAGCGAGCTGAAGGAAGAGATCTCGCGCAAGAACAAAAAGAAGATAGACCATGAGCTTGGGGACATGCTTTTCGCACTGGTCAACCTGGGCAGATTCCTCCGGCTGAATCCTGAAGAGTCGCTTTCAAGCGCGATCAGGAGATTCGAGGCCCGGTTCCATTATATGGAGGATTCCCTCAAGCGCCAAGGTAAGGACTTTGAGGGCCTTGAGCTTGATGAATTGGACTGCCTGTGGGAAGAAGCCAAGAGCAGGGGGTATTGATAGATATAATAGGGGTCAGAGTTTCACTTAGCGTTTAACGAGTATTCCCCTGCATTGGTAAGAAAGTTGTGCGTTCTATTTTTCTGTTGCTCGTGTATTGAGACCCTGCTCGGCCAGTATATCGAGGCATATTTCTCGCATGTCTTCCGGGACTTTTTCGCCGGCCGCTTTCACGAGGTCAGGCTCCTCGACCTTTTCGGCGCCTCGGGCTCTCGCGTTTTCCTCGGCTCCTTCAATAATTTTCTCCAGAGCCTTTTTCCTCGCAAAGGGCGGCACCACGCTTAGCGCGGCCTTGAGCGCAGACCAGACGCGATCCTCCCAGGGCATGTTCTTCATGAAATCTCAGACTCCGTAAACCAGCAAGTCGGGTCCTCGGCCAACATGTCCCCGGTCTTCTCATACGCCTTGCATCTAGCTCCTGCGCAGGTTGTCCTGTAGCGGCAATTGGAGCACTTGCCTTTCAAGAGATTCCGGTCGCGCAGTTGCATAAAGACATCCGCGTTCTCCCATATCTCGTTGAACGGCCTCTCTCTTACATTTCCAGCCTTGACCTGAAGAACCATGCAGGGCACCACATCGCCGTCAGGCAGGATGGTGGCATAGCGCGTTCCCGCGGCACAGCATGTTCTCACAAATCTTTCAAGCATGACATCTTCGGGTAAGCCCTTATCCGCGGCGACATAATATTGCGGGACGGCTACGAGGCGGAAGATCATGTGTTTATATTCAGGCCGCTTGAGGTATGAGATGACCTTCTGGACCAGGGCTTTCCTCTGGTCGGTGTCCAGCTCAAGCTCCGCATGCTCTCGGCCTCTTCCGGAGGACACGAAGTCGAATATCTCCACGGCGTTTGCGCGGTTTGCTCTAGCTATCTCAACTATTGCATCAAGCTGGTTGAAGTTTGCAGGGTGCATAAGCGGGGCTAGCTGAAACCCGAGGCCCTCCTCGGCGCAGTTTTTGATTCCCTGCATGGTCTTTTCCCATGCGCCAGGAAGGCCGCGAAGATGATCATGTGTCTTTGCGTTGTCCCCGTCAAGGCTGATCTGGACAGCAAGAAGCCCGGCTCGCTTCAATGTGCGCGCCATCTCGCGGCTCATGTTCATGGCATTGGACCCAAGCACTGGCCGGATGCCTGATCCCGCGGCGTGCTTCACCAATTCAGGCAGGTCCTCACGCAAGAGCGGCTCTCCCCCGTCAAATATGAGAAGATGTGCGCCGGTCGCCGCTATCTCAGAAATGACCCCCTTTGCTTCATCGGTGGAAAGCTCATTCGGATCAGGATCGCCGGAGGAAGTGTAACAGTGCAGGCACTTGAGATCACACTTGCGGGTTACAGCGAAACTCACAAGCGCTGGACTGGATGTTTTACTACTCATCATCCCCTGAAAACTGTTTTATAATATATCCGAAGAATACATTTTGCAAGTAAAGAGCCAGATGTGGAATGAAAAAAGCAGACTCCCCAAAGACCCATGAAACTAAAAAGCCCTGCTCACACATCCGAGCAAGGCTTTTCTATTAATCAAAAACACGGTCTTACGGATTCTGGTCTTTCTTTTTCTCTGGCTTCTTGAAGCTGACGATGTCAAAATACCAGAGCATGAAGACTATCACCACAATCAGGAGCAGAATAACGAGTCCTTCCAATTGCCCCCCTGGATTGAACTTGTCAATCTGCGAGGCTATCTGGTGCACCTGCTCGTCGCTCAGGCTTTCCATCCTCTTGTTGACCTCTCCCGTGGTCAGGCCGAAGTCTAAAAGACGCTGTGCCACAACCTTTTTCTCTAACACCACCTGGATCCTGGCAAGGTCGGCATCCCGGTCATAGGTCATCTTATCAGTGGGCACCACACTCGCGCTTCCAACCTGGGGCATAAGACCCAGGATACCCACAGAGACAACCAGGTAGTAAATGCCGAACCGAAGTCTTCCTTTCTGACAAGATTTTAGTAGCTTTTTCATCCCGTTCCCTCCTTTTTTCTGGCTTTGGCTTATTTTAACCCCTTTTTATCATCTGTGTCAAGGCCAGCCAGTTTTTTTCGAAACGCGGCATATCGGGCAAGATGACCCATAGCACGGGCCGCATGATAGGGCGTGGGATAGATGAGCTTGCCTTCGCGGTTCAGGGTTTTGAGCGCTATGTTATCCTCGGTGGGCATTGAGGCCGTGTCCGAGGCAGAGAGGATGGGCTTTCCGGTCTCGCGGATCAGGCTCATAACCTTTTCGCAGAATGTTGTGTCCATGTTCTCGGCCCCGGCCACTGCCAACTCCCTTACCTGTTTGCGCTCCGGCGCGCTGAAGAAAAAGGAATTTTCGACCATGTGCCTGAAGAACACGCTCACGCCTATTCCGAACTGGACCACGGCGTCAAATGCCTGGCTTTTGATCGTAATCTCCAGGGCCCGCGGCAGTGCGTCCCGCGACTGGGTTGCGGCCAGGTCCACAGGGTTGTTGTGGCTCCAGCGCGATGCCATGAATTCACTCATCTTGTCCACCAATTCATTCGGCAAGCGAGGAACTGCCAATCCTTCGCGAACACATGCGTCTGCTCCAAGCACCCCCCATCCGCCACCCCAGGTGACGATGCCGACCCTATTGCCCTTTGGCAAAGGTTGAGAAGCAAAGGTTGCCGCGGCGTAGAACAGGTCATCGAGGTTATCCACGAGAGTTGCTCCTGCCTGCTCACAGGCCGCGTTGAAAACATCCAGTTCGCCTGCCATGACCCCGGTATGCGAGGTGCAGGCTTTACTTCCGGCATCGGTCATTCCGCCCTTGAGAATCACCACTGGCTTTTTCCGCGTGACCTTTCGCAGGGCCTGGACAAATGCGCGACCGTCTGAAACCCCTTCAATGTAAGTTGCGATTACCGAGGTATCCGGGTCTTCGCCGAAGTACTCTATGATCTCCCAGCACCTTGTCACCGCCTCGTTGCCAGAGCTTACGAACTTGGAGAAGCCTATGTCGTAAGTAAGCCCTTTCCCCATCAGGCTTCCTCCCACATTGCCGCTTTGTGACACCATGGATATGGAGCCGGGTTTGGGGAATATCCAGACGAACTGTCCGGAGAGCTTGGCCTGGGTGCACATTATACCCTGGCAGTTGGGCCCGACAGCAATCATGCCGAAGCGGCTCACGGCCTGCGCAAGGTCCCTTTGAATTTTCATCTCCTCCGGGCCAACCTCGCCGAAGCCAGCCGTGATGATCACCAGGGCCTTGACACCTTTTCTACCACACGACTCGACCGCCGGAATCACCTTGTCCGGAGGAATCACTATAATTGCCAGGTCAACCTTTCCAGGAACTTCTTCCAAGGAAGGATATGCCCGAATACCGAATATCTCTTTTTGCCTGGGATTGACAGGATAAAGCTTGCCCGCGAATTCGCCCTGCACAAGGTTATGTAAGATACCGAAGCCCCATTTCTGGGGAGTGGCCGAGGCCCCGATCACTGCCACCGATTCCGGGTAGAACAGCGGCCGGAATCGTTCCAGAACCTCGCTCACCTGGCCTTTTCCTTTGCTCCTTCCAGAACGACCAGCGCGTCCACTGCCACCGGCTTGCCATCCCCGGTCAGGATCAGCGGGTTGACATCAACTTCCTTTACCGCCTCCTGCTCCAGCCCGAGTTTGCCAAGACCTATCAGGGCCTGCGCCAGTGCATCGCGGTCCGCTGGTGCCATGCCCCTGAATGCTTGAAGAATCTTTTTACCCTTAATGTCTTCCATCATCTCCAGGGCATCTCGCTTCTCCAGGGGTGCGACACGGAAGGACACATCTCTCAATATCTCTGTATAGATTCCTCCCAGACCGAACATCACGCATGGTCCGAACTGTGCATCGCGGATCAGCCCGATAACCAGTTCGCGCTGGCCATTGACCATCTCCTGGACCAGAACCCCGTCCATCAGCTTGCCGGCATTTTGCTTTATCTCCTTGAAAGCGACCCGGACTTCCTTCGCATTCTTCAGTCCAATCCGAATGAGGTTCATCTCGGTCTTGTGAATCAGATCCCTGCCCGAACCCTTGAGCACCACCGGGTATCCTATCTCCTCAGCCTTCTCAACCGCATCCTTCATCTTCTTGACCAGGAACTCCCTTGTAACCGGAACATCGTATTCAGCAAGAACCTGCTTGGATTCATACTCTGAAAGCGAAGCCGCTTTCTTCTTTACTGCCTTTTTAATAACCTCCATCTCAAATCCTCCAGATCTGTAAAAATTCCCTCTTTAAACTGCCTTTTTCATTTTCCTTACCATATCCGAAACAGTGAAAAAGTCAAGTGGCAGTGGGAACATGCCGTTAAGTTACAACCGGGGGGCCTGTTGCCCAAATGTAGGGGCGCGGCTTGCCGCGCCCAAAATCGGGCAGGGCAAGCCCTGCCCCTACGAATATTATTCATTAAACCAATGATTTGATGTTTTTTAAAGATGATATTTTCCATAATATTATTTGGGCAACAGGCCCCGGGGGTCTGACCCCAATATGACGGTTTCACCGGGAGAGATGCCGTCCAGGATCACCAGTTCATCCCATCCTGCTACTCCGATCTCCACCTTTCTCCATACCGGCTCTCCCTCCTTCATCACCCACAGCCCTGTCTCGCCATCCTCCCTGCGGAGCGCCTCCACCGGCACGAGCAGTGCGTCCTTGACCTCTTCGGCGATGATCTCCACGCTGGCGCTCATCATTGGCCGGAGGTGAGATCGCCTTGAGTCAGTCACCTCGATGATGGTATCAAACACGGTTATGCCGGAGGATAGGTGTCCTTGTGGAGAGATTCGGATGACTTTTCCTTCAAAGAGAGCATCCGGGAAGGCATCGAGTTCAATCCTGACATTTTGTCCGGGCCTCACTCGCGAGATGTCGGCCTCGTTGACCTCACTTCGGACAATAATTGAACTCAGGTCAGCCATGACCATGAGCGCGGTTCCCGCGGTCAGAGATGACAAGCCGGATGATATTATCTGCCCTGGTTCCACCATCCGCTTGATGATCATCGCGTCGAGTGGAGCCCTGATTTCAGTATCCTCAAGCCTTGCCCTCGCGTTCTTCAACTCCTCCTGGGCCGAGGCCAGGTTTGCGCGGCATATCTTCAGCTCTTGCTCCTGAATTCGGACCTTTCTTCTCGCTTCTTCCAACTGCGTGGTCGGAACAACCCGGTTCTTCCTCAGGCCTTCAAGTCGCTTCATCTCCGCGGCCGCGGACTCGTAAAGTATCTCTGCTTTGACCAGGGATGCTTTAGCGGTTTCCATCTGTGCCTGAGCCTGGCCAAGCAGGCGCTGTTCGGTCTCTGGATCAAGCCTGACCAGAAGGTCTCCTTTCTTCACCCTGTCCCCTTCCTGGAAAGGCAGTTCCAGGATTTGTCCGGAGGCCTTGGACTTTATTTCAATGGCCGCCTCCGGCTCCACCCTCCCGGGAGCCGAGACCGTGATTTCCATGTCGCCCTTCCTGGCCGCCGCGGTGCGATATTTTCGGGCTTTATTTGAGTCTTCCCTGCAAGCCTGGAAAAAAAAGAGACCCGCAATGGAAATGAGGGTTATAAAGAGGTTTGGAATTTTCCCGGGCATCATGAGCGCGCGCCATGCTCCGGGTGGTCCTCTTGTAATTCGCCTTCTTTCAATTGGAACAGTGACACGACATTCTTCAGTACCTCTGACTGTTGATTCAGAATGGCTATATTCTTGTCCAGGTCATCCACGTTCTGGCTGTTTGCAAGCGCGATATTCTTGATCTGATTGATCGCCTCCACGATCCTTTCACTGGTTCTGGCCTGGGTCTTTTGCGACTCAAGGATAAACTTGACCATCTCCTCTATGTTCTCCATGGCCCGCTGGACGCTTCTGGCCCCATCTGTCTGGTGACTGGCCTTTGTCATGACCTCTGGCGTGATCACCTTTATCTGCTCCGTGGCCTTCATGATCATGTCCGTGCCTTTGCTTTGCTCCTTGATGCCCGTAGCGACATTCTGGATGATCTCGGCGATGGCCTCGGTTGAGCGGGCGGTCCGGCGCGTGTTTTCCGCCTGCTCTGCGGTCACCTTGGTTATACGGTTCACCATCTCGAATGACTGCTCCACGCTTTTTTGAATCTTCTCGAGTGCGGCACCGGCCTGATAACTCAGGTTGACCCCGGCTTCGACATTGGCGTATCCGCTTCTCATGACTTCCACGACACTTTCTGACTCCGTTTGCACCCGCCTGATTATAGTGTCAATCTCCTTGGTGGAATTGGCGGTGCGCTCTGCCAGATTCTTTATCTCGTCCGATACCACGGCAAAGCCCTTGCCGTGCTCCCCAGCCTGCGAGGCTATGATCGCGGCATTGAGGGCCAGGAGGTTGGTCTGGTTGGCCACTTCTCGAATGACATTGAGAATCTTTCCTATCTTTGCCGTGCTCTCCCCAAGCGCGTTGATCACGCCCATGGCCTCGCTTACCGATTCCTCAATAAGGCCTATCCCCTTGATAGTGGACTGGACCGCATCCACGCCCTCGCGTGCGCTCTCCCGCACCAGTTCCGCTATTTCCCTGGTCTCCTTGGTGCCCTCTTCCACCTGGCGGATGCTGACCTCCATCCGGGTCACTGACGAGGATGTCTCCTCCGAGCGACCGAGCAGTTCATCTACATGCGCCGCTATCTGTTTAATCGAGGATGTCATCTGAAGGACCGAGGATGAGGTAGTATCCACGGATGTATGTAAATCGCTGAAATCCTTTTCCACCTCCTCGACCAGTTTTATCATCTCCTCGATGCGCCGCACGCCATCGGCGCTGGAGGCGCTGAGCACTTCCACGTTATCCGACACTTCCTTGATCACCTGGCTCATCTCCTGTGTGCTGAGCGATGTGGACTCGATGGAGTTAACCTGGACCTCTGATCCTCTGGCGACCTCTTCCGAGCTTCGCATAATCTCCCTGATGACATGGTCCACAGCCTGATACGAGATTCTGATCCTTTGCACCATGTCACGCAGGTTCAGGACCATTGCTTTCATCCGGCCGGCTAGCAGTCCCAACTCGTCATCGGATGAGATATTGAAATCCACATCCAGGTTGCCCTTTGACACCTGATCCGTTTCGTGGATCATCTCCAACAGGGGAGTAGTTATATCACGGGCGACAATGCGAACCACGCCGAAGCTCAAGAGCCCTATGCCCAGGCTTACCAGTATAAGCAAAAGAAGCATTCGCGATAGGAGGTGCCGGCTTGCGGAGGCGTGGACATTCATGCCCAGATAAATGGGGCCCTGCATGAAAGAACCCGGGTTGAGCTGGTAGAATATCAATTCTGTGTCCGAACTCCAACGCAAGATAGCTGGCTTATCTTTCTCCAGACGCTTTTGGTTCTTTGCGAGAAACTCCTGAATTCTTTGTCCTGTAATTTTCTTCGTGCCTGTTTCGCTTAAAATGCACTCTCCTTCCTGGTTCGTCACAAAAAGGAAAAGGCCTGTATCTCTAATCGCATCCTTTAAAAGTTTTTCGCCCTGGGAATTGAGCCTGGTAAGGCCCGCGTGTTTCCAGTTCTTGATGATCCTGGCCTGGGTATCCATGGCTGAGCGGTAAAGCACCTTATCACCCTGGTAATAAGCGAGCAAAACGAGGACAAAGAGTCCGGCCATCATCATGGTATTCAGCGAGAGTTGAAGCTTATTGAGGATGGACCGGGTGCTGGAAACCTGCTGATTGAGATGAAAACCTGTCTCCCGGTGAAGAAGCTCCCCGGATTGCTGGCGGATGATTTGCTTGAAGAAGTAAAAATGGAAGACAAAGCTCACCGCGCCACCGAGCACTGACATCAGGAAGACAAAGACCACTTCGCGGAAATAGAAAACGGCAATCCATGGGATGGAAAGTGTTACGGCGAGAAACAGCCCGCAAAAGGTCCAGAGTAAAAGGCTGAGCACTGCGCCTTTGAATGGAAAGGCTTGAATTTCTTCCTGCGCGATAAGTGCGGCCTGATCCAGATCTTCCCCTGAGAGACCGGGTCTATCCCTTAGAGCGAAGAACTTGCGGGTATGATTGAGCCACCTATTTAGATAAAAGACCTGCACAGAGATGAAGATACCTGTGAGAATCGCCATACAGATAATGCCCTTGATGGCATGCGCTAGCGTCAGATGAGTGGAGACAACGAGGAATATAATGATGACGGCGATCTCTGTCAGGCTGGCAAGCCAACTTGCGACAAGCATGCTCGCCAGCATCTTCCGGTAGGGATTGTCATTCATCAAAATTCACCCTTTCCGGGACCAATGCCCGCTGAATAAAATCGGATCATGTCTTTTAAAAGAATAACAACTTAATATTTATCATAATTGTCTTAAAAAGGCAATTTCATCCTTGTTTTCGGGTGTGCGACATAAATGGTGACTATCCGTGAAATATACGGCTCCTCTTGAG
>CAZOMR010000104.1:0-11286 GCA_964580655.1 uncultured bacterium
AGCATCACTGCGATGCAGTTGGGCGGGGAAATAAAAAATGGCAACTGCATTATTTAGGTTAAAAGAGCCCTTTTACCCTCCCGGTTTTTGTGTCCACATCAATTTTTCTGTAAGCCGGGTCTGATGCTGTTCCTGGCATGAGGCTTATGCCGCCGGCGACCGGGACGATAAATTTTGCGCCGCCGTATGTGAGTATGTCGCGGACAGGAAGGGTCCAGCCTTTGGGCCTTCCCTTGATACCCGGATCATGTGTGAGACTGAGGTGTGTCTTGACCATGCAGGTGTTGAGCTTTGAGAGCACCGGGTCCTTCTCAATGCGCTTTGCCTTTTCCTCCGCCTCTGGTGTATAGCTCACGCCCTCGGCCCCGTAAACCTCTTTGGCAATGACCTCAACCCGCTCGCGCAGGGGCATCTCGTCCGGATACAGGAACTTGAATTCCGTTTTCTCTTCAACCGCCTCAATCACCGCGTCTGCGAATTCCAGGGACCCGTCTCCGCCCTTGAGCCAGTGCTCGCTGACCGCGACCCTGGCGCCGGCCTTTTCCGCTATCTTGCGGACTGCCGCTATCTCGTCCTTTGTGTCAAGGTAGAAAGAGTTGATGCAGACCACAGGGTTGATCCCGGCCTTCTTGACTGTCTCTATATGTGCGACCATGTTCTCACAGCCCTTTTCCACCAGGGGGATGTTCTTCTTGGTGTAGGCATCGTCCAGAGGCCTTCCCGGCACGACCTTTGGTCCGCCGCCGTGCATCTTGAGAGCCCTGATGGTGGATACGATAACCGCACAATGGGGGGTCAGCCCGCTGACCCGGCACTTGATGTTCCAGAATTTCTCAAAGCCTATGTCCGCGCCAAAGCCGCTTTCCGTTACATGATAGTCCGAGAGCTTCAGCCCTACCTGGTCTGCTATGATGGATGACTGGCCAACTGCTATGTTGGCAAAGGGCCCGGCATGAACAAAGCAGGGCTGGCCCTCCACGGTCTGCATCAGGTTGGGATTGATGGACTCCACCATGAGCGCGGTCATTGCTCCGTCAACCTCCAGGTCTGCAGTGGTAACCGGGTTTCCGCTCTTGTCGTATGCGACCACTATCTTGCCCATGCGCTCCCGCATATCCTTGAGGCTGGTTGAGACTGCGAGGATAGCCATGATCTCGGAGCTGACAGTGATTGCGAACCCGGATGGCATCATCATGCCGTCCATCTTGCCCCCGAGGCCTATGATGATGTTGCGGAGCGCCTGTGCGCAGAAATCCATCACCCATTTCATCTCCACATTCTTGGGGTTGATGTTCAGCCGTTTAAGGTTTTTCTTCTTCAGGGTCTCGTCATCGTAGTTGAACTCATGCTGAATTCTGGAGGTGAGCGCGACCATGGCCAGATTGTGGGCATTGGTAACACGGTCAATGTCCCCGGTCAGGCCCAGGGAAAAGGCGCTGAGAGGGATACA
This sequence comes from uncultured bacterium, assembly GCA_964580655.1. Taxonomy (GTDB): domain Bacteria; phylum RBG-13-61-14; class RBG-13-61-14; order RBG-13-61-14; family CAZOMR01; genus CAZOMR01. The sequence goes on from CAZOMR010000104.1 coordinate 1,451, forward strand.
CTGGGCCATTCCACCGCCTGCGGCACTGCCCTTGATATTGAAGGTCGGGCCCCCGGAGGGCTGGCGGATAGCGCCGGTAACTTTTTTCTTGCGCTTGGCCAGACCCTCGATAAGGCCCATGGCCGAGGTGGTCTTGCCTTCACCGAGCGGGGTCGGCGTGATGGCTGTCACATTAATATACTTCGCATCCTTCTCTCCCTTGAGCCGGTCCAGAATCTTGAGGTAGTCCACCTTCCCGTAATTGTGGCCATAGGGAAGAACCTCTTCCTTCTCCAGGCCAAGCTCCTCCCCCAATTGATAGATGCTCTTGAGCGTAGTCTTTTCCACAGCCTCGGAAATCTCCCAGTCAGCCATTTTGGTAGGGTCTAAATTCATCTAATGCCTCCTTCAAGTTTTTTCTGACGCCTTGTTTCCCTCGTCCTTTATTCGAATACTCCGAGATGTTGAAAGAACCTAAACTATATATCAGAAACTTACTCCGAAAAACAATCCATTACCTTGTCCAGAGTTGGAATGTATAACATGGACTTTTTCCAATTGCAATACCTTTTTCGCATTTTAATGAAAAATTAATCTTTTTTTAAGGAACCAGGGGGAGCTGTTCAAGGCCTGTTGTTTCGGGATAGCCGGACATGAGGTTGAAATTCTGGACAGCGGTTCCGCTTGCGCCTTTAAGGAGGTTATCTATGGCTGAGGTTATTACAGCGGACCTGCCGGATTCTGCCAGAGATAGTCCTATGTCGCAGAAGTTGGACCCCCGGACCCGCATCAGGTCTGGAAGTTCACCCGGTGCCAGGAGCCGTATAAAAGGCTCGTGGGAGTAGGCCTTCTGGTAGATGTCGTGGAGCCTCTCCAGAGATGTCTTGCGCACAAGCCTGATATAGATTGTGCTGAGTATTCCGCGGTTGAGGGGGACGAGATGAGGGGCGAATGTTACCTGGACTTTCTTCTTGTAGAGTGCGGTAAGCTCCTGTTCCATCTCAGGGGTATGACGGTGGTGATATATGTTATATGGCCTGAGTGATTCATTGACCTGGCTGAACATCATGGTCGGGATGACGCTTCTGCCCGCGCCGGATATCCCGGACTTGGAATCCACTATCACGCTCTCGGGATCAAAGAGGCGGCGCTCACAAAGCGGCTTCAATGCCAGGATCACGCTGGTCGGGTAACACCCGGGATTGGCGACAAGGATAGCCTTCTTGATCTTATCCCGGTAGATTTCCGGCATGCCGTAGACAGCCCGGCGCAAGAGCTCCGGGAACCTGTGCTCGCCATACCAGTGCCGATATGGCTTCAGCCTCTTGAACCGGAAGTCAGCGGACAGGTCAATGGCCTTTCGTTTGCGCTCTATCACCTCGGCCACTGCGGCCTGGCTCTCGGCATGAGGAAGAGCAAGGAAGACAAGCTCGGCCCGCTCGCACACCCTGCCCAGGTCATGGCCCGTGATCTTCAGGTCAACTATCCCGCGGAAACCCGGGAACACCTGGCTGTAGGCTTTGCCAGATTCTCTCCGGGAGGTCAGCGCAGATAGCTCTACTTCAGGATGCCGGGCAAGTATCCGGACAAGCTCCTGCCCGGTATAACCGGTAGCGCCGACCACGGCCGTGCGAATCATGGCTTTTCTACATCCATGGAACAAAAGGGAAGGCATCGCGGCCTTCCCCTCACCCCCAAAGAAATTAATTACTGGTTTCTCACCGCTTGCTGTATTGGAACCTTTTTCTTGCTCCGGGCTGGCCGTATTTCTTGCGCTCCTTGGACCTGGCGTCCCTGGTGATAAACCCGGCCTTCTTCAGGATGGACCTGAATTCCGGGTTGAGCTCGATCAAGGCCTTTGTGATGCCGTGGCGGACCGCGCCCGCCTGCCCGGAGAGGCCTCCCCCGCACACATTCACGCGCACATCGTATTTGCCCATGGTGTCTGTCAACTCGAACGGCTGGCGCACGATCATCTGCGAGGTCTTGCGGCCGAAATATTCTTCCAGAGTCCTCTTATTGACTATCATCTGTCCTGTCCCTTTTCTCAGGCGCACGCGTGCTGAAGATGTCTTGCGATGGCCCGTGGCCAGGAATTCAGGTTCGGCTTTCAAGATATCCCTCCTTAAATCTTGTATGGTTTTGGCTGTTGCGCCTGGTGCGGATGCTCCGGCCCGGCATATACCTTGAGCTTCTTCATCATGGGCGCGCGAAGTTTAGTCTTGGGCAACATCCCTTTCACTGCCTGGCGGATCAGGGTCTCCGGGCTCTTCTCCATAAGCCGCCGTGCCGTGATCTCCTTCAATCCGCCGGTATACCCTGAAGAGCGGTAGTATTTCTTCTTGTCCAGCTTGGTCCCGGTCAAGTGCACCTTTGCCGCATTCACCACTATCACGAAATCCCCTCCATCCATGTGCGGCGTGTAGTTGGGCTTGTGCTTCCCGCGCAAAAGCACGGCCACCCGGCTCGCAAGCCGGCCCAGCACCTTGCCATCCGCATCCACAAGCAACCAGTTGCCATGTAATTCCTTCTTCTTCACAACATGCGTCTTCATCACCTTAAACCTTCAGAGAAATAATACTAGATAATTTTTTCTTGAATGTCAAATTCCGATTCAACTTAGAGCTTGCGACATAAACCCGGAGAGTGCAGTTAAGATTTTTTATTACACCGCAGAGACGCAAAGAGCGCAAAGAAGATTCTATTTTATATTTTTGCCCTTTGCGTCCTTTGCGCCTTTGCGGTAAAATTATTTCGCCCTCTTGGCGTTTCATCATTAAAAACCGAAGCATCTGGCGTGCAGGGAGCGGTCCGACACGGCTCAAGCCTTGACCTCAATCTGCTCAACTGCTACAAATTTTTCACGGACAGGCTCTTCCTCCTCCAGGCAAAGCTCGATAACCCCTTTTAGTCTCTTCCGCAATGTCTCTAAAGTCCGCGCTTGGGTATAGCAGGAGCGGAGAGCCGGAACCCGTCCCACATAATAGCCGTCTTCATCCCGTTCAATGAGCACCGTAAGTTCCAATGCCTTTTTCCTGCTCTTTTTCATATTCTCTCCTTATAATTAATTTTATCTGGAAGACAATAAAATCGCAAGAAAAGATGAAGGCAACACTCCAAATTTTTCCCTCTTTAGTTTATCAGCTTTGATACAGCCCGGCCTGTGCTACGAGGAATGAGATATTTGAGAGTGCGTGAAAGAGTATAGGGGCAAGGATGGACCCGGTTTTTTCGCGCATCCAGCCCATGAGCATTGCGGGAAAGAACACGGCAAGGCGCATCCAGTTGGCCTCGATTGCAAGGTGGCAAAGCGAGAAGACAAGTGCCGCGGCAAAGAGCCCCGGACCTATTCTCGCTCCCCACAAGCGCCACGGCCTGGCGAACACCTGGTTGAGACGGCCTTGAACATAGCCACGAAAGAACAGCTCCTCTGGTATGGCCGTGGCAAGAAACTGGAAGATAAGAATCTGCCAGATGTCACCGGGAAGGCGAAGATGCCAATGATAACTATAAAAATGGCCCTGAGCCCATGCCCATGCGAGATAGAATGCGGGGAATGTGATCAATATCCACAGGATCGCCCAAAAGATGCTTGAGAGAAAAGCGAGCCGATCGAGTGCAAATGGGCCGAGAGACTCCCGGCGGACCCATATTGCAATAAGTGGAAGATACAGCCAGCATGCCGCGGCAAAGAGAGAGGCGTATTTCTTGAAAAAGGGGCTGTGAAAATTTGTGACAATCGCGGTTGCGACCAGGGCAAGCACGGTGAGTCCGGCCGCCTCCGCAATCAGCCATCTTTTCTGGCCCATGGACTCAAGCCCTGGGCTTGGTCACGGATTTGAGCAGACCTTGAATGAAACCGCTGTCCGTGGAGCGTCCGCGACTGGACGAAGATGCTGTAAGCATCTCCAACTCCCCGGCGTCAAGCCATATCCCGCCACAGCTTTCGCACTGGTCAATCATGACCTTCTGAAATTCCTTTTCCTTCAACTCGTGGCCGCATTTGGGACAGCGCATCCAGCATTTCTCTTTAAGATGCTTTTTTTCCGCCTCGGCACGCTCCAGGTTCAGGCGCTCCCTGTGCTCAGCTATCTTCCTGGCCTCTTCTCTGGCGAAATACTCGTCTTCCTGTTTTCGCTTCTTTTTAGATTTTTCCGTGGGAATCTTTTCCGACATCCTTTACCTCCTGATTCTTATGCTAAGAAAGATAGCATGATCATTCAGCCGGCTCAAGCCCGGCGTAAGCGGCCTGTATCTTTTTTGTGCCCTTATCAAATTTTATCGTCAGCTTGAGCTTTTCTCCGTGGCCTTCTATCCTCCGGATCACGCCAACGCCGAAATCCGGATGCCTCACTCTCGTGCCCTTGCGCAAGGTTACCTCTGCATCAGAGTCCCAGTATTCCGGCTCTTCGGATTCTGCGGACTCGATGTAGCTCTCATCAGTATCCGGCTGGAGTTCCCGCCTGGCCTTTTTCCTCTCACGACCGGGCCATGAAGTAAGACGGATCGAGCCCTCAAGATATTCCCCGGGAACATCAAAGAGAAACCGCGATGGCTCGGTGCTCAGGCGCGACCCGCGCACTCCCCTGCTCCGGGCATGCGTAAAATAAAGAAGCTCCCTGGCACGGGTCATCCCTACATAACAGAGACGACGCTCCTCCTCAAGAGACCTGCCATCCTCGCTCTCCTCATCCTCCAGGGCCCGGATATGCGGAAGCATCCCTTCCTCCATTCCCACCATGAACACCACCGGGAACTCAAGCCCCTTGGCGCTGTGGAGTGTCATGAGCACGAGGTATCCCTCTTCATCACTATACTCGTCAATATCAGAGTAAAGCGCCACTTTTTCCAGGAATCCCTGTAGGGATGGCTCATCGGTGCTGGACTCGTATTCCGAGACCGCGCTGATAAGTTCATCAAGGTTTTCAAGCCGGGTCTGCGCCTCAATCGTGGCCTCATCTATCAGGCTCTTCTCGTAGCCGCTCTTTTTGATCACGCTCTCAACCAGTTTAACAAGCGATCCGCTTTCTCCAGGGCCTTCGGTCTTTTCCGCCTTTCTTTGCAGGCTCCGCATCAACTTGAAAAAGCCGGACACGCTTTCCTTGGCCCTGGCCGGCAGGACATCCTTTCGGATCAAGGATGAGATCGCTTCCAGGAGTGATCCCTTTTCCTGGTCCGCAAAAGCCCTCAGCTTTGCCACTGTGCCCTTCCCGATACCGCGCGCAGGCTCATTGATGATCCTCAGGATACTCACCTCGTCCGCAGGATTTACGAGCACCCGGAGGTAGGCTATGATGTCCTTTATCTCCCTGCGGTCATAGAACCGTACCCCGCCGTATACCGCGTATGGAATGTTCAATGCCCTCAGCGCGTCCTCGAAATTCCGCGACTGGGCATGGGTGCGGTAGAACACGGCCATATCGCTCAGCGTGTACCCCTGGCCCTTGAGCCTCAGCACCTGCTCCACGAGCCAGTTGGCCTCGGCTCGCTCGTCCTGCACCTGATGCACATGTATCTTTCTGCCAGCTTCTCTCTCGGTCCAGAGCTCCTTAGGGGTCCGACGCTTATTAATCGAGATAACCGCGCTTGCCGCCTCAATGATATTCTTGGTGCTCCGATAGTTCTGCTCCAGTTTTATAACGCGTGCACCAGGGAAGTCCCTGGCAAAATTCAGGATGTTCTCCAGGTTGGCACCGCGCCAGCCGTAGATGGACTGATCCTCGTCTCCCACCACACATAGGTTCCGAAAGCGCCGTGCGAGATTCCTCACTATCAGGTACTGGACCTCGTTTGTGTCCTGATACTCATCCACAAGAATATACCGGAATCGCTCCTGGTAATGAGCGAGCACATCAGGCTGGCGCTCGAATAGCCGGAGGGTAAAGAGGAGCAGGTCGTTGAAGTCCAGGGCATTCGCGGCCTTTAGTTTGGCCTGGTAGGCCACTGCAATGCGAGCGATCAGGTTAATCCCACCTCCACCGGACTCCCCAGCTATTTCCTCCAGGTCCAGCCGGTCCCGCTTTGCGGCCTCGATCCCTGCCCGGACCCACTTGGGAGAGAATGCCTTGGCATCAATGTCAAGCTCCTTCATCACCATCTTGATGAGGGAGAGCGAGTCGCCCTCGTCATAGATAGTAAAATCGCGTGAATATCCCAGCAGATGAATATGACTGCGCAGGATTTGCGCGGCAGTGGAATGAAATGTAGCCACCCAGAGCAGATGCGCGGCAGTCCCCAGTATCCGGGAAATCCTATCCTTCATCTCATCCGCGGCCTTGTTGGTGAAGGTAACTGCCAGGATGTTCCACGGGTCAACGCCCCGGTTGATGAGGTGGGCCACCCTGTAGATGAGCACGCGAGTCTTGCCGGAACCGGCCCCGGCCAGAATTAAAAGCGGGCCCTCGGTGTGCATGACCGCCTCGCGCTGAGGAGGGTTGAGCTCTTCGAGGTAACGAAAGGATGAGGACATGGATAAGGAATACTACTCCACGGTCACGCTCTTGGCCAGGTTGCGCGGCTGGTCCACATCCGTGCCGTTGAGCTCAGCGATATGGTAAGCGAGAATTTGAAGCGGGATCACGAGAAGAATCGGGGTCAGCTCAGCGCTGGTCAATGGCACCGGTATAACGGCCGCGCATCTGTCCTTTACTTTGCGAATATCACCAGGATTAACAAGCGCAATTACATTGCCGCCTCTTGCGGCCACCTCTTCCAGGTTGGATATGGTCTTGTCAAAAAGGGCGTTGCGCGGCGCAAGAACAACCACAGGCATGTGCTCGTCCACCAGGGCAATGGGGCCGTGCTTCAACTCTCCCGCAGGGTATCCCTCGGCATGGATGTATGAGATCTCCTTGAGCTTGAGCGCGCCTTCCAGCGCGATCGGAAAATTGATCCCCCGACCTGTATAGAAGAACCCGGGGGCATGGTAGAAGCGCCGGGCCGTCTCGATGATTTTCTTCTCGTCCTTCAGCATCTTCTCTATCAAGCCCGGCAGCCTTAATGCCTCGGTCAAAAGGCTTACCCTGTCCTTTCTGGAGAGCACCCGGCGCACGCCTCCGAGGTAAACCGCGAACAGGTATAGCGCAACAAGCTGGGCTACGAAGGCCTTGGTGCTGGCCACTCCTATCTCCGGCCCTGTTCTGATGTAAATGACACCGTCGGAGTTACGGGGTATGCTTGAATCAATGACATTACAGATGCTCAAGGCAGTTGCGCCAAGCCTCTTTCCCTCTTCCAGTGCGGCCAGCGTGTCCGCTGTCTCCCCGGATTGACTCACGAGGATGAGGAGTGTGTTCCTGTCAACCAGGGGCATGCGATAGCGGAACTCCGAGGCAATGTCCACCTCCACAGGAACACGGGCGAATTTCTCAAGCAAACATTTTCCGATCAGCCCCGCGTGCCATGCAGTGCCGCATGCCGCGATCGAAATTTTGCTGACTCCTCGTAGCTTTTCCGCACTCAAGTCGAGATCCTCGAACCTGACATCTCCTTTATCCGCGAAGACCCTTCCTGCCATGGTGTCTGCCACGGCGCGCGGCTGTTCAAATATTTCCTTGAGCATGAAGTGTTTGAACCCGCCTTTTTCCGCCATGGATGGAGTCCACTGGATTTCCCGCGGCCCGCGTTTCAAATCCTTTCCGGCCTGATCCTTGATGGCAACCGTATCGCGGCGGATCAGTGCGTATTCGCCGTCTTCCAGGGATACCACATCTCGGGTGTGGCTTATCAGTGCAGGGATGTCCGATGCCACGAGGTTTTCGCCTTTGCCCAATCCGATTAACAGGGGGCTGGCCTTCTTTGCCGCGATGATCGTATCCGGCTCGCAACGGTTGAGCACGACCATCGCGTATGATCCCGCAAGCTCTTTCATTGCTCTCTGCACCGCTTTTTCAAACCCGGCTCCGCTCTCAAGATAATGGTGAATCAGGTGCGCTATGACCTCGGTGTCCGTCTCGGACCTGAATTCATGACCCCTCTTCAAAAGCCTCTTTTTAAGGTCAGCGAAGTTTTCAATGATCCCGTTATGGACTACCGCTATATCGCTGACTCGATGTGGATGCGCGTTCCGGTCCGAGGGCTTGCCATGCGTGGCCCAGCGAGTGTGCCCGATTCCAACAGACCCTGAAAGAGGGTGCTCTTTCAGATTCTCTTCAAGGTGAAAAAGCTTGCCCTCAAACCGGCGGATATGAAGTTCGTCATTATCAATGACCGCGATGCCTGCGGAATCATACCCGCGGTATTCCAGACGTTTTAGCCCTTCCATGATGATCCCGGGGGCCCCGCGATTCCCGATATAGCCGATGATCCCGCACATGGCTCAGGCCTTCTTTCCCCCCTTTTTACGCCTTTTCACCCATCCGGGTTTGTGGACCTGGGGAGCCCGGGTCAAAGCCAGTGAATGTGGAGGCACATCCTTTGATATTGTGGAACCTGATCCAAGGTAAGCTCCCCTGCCGACCCGCACCGGTGCTATCAACTGGGTGTCACTTCCTACAAAGACATCATCCCCGATCACGGTCTTCCATTTCTTCTCGCCGTCATAATTGCAGGTGATGGTGCCGCAACCGATATTCACATTCCTCCCTATACGGGCATCTCCAAGATAAGTGAGGTGAGCGGCCTTTGTGCCATCCCCGACCACGGCCTTTTTCAACTCCACATAGTTCCCGATATGCGCACCTCTGCCCACCACTGATCCGGGCCGCAGGTGTGCCATCGGCCCCACTGTGGCCCCTGTTCTGACAAGGCTTTCCTCTATCACGGAACCAGCCCGTATCTCAACACCCTTCTCTATGATGGAATGAGAGATGCGCGCTTGGGCTTGAATCCAGCAGTCTGACCCGATCCTTGTTCTGCCCGTGAGACGGACACCGGGTTCAAGGTAGGTATCCGGCCCGATCCTGACCCCGGTCTCGATGTAGGTATGAGCAGGGTCCTCCATTGTCACACCGGATTCAAGATGCCTTGCATTAATCCTTTCACCTAAAAACACCTGAGCGCGATGAAGATGCGCGCGGGTGTTTATGCCTAGTGTCTCCCGAAAATCCTGCACGGCCACGGTGTTTACCTCGCTCCCGGACTTGACCGAGAGCGCAGGGAGGTCTGTGAGGTAAAATTCCACCTTCCGGTTGTCGGACTTGATCCGTGGAAGGGCCTGGAAGAGCCACCCGCAGTCCGCACAGTAGATTCCAGGGTTGACCTCCTTGATGCCCCTTTGCTCCCTCGCGCAATCAGCCTCTTCTATGATATGCACCAGATGTCCGGAGTGATCCCTGATGATCCGGCCATAGCCTTTCGGGTCAGGCATGTGTGTGACAAGGAGGGAAAGCCTGGCTTTCTTTCTACGGTGGCTTCTAATAAGTTTCCTGATAGTGTCTTTTTTAAGGAGCGGGACATCTCCGTAAAGAATGAGGACATCGCCGTTAAAGCCCTTCAGTGCGGACCGGGCGGAAAGCACAGCGTGGCCTGTGCCGAGTTGTTTTTTCTGGACCGCGAAACGGACAGGTTCTTCCCTGAGATGCTTTTTCACTTCCTCTGCCTGAATTCCAAGCACTACCACGACAGGGTCCGCGCCTGCTGATCGGGCCAGCTCCACGGGATAATCAATCAGGGATCGGCCCAGAAGCTGATGAAGCACCTTCACGGTTCGGGACCTCATCCGCTTGCTCTCTCCTGCGGCCAGGATAACCGCGGCCAGGCTTTTCATCTTTTATCTCCCGGAATTCGTATTCATCTCTAATCTGCTTCAACCTGAAAAGGCTCAAGCAACTGCACCATAAGTATAAAAGAGTCATGGCTATTTTGCAATTCAATGTACAGGTTCAACACATGGTAAACATCCTGGTGAGGATGTTTGA
>CAZOMR010000105.1:0-11215 GCA_964580655.1 uncultured bacterium
TGGACGATCATGGTATATCTGGACGGTGACAACAATTTGGAAGGTAATGCGATTGGTGATTTCAATGAAATGGAGGTTGTGGGTTCCGGGAAGGGCTTTGATATTCTCGTGCAGATTGACAGGATACCCGAAGGCGACTCATCTAACGGAGACTGGGCTGGTACCCGTCGGTATCATGTCAAGAAGGATTCTGATACCTCCAGGATTAGCTCTACCCTGGTGTCCAAACTGGGAGAGCTTAATATGGGGGACCCTGTTACCCTGGAGAATTTCATTAAATGGGGAATAAAGAGATTCCCGTCATCCAGGTATGCAGTGATTATCTGGGATCATGGAAGCGGTTGGAAGAAGAAATCAGTCAAGGCTGTGAAAGGCGTTGCCGTGGATGATACGGATGGTTCGGATTACCTGACCAATGCGGAGCTGGAGTCGGCTTTGAGCAATGCTCTGGCCGCTACCGGCGTGGCCAGTATAGACCTGATCGGGTTTGATGCCTGCCTGATGCAGATGACGGAGGTCGCTTACTATCTCGGGGATTATGCCGATGTGATGGTTGGTAGCGAGGAGACTGAGCCGGTAGATGGCTGGACATACGATGTGTGGCTGGCTGACCTGGCTCTTGACCCGCTGATGGATGGCTCGAGCCTGGGCGAGAAGATAGTGCAGGCATACCATGATGATTCATCATCCAATTCCACACTTTCAGCAGTGGACCTGTCTTTCGGAAACTCCCTGGGGGCAAGTGTTGATGCTTTTGCCGGAAGCCTGATCTCAAATTATGGAACCTACTCCACTGAGATAGATAATGCCAGGATAAAGAGCCTGAGCTTCAATGATCCCGAATATATTGATCTGTACCACTTTGCGGAAAGAATACTGGCAAGTGCAGTGCCTGCTTCATTGCAGACCGCGGCTCAAGGTGTAATGGACTCTGTTGATGATGCGGTAATCAAGAACCTTGTCCAGGCACCTGATTATCTAAATGCCCACGGGCTTTCCATATACTATCCGGTTGGCGGCTATGTTTCCGGGTATGACAGTCTCGCATTCGCGCAGGACACCCAGTGGGATGACTTTGTCTGTGGCGTAGGCCTTATATGTGGTGATCCGTATGAGCCGAATGATTACTTTGAAACTGCTTATCCTTTGCCAGAGGATACCTGGCTCAGCACAATTGCAGGCCGGGGATCGGTATTGGGGCCAAAGATTGACCGGGACGCTTTCATAATTGATGTAACCCCCGGGGAGGAAAGGGTTCTTGTTGATTGCACCTTTATCCACGGCCTCGGAGACATTGATATTGAATTATATGACAGTGATATAAATTATCTGACCGGATCATACGGCGTGACGGATGGTGAAACCATTGATTACACTGTAAGCGAGCCCGGGACATATTACATCGTGGTCTATAACTACGATTCAACCTGCAATCAATACGACCTGATGTGGGATGATATCGGCACGGTATGCGGCGACGACTCCTGCGATGCCGGTGAAACGGACATCACCTGCCCGGAGGACTGCGGGTGCCAGGCCATACCGGGATTCTGCGATGATACGGCTCCATACGGATGTTATTGCGATGCGGCGTGTGTTGACTTCGGGGACTGTTGCTCGGATGCATGCAGTTATTGCGGATACTGCCCCCCATAATTTCATCTGTCTGCCGGGATTAACTTATATGTGCTGGATGGATATGGATACTCAGGGGATGTAGGGGCAGGGCTTGCCCTGCCCAAATAGGGCGCGGCAAGCCGCGCCCCTACTCATACGCGATAATCCCTGGAAAGGAGGCGGCTGAATGAGGTTTTTAATCTTTTGCGGGATTGCAATCCTGGCGCTGGTTTTAGCCGGATGCGGGGGAAGGGATAAAGCCGAGGAACCTGATCTGACATCGTATCCTGGAGGATCGGAGACTGAGGTTACATCGGATGAGGGCCCTTCAGTGGAAAAGCCTTTTGAAGCTCCAGGCTCTGTGACCATATCTGAATTGACCAGAAACAAGGACCTGTATCTTGACAAGACAGTGGTTGTAACCGGTCAATTTCAAGGCTGGAAAGGAGTTGACTCGGGCCCCCCGGTCACGAGAAGCGACTGGGTGCTGAAGGACAAGACCGGAGCTATCTATGTAAACGGCCGGTTCCCTCCTGGATGCAATCCTCCAGATTCCGGAATCGGCAAGACCGTAACCGTCAAGGGTGTTCTCAAGGTCAGCGAAAAGGGGAATATATATATCAAGACCAGATAGGCGGATGTTTGAGGCCTGAGGCGTGAGGCCTGAGACTTGAGGCTTGAGACCTGAGGCCTGATATGCCCCTCCTATCCATCCACATCCTTGAACTCTTTGTATAACCCCTTTACCACTTTATCTATAAAAGCTATCTCATCCTCGGTCTTGGTGCGCAGAAATAAAACAAGGTCCTCTATCTTTTTATCCCTGCCAGCAAGTCTGTCCTCGGACCCTGATTCATCGAAATCAAACAGGTCCTTTACCCTTACATTAAAAACACGGGCTATCTTTTCTAATGTGCAAATGGAAGGGGCCCGCTCGCCCCTCTCTATCTGACCGACAAAATTATCAGAAACCTCTATCTTCTCAGCAAGTTGCGCCTGGGACCACCTCGCTCCCCTCCGTAAATACACTATCCTCCTTCCAAGTAACCTCTTTAAATCCTTAGCTCTGGATTTTTCGGGCATCTATACCTCACAACTCAAAGTCTAGATTTTTCTTTCCAAATTGACAACATACTATAAGATGGTATTTTAGTCAATAAAATGATGACAATTAGTATATTGACCAGGGTATGATAATTTACTAAAAAATATTAAAAGGCCAAATTCCTGATCCTTATAAAGAAATGAGGAAGAGCCATAAATAAAAAGGTAACAGGCAGTTACTTGTTTACGCAACTCAAGCGTTAACTAGTTCCTGTAGCGAAACAGGTTTCTTGTAAAGCGCCTTCAGTGCAAAAATGATTTTCATGTTTGGGCAACAGGCCCTGAAGCTCTGGCCTCTATCTAACCGTGTATCTCCCTGACCTTTGCCCGGAGGATCTTTCCGACCGGGGAGATGGGAAAGGACTCGGTAAAGACCACTGACTTGGGGCACTTGTAGCCAGCCAGTTTCTCTTTCGCGAATTCTATCAGTTCATCCGGATCGAGCTTTTCGCCCTGTTTCAACCGGACTACTGCCCGCACCGCGGTTCCCCATGTCTCATCCGGCACCCCGATCACGCAGACATCCGCGACCCGGGGGTGCTCCGCAATGACCTCTTCAACCTCCTGTGGGAATATCTTCTCGCCCCCGGATGTGATGCACTCCTTTTTCCTCTCTACTATCTTGATCTCGCCTTCCTCGTCGTAGTACCCGAGGTCCCCTCCATAGAACCACCCGTCCTTTATCACCTCCGATGTCTTGTCCTCTTCCTTGTAATAACCCTTCATGGAGGTCTCGGCCCGGTAGACTATCTCTCCGATCACCCCTTGCCCGACCTCGTTGCCGTCATCATCCACTATCTTTGACTCAAGGATGGACTGGCCTATTGACCTGTCTTTGATCTTTTCAGGGTCTATGTCAATGCGGAATGTGGTGATCGGGGTCATCTCGGTCTGGCCAAAGAGGTCCAACACAAGCGCTCCCCGGAATTGGGTAAGTATCTTCTTCTTCAGGCTGGCAGGGCAGACCCCTGCGCCGCTTGCGCACACGACCACGGAACTCAGGTCAAACCTGTTTATATCGGGATAGTCCACCAGCATCTTCCAGCCGGTCGGAACATTGGCAACAAAAACAGGCTTCTCTTTTTCTATGGCGGCGAGTATCTTCTCCGGCTGAAACTTGACCCCCGGAGGAGAGATCATGGTTATATTCCCTGCAAATGCCGCGAGAAGAATTATCTGGTAGGACGCATCGTGGAAGTATGGCATGGAGGGAGTCATCCAGCTAACCCGGTTCTTGTAATTCCTTTTGAGCAGGTCAGGGTCAGAGAGAATCCGTGCAAAGAGCTGGTGCACCCGGCGGTCCATCCCCGGCCTTTTTAGCAGGCCTTTCGTGAGCCGGTTGCGGTAGATGGCAAGCTGTAGGCCGACCATGGGTATGGGAAGCGCACCTTGAACCCGGGCGCTCATCTCCGAGCTCATGTCCACCTCTGCAAGACGCTGGATCAACTGTATAAAAAGGAACTCATACATCTTCAGGTGCGCACCGTAGGTGAGCATAACCCCCTTGGGATACCCGGTCGTCCCGCCGGTATATACCATGACAGCAACATCATCCGGGCCGGTCTCAACCTCAGGCTCCTCCGGCTCTTCCGCGCTCATCACCTCGTCAAAGTCCAGCATTCCCCCCGGGGTATCCTTGCCCTTGTAGATGAAATGCCTGATGCCCTTAAGATCAGCCCTCGCCTCAAGCACCGGCTCCTTCCACAGGTCCTCGAACAAGAACACCGTGGAATCAGAATGGCTCGCCTGATACCCTATCTCACGCGCCGTGAACCGGTAATTCATCGGAACCGGTATGCCGCCAACCTTCTGGATAGCGTAATTGGTCACCAGGAACTCCGGGCTGTTGTGGAACATGAATGTAACCTTGTCCCCCTTTTGCACTCCAAGCCTCAAAAGCGCCTGCGCAAGCCGGTTAACCTCATTGTTCATCTGAGCCCAGGTGTAACGCCGGTCTCCGTATGCAAAGAAAAGCGTATCAGGGTTGTGCGTGACACAGCTCCTCATATAATTGCCGATGAAATTACTTGAATATCTTCCCATGATCAGTGTCTCAGCCTCCTGCTGGAATGGATTCCTTGCTTATATACCGGCCTGATTAACTTTGCAATGAAAGCCCTGCCACTGCTCAGAACTTATCGTAATGCACAAACTCATCTATCGGCCTTCTAGGCGGTGCCTTTGGCTCCTGCTCCGGGAAGCCCAGCGGGATCAGCTCAAAGGCCAGAACATCCTCCGGAAGACCCAGAACCTCTCCGGCCTTCCTGTGATCCAAAAGCCCTACATGCACCGTGCCCAGCCCGAGAGCGTGTGCGGCCAGACACAGGTTCTGGCAAGCAATGCCCATGTCAAACATGGCCCAGTCCCCGTGAAGGGTCATCTGCTCACCATTTTTCACACCTGCCCTGCCCTTCCTTGCGCAGGCCGCAACCACCACAGGTGCAGATACTATCGCGTCCCAGGATGGGTTCCCCTGCGGAAGCGTTTCCTGGAGAGCCTTCTTCACCGACTCGTCCCTTACTAAAACCAGTTCCCAGCATTGCGTATTAGCCCAGCTAGGGGCCCACCGCACCGCCTCGAGAACCTTCTCAAGCACATCATCCGGAAGCGGCTCCGACTTGTATCGCCGGATACTCCGCCGCGTCCTTATACACTCAAAAGTTTCCATCACAAGTCCTCCTTCACCCTTTCTCTTCCTGGCTCTCTTTTACCAGAAATCCCCTGAATAATAAAGCCCAAAATTCCCTTACCTTTATTTACATTAAACACCGGCTATGATAATTTAATGCCATGAGCTTTGCCATTGACCGCCGGTCTCTTGAGAACTTTGACTGGAGCTATCTGGCCGCGGTGCTTGCTATTGCAGGTGTGGGCATCTTTAATCTCTACAGCGCGGGTTACGGCCTTACGCTCTGGAGACTACAGCTTTACTGGCTGGCGCTGGGGCTGGGGTTTGTGGTCCTTATTCTTCTCTTTGACTATCGCATGGCGGAGAGGGTCGCGGTGCCGCTTTATGTGGCGAGTATCGGGCTTTTATTGCTGGTGTTATTTTTCGGCGAGGAGATTCGCGGCTCGCGTAGCTGGCTTGACCTGAGATATTTTCACTTCCAGCCCTCGGAGCTCTCTAAGATAGCGCTGGTTCTGATTATCGCCCGCTTCTGGCACAGGGACAGGACATCGGCTCCAGGGGTTTTGCCCCGGGCCTATTCCTTTCGCGAAATAATTCTGCCGCTTCTTCTCGTCGGCATTACCGCAGGGTGCGTGATGCTGGAACCGGATATGGGCACCGGCCTGATAATTCTCCTCGTGGGAATGAGCATGATCCTATTTATGGGCGTAAGCCGCCGGGCCTTGTTACTCCTGGTTTTAATCCTTGCCATGAGCTTTTACCCCTCCTGGCATTATCTTCTTCGTCCACATCAAAAGGAGCGGCTCGTTACTTTCGTTCATCCTGAAAGCGACCCGCTCGGAGTGGGTTATAACCTCTTACAGTCCAAGATAGCCATCGGGTCCGGCGGATGGCATGGCAAGGGCTTTGCCCGCGGCACCCAGAACATGCTGAG
This sequence comes from uncultured bacterium, assembly GCA_964580655.1. Classification (GTDB taxonomy): domain Bacteria; phylum RBG-13-61-14; class RBG-13-61-14; order RBG-13-61-14; family CAZOMR01; genus CAZOMR01. The sequence goes on from CAZOMR010000105.1 coordinate 6,285, forward strand.
TTTTCTGCCGGAACAGCAGACCGATTTCGCCTTTTCTGTCTGGGCAGAGGAGTGGGGCTTTCGCGGGCTGATCCCGGTTTTTCTTCTTTACCTGTTCATTATCATCCGCGGCATCAGCACTGCGGCCCTGGCCAAGGACCGCTTCGGCGCCATGCTCGCGCTCGGAGCCGTGGCCATACTCTTCTGGCACGCGGTAGTTAACCTGGCAATGACCACCGGCATGTTTCCCGTGATCGGGATACCGCTTCCATTCTTCAGCTACGGCGGCTCGCACCTTGTCATTGTAATGATCGCGGTGGCCCTGATCCTTAATGTGCGCATGCGGCGCTATGTGTTTTAGCCCGGGCCGCACTCTGGTTTGTAATGCCCTCTCTCGCATACCTCAGCCTCGGATGTTTCAAGAACCTGGTTGACACCGAGAAGATCCTTGCCGAGCTTTCAGCTCAGGGGTTTGAGATACTCCCTGGCCGTGGGGGAGCTTCCAGCCTTGATGGCGCTCATGCGCTCGTGATCAACACCTGCGGGTTTATAGACCCTGCAAAGGATGAGTCCATAGATGCCATTCTTGAGGCCGTGGAGGAGAAGAAGGCTGGGAGGTTGAAGGTGATCGCGGTGGTGGGCTGTATGGTGGAGCTATGGAAGAAGGAGTTGTCTCATGAGATACCCGAGGTTGACATCTGGCTGGGACTGAGTGAGCTCGGCCGGCTGGGAGCGGAGCTATCTCTCAGGCTTGGTCCCCTTAAACGAAAGGGCCAGGGTTTGCCTCGCTTGATCACCACCCCTTCGCATCTTTCATTCCTCAAGATATCGGAGGGCTGTTCTCATTCCTGCACCTTTTGCCTTATCCCGAGAATCCGTGGCCCGCTGAATTCCCGGCCAGTGGATGAAATCATAAGGGAGGCGAATTTTCTGGAGGCCCGGGGCGTGAAAGAGATTACCTTGATTGCACAGGATACTGCGGCCTATGCCCGAGACCGTGGAGAACAGGGTGCTTTATGCCGTTTGCTGAGGGAACTCCTTGAGAGGACTCAGGTGCCCTGGTATCGCCTGCTTTATGTGCACCCGGAGAACCTGGATGATGAGGTCCTTGATCTGATGGCTGGTTCAACCCGCGTTTTGAGCTATCTGGACTTGCCTTTTCAGCACATTTCGGACAAAATATTGCGGGCCATGGGCCGGCGACAGAGCGCGGATGAGATACTTTCTTTGATTGGGCGCGTGCGCGAGCGTATTCCCGGGCTGGTTTTGCGGACCACGCTGGTTGTCGGCTTTCCCGGGGAGAGAGAGGATGATTTTGAAAGGCTTGTGGAATTTACAAGGCAAGTGAGATTTGACTGGATGGGCGCCTTTGTATTTTCTCCGCAGGAGGGAACAAGGGCGGCTTCACTTCCGGACCCTGTGCCGGAGCATGTGGCGCAGGAGCGGCATGAAACTCTTCTTGATACCCAGCAGGAAATTAACAGGGAGTTGAGCCAGGAACGGATAGGAAGCACCCAGACTGTGCTTGTGGATGAGAGGTTTGATGAAGGAGGGTTCAGCTATATCGGCCGCACAGCGGGCCAGGCATATGAGATTGACGGGGCTGTTTTACTTCGCGGAGAATTCCGGCCCGGAAGCTTCTGCCGGGTAAAGATAACCGATGCCCTTGACTACGACCTGATCGGAGAGAAGGCTACCGAAAGGGCGCCATCCGGGAAGAGAATGTCGGGGTAGAAAAACAAGCCATGTGGAAAAAGGTTAAGCGAAGGTTGATGCTCTGGTTGATCCCGCTTCCGGCATATATTATAACCAGACTGATTTTTTTCAGCTTGCACAAGGAATTGCGTGACTGCGATGAATTCCTTGAACGATGGCAAAAGGGCGAGCCCTTGATCGCCGTGTTATGGCATAACCGGGCGCTACTCTGTGCGCCTTTTTATCTATGGATAGGGGGAGGCCGTGTTGTCCTGCTTGCAAGCCAGTCCTTTGAGGGGTTTCTCGCTTCGCGCATCTTCTGGTTCTTCGGCGCGGAAGTGGCCTGGGGCTCGTCCACGCGCGGCGGGGAAGAGGGCATGAAGGAGATGATAGAGTTTGGCAGGAAGGGATACCACCTGGCCATCACACCGGACGGCCCACAGGGGCCTGTGTATCAGGTGAAGCCAGGGGCCATTCGTATTGCCCGGGCTACAGGATTTCCTGTATATCCTGTGGCATATTATGCAGACAGGGTTACGAGGTTAAACTCCTGGGATAAATTTATCATTCCCCATCCCTTCTCCCGCTTCCTGTTCATGGCAGGAAAACCGGTTACTGTTCCTGAAGACGCGGATGATGGTATGATCGAACAGAAACGCATGGAACTGGAAGATGAGCTGAACCGGATCAGCCGGTTTACCGAGAGATACTTCTCTGATGAAGATAAGACTTTATCCTGAGCCGGGCAGATGTAACTTGAGCCGCATGAAATGCGGGCCGATATTCGCGCTTGCTGTTTTAATTCTCTCTTCCAGCCCGGGCCCTGGAAAGACGACTGAATCTTCCGATGCGCCTGGCTTCGAGCTGGTCTCGGTCAGCGGCGAGCGCGGCGAGCTCGGCGAGCTCGGTGAAAAAATTTCACTCACGGATTTCCGCGGCAAGATACTTTACCTGACATTCTTCAACGAGGGCTGCATTCCCTGCCGGGACGAGGTTCCCTTTCTCAATCATCTTGCACTGGAAAACCCGGAGGACCTGGTTATAATCGGCATCGGGTATCAGGACCCCAGGCCCAAGCACCTGCTGGGGGTCAAGGAGCGGATGGGAATAGAGTTCCCTGTGCTTGTGGATGAAAAGGGGCTTGTGGCCCGTGCTTACAAGGTCTGGGGCATTCCCGCCGGGTTTCTCATCAATGAGCGCGGGGAGCTTGTGAAGAGGCATATCGGGAGGGTTGAGGAAAGACTTAAGTCAGATGTGGAAGCCGAGCTTGCTCGACTGCGAGAGATCAAGGCCAATCGCAGTATCTGGGTGGATGAATTCAAGGAGGTGACTGCCGCGGCCCAGGTGCAGAACCTGGGCACAAAGGTCCGGATGGCCATCCTGGAGAGCCTCAAACAAAGGGGGTATCCGGTTGTCGAGAAAAAGGCCGATGCCGATTTTATCATCAAGGGCTCGGTCTCCGGCATGGGCCTGATCTCAGGAGTCAACATACAGATTCTCAAGGCCAGGTCAAGAAAGCCTCTTTCCGAATTCAGCATGACTCCCACTGGCAATGAATTCTCCCCGGTCGCAGAAGAAATCATAAGCCGAACAGATAAGCCCTGAGATAAAAATCCGCGGGGTAGATCGAACTATTATTCGGGGTTGTTCCCTCCGGGCATGTCTGCTAAAATGCGGCCGCGATGAAGGTTGCGCTTCATGTTCATACCTCGCTCTCTGACGGCATTCATTCTCCGGCTGAAATGATCGAGGCCTACGAGGAAAAGGGGTTCCGCGCAGTGGCCATTACCGATCATGCCTTCATGACCAGGCCCGATTACTTTGAATTCATCCGCAAGATCAAAACCCGTTCTCTGGTGCTTGTCGGGATTGAGCTTGACTGGGAGCCCTGGCACTATCAGCACCTGCTCCGCATCCACGGCGAGAGCGAGACATTGCATGTGCTCTGTCATCCCCGGTCGTATCTCCTGGAGCTGGACGAGGTTAACCAGCGTATCAGGACCGCGCCCTTCCCGATAGACGCAATCGAGATCACACACCGCGGCTTCTACACCCCGGAATACGATGTCCCGGAAATACCCGTCCCAAAGCTGGCAACGGACGATGCACACGAGTTCCTTGATGTGGGCAGAGCATGGATTGAAACTACTGACACGCGCGATCCGGACCAGCTCCTGCGCGCGATCAAGGCCGGTCAATTCCAGAATTGCTTTCCCTGAAATGATAAAATGACATGAAATGAGAAGCTATGACTCCTTTTTGAGAAAGGCTTCGGACTTGAGCGGGCGATGGAGGTGATAGGTTGTAAACCTGGAGACAAGATTCAGGGATTCCTTCAGGGCACTCTTTGTAAATCCGAGCCGGCTGATTTTATCATCGGGAATCACGAGCGCACGGCGCAAAGACTTGACCGCGGCAGGGGATACAGACTCGGCAGACCCGATTTTCTTTGCGCAGTCCTGGCACACAAGCCCTCCTGCCGGAGCGCTGAAGCGCAAGGACCTGTCCCCCAATTCAGCCCCGCAGTGAGCGCAGGATAATAGTGAGGGCTGAAACCCGAGTTGGGCAATGAGTTTCAGTTCAAAGATCAGCCGGACCCTGTCAGGCTCTTTTCCTTTATCTATCTCCCGGAATGCCCTGAGCAAAAGTTCATAAACCCGCGGCGCAGGCTCCCCTTCCGGGGATGCCAGGTCCGCCATTTCACAGAGACAGGATGCCACGGCCACTTTGCGAATATCCTTTCGCATGCCGGGAAAGGATTCTATCAGCCGTGATTGATCAAGCCGCAAATTGGAAGACCGGCGGGAGCTCGCCAGGGTGACATGGAGGTGATTGAAAAGAAGCAACTGGCCGATAAAACGCTTCTTGCTCTTCATGGCTGATCTGGCAATGACTCGGAGTTTTCCCTTGTCCCGCGTGAAAAGAACCACGCTCAGGTCCGCCTCTCCCCGTACCCGGGTGTGAAGCACCAGCGCCAGTCCCTGCCATGCCATGATCTATCTCAAATCAAAAATAAACACCCCTATTTTGCGCATGTCAACTCCGATTAAGTATTAAGTAATGCGTTGCCCCCATTACTTGGCGCCAAAACAATTGGATATTAAAACAATAATTATAGTCACTGCTGTCCAAAATAGGACAGACTTGACCACTCACCTCATTATATAACAAAGAGTTACAGGGCGCAAAATCATGTTTTCAGGGAGGGTGTGCGACATATTTGGTGAATCATTTTTTTAACCCCTTTTTTGGGTTTA
>CAZOMR010000106.1:0-10916 GCA_964580655.1 uncultured bacterium
TAAACCCAAAAAAGGGGTTAAAAAAATGATTCACCAAATATGTCGCACACCCTAAAACAATCAGATGCTTGACACCCTGTTGAAAAGTTGGTATCTTTTTAATGTCGAAGGTAATGGGCGGATAGCTCAGGTGGGAGAGCGTCGGCCTTACAAGCCGAAGGTCGCAGGTTCAAGCCCTGTTCCGCCCACCATTGAGATAAATTTGGGGCCGTAGTTAAGTTGGTTATAACGCTGGCCTGTCAAGCCAGAGGGCGCGGGTTCAAGTCCCGTCGGCCCCGCCAAAAATGAATGCTATTCTTATATTCCTTCTTCCTGATAAATTATGTTTTGCACCTTGATCGGTTCTATCTTTGCTTCTTAAATTTTTCCGAGAACTTTTGTGCCAGACAAAGGTATTGCTTTCCGTATTCAATGCTCGGCTCTATTTCAGACCCTTCATGCCATTCGTTGAAGCTCGTGATCAGGGCCCAGTCCGTGTCCGCTTTAACCGTTGTCTTCCATCCTTTTGAAATCCTCATAGAGCATTATTTCTTCTGGCGGGCTTGAATATTTCTTGATCATATCCAGTTCTTCCGGCCCGGCCATACCGATCGAGACCAGCTCATGCACCTGGACCGGCGAGAACCCGACCGGGCCGAAGCGACCGTTGAACTTGACCATAGGGTAAGGCGGGTTCACATCAAACCAGTAATAGAATTTAGGAATCCAGGGGTTGATCATTCTCGCTACCCAGTACCACTTGCGAAAGATCGCCCTCAAGTCCCCTTCCAACCTGACCTTGTAACACTCAAACTCTCCGGCAGGCACCCGCACCTTCTCCTTGCCCTCCACCACTATATTCATCTTCCACGGAGTAAAATGGCTTGAGAACCATATCTTCAAGTCATTAGTCTCTCCCTTTTCAAAATCAAGGCCACGAACAGCCATGGGCAGGCTGGAGAAGTGGTTCAGGTCCAGTGGAAAAGGATGCCCGGGATCGTCAAAATAGGTTATCTCCTTCTTGATGATCCTGCCATTGGGACTTTGCATTATCTTCTCGAAGACGAGAAAGCGGTAAGGATCAAAGCGCGTGAAATCATAGCTGTAATAGTTGATGTGTTCTCCGGCTAAGTACTCTGCCCGGAAAAACTTGTAGTAGGGTTTGCCGTCTTTCTCAAACCCTGAAATGATCTGCGTTATATGAATAATCTCCTCACGGGGGCTGATCCAGCTCTCCGACGCGCTCTCCCCCTCTTTGGTCTCTGAATGAACTGCATACCGGCAGACCTCCCCGACCGGGACATCAGGCACGCGAAACTCACCGGCCCGGAGGGAAAAGCTCATCAAAAAAACTACGGCCATCCATAATATCCCTTGCCCTATTTCTTTGTTCACAAACATTTCCGACCGCCTCTTTCTCATTCAAATATCAGGTCATCCTTTTTCCCGGGTCTGGCCACACCTTTCTCAGTGATGATAGCGGTTATGAGCCTTGCCGGAGTTACATCAAACGCGGGATTCCAGACATTCACTCCATCCGGAGCTATTGGCTGGTTAAAGATGTGCGTCAACTCATTCCTGTTACGCTCCTCGATAGGAATCGCATCACCGGTTTCGCACTCAAGGTCTATCGTGTTTATAGGCGCCGCGACATAAAAAGGGATACCATGTTCTGCGGCCAGGACTGCGAGTGTATATGTCCCTATCTTGTTGGCTGTATCCCCGTTCTTTGCTATCCGGTCTGCGCCCACAATCACCTTCTGGATTCTGCCCTGTCTCATCAGGCTTCCCGCCATGTCATCGCAGATCAATGTCACCGGGATGTTATCTTGCATCAGCTCCCATGCGGTCAGCCGCGCGCCCTGCAAAAACGGCCTGGTCTCATCCGCATAAACCCGGATACCATTCCCCTGTTCCACCGCGGCCCGGATAACTCCCAGGGCTGTGCCGTATCCGCCGGTGGCAAGGGCTCCTGCGTTGCAGTGGGTCAATACCGTATCACCATCTTGCAGGAGACGGCTTCCATTTTTTCCAATCTCGCGATTGATGGCTATGTCCTCAATCAAAATCTTCCCGGCCTCATCCTCCAGAACCCTCGCCCTCTCTCTGGCCGACTCATTCAGGTGTTCATCCGCCACACGTCTCATCCGCTCGATTGCCCATGGTAGATTCACCGCGGTCGGCCTCGTCCGCAAAAGCCTCTCACAAAATTCCTCGAACTCCTTCCGCCATGCCTTCGTGTCCTCTACCTTCTCAAGCTCCCTGGCTCCCAGCGCCAGCCCCATGGCCGCGGCGATCCCGATAGCCGGAGCCCCCCGAATCACCATCCGCTCTATCGCAAACGCAACCTCCTCGCAGTTGGAAAAATCCAGATGCCTTTCGATCCGCGGCAGAACCCGCTGATCAATCATATAGACCTTGCCTTCTCGAAGGGTTATAGTCTCAATCGCCATCTTCATACCTCTGTGCGAGAAAATTTTTTCCGATTCAAATCCCAGTCGAGTTCTTACTTCTTGCCCATGAACGGAAAGACCGAGTGGCCCGGATATATCGCGGCCCTGCCCAGTGACTCCTCAATGCGCAAAAGCTGGTTGTATTTGCAGACCCGGTCCGTCCGACTGGCTGACCCGGTCTTGATCTGGCCCGTGCCCAGACCCACTACCAGGTCAGATATAAAGGTGTCCTCGGTCTCTCCGGAACGATGGCTGACCACTGCACTGTAGCCCGCGCTCCGGGCAAGCGCTATCGCCATAAGAGTCTCGGTCAAGGTGCCTATCTGGTTGAGCTTGATCAAAATCGAATTAGTCACTCCGAGCTTTATCCCTTTACGCAGACGATCGGTGCTGGTCACAAACAGATCATCGCCCACTATCTGGATTTTGCTTCCGAGCTTCTCCGTCATAAGCATCCAGCCAGACCAGTCATCCTCCGCAAGCCCGTCCTCAATGCTCACGATTGGATACCTCTTAATCAAATTCGCATAATAGGCCACCATCTCAGTGGAGTTCAATCTCTTTTTATCACCCCTGAGCACATACTTTCCCTTCTCGTAAAACTCGCTTGCGGCAGGGTCCAGCGCAATGGCCACATCCTCGCGTGGTTTATATCCTGCTTTCCTGATCGCCTCCATAATCACCCGGAGCGCCTCGGCATTATTCTTCAGGTCCGGCGCAAAGCCGCCCTCGTCCCCGACAGAGGTATTCAACTTCCTGGCCTTGAGCACTGCTTTCAGATTATGAAACACCTCCGCACCCATGCGCAGTGCCTCGGCAAAGCTCTTCGCGCCAAGCGGTACGATCATGAATTCCTGGATGTCCATGTTATTATCCGCATGTTTGCCCCCGTTGAGGATATTCATCATGGGTACCGGAAGAACCCTTGCATCAAGACCTCCCAGATACCGATAGAGCGGCAAGCCATAGTACTGCGCCGCGGCTCTGGCCGCGGCCATGGACACCCCTAGGATCGCATTGGCTCCCAGCCTGGACTTGAGCTTTGTCCCGTCAAGCCTGATCATGGTCATGTCAAGAAGATACTGGTTGTCAGCCGGCAGACCCATGACCCTTGCTCCGATGATCTTGTTCACATTACTCACCGCCTTGGTCACGCCCTTGCCAAGATAGCGCCGCGGATTCCCGTCTCTGAGTTCAAGCGCCTCGTGCTGTCCCGTGCTGGCCCCGGAAGGGACTGCGGCCCTGCCGGTTATCCCGACTTCAAGTTTCACCTCAACCTCCACTGTGGGGTTTCCGCGAGAGTCCAGAATCTCCCGCGCCTTGACCCCTGCAATCTCTTTCATCTTATCTTCTCCTTGCTCTCTCGGATCGGACCGCTCACCCATCCGCGGGCTTGCATCTCATCAAGGATGGCATCCACGAGGAATTCAAATCCCCTCCTGTTGGGATGGATGATGTCTTTCTCCGGGTTATCGAAAAAATTTTTAACACCTTCTTTTTCAAAAAGCAACTGGGCATCCACAAGAGAAACGCCCTTCCCTTTTGCGGCGTCCCGCACCGCGCGGTTATACCTCGCATGTATCCGGGCTAGATTCTCTCCCTTCTCGATGAATCCGAGCGGAACAAGAAAATCCGGAAGCTCACCCAGCCCGAATCCGGAAGGGGCTGTTACAAGGATGAGCGGAACCCCGAATTCCCTGCACTCCCTCACCACGGCCTCCAGGATATTCTCATATTCTGTGAGGGGAACGCGGAATTTTTGCGACCGTCTTGCTCCTCGATCTCTCGCGCTTATCTTAGCTACCATAAAATTCAAAGCCTGATATGTCCTGAATCTTTGAAGCATATCGCGCAATTGATATGCAACTGGTGAGCCGGGAACCTGCTCCGAGTCAGAAAACCCATGCGCAAGCCAATGATCATTCCAGCCAAATAACCAGATTATCAGGTCGGGATCAAGATTCAAGACCTCTTTATCCAGAAGCCTCTTTCCCTGCCACGAAGAATACCCGGGCACCCCGAGATTCAGAACCTCGTATTCCTGATCCGGGTTCAGACCCTTTAATCGTATAGATAAAATCTCAGGATAACTCGCATCCTCGCGACCGAAGGTCACTGAATCACCCAGGCAGGCAATCCGGAAAACACCTTTCTCTTTTTGGATCTCAAAATCCGGGCCGCGAAACCCCTTTTGATTCAGCGGCTCAAACCCTGCTCCGAAATCAAACCCCGGACGCATCCTGAAGAGCAATTCAGGGTCCTCATAAAAAATATGATGCAAATCATCGGGGGCCGGATAACCGAACTGCATGTATGCCAAGCCGCGCTGGTAGCGAAAACCCGGTGCCGCCACGCGCAAGAAAACCTCCAGGCAGAAAAAGAAACCGAGCACCGCGATAAGTAAAAAAGCAAAAAGCCGCACGCGAGAAGGCTTCATTCGCCACCCCGTTCATCAAGGTAAGCCATAAACCTCGGGTCCGCTTCAATCTTCTCTAAGAGGGCCATCGCTATCAGCTCATGACCCCACGCGTCTGGATGGCCGTTATCAACCATCAGGTAACGCCAGGGCTCCTCTTTTAGTAGCGCCCCGATCTGCCTTTGTTTTGCCCTGGCACGATCCTCGTCCCCCTTGCCATTTTGCAAAAGTTCCAGGTATCCAGAAAAGAGCATACGCAGGTCAAGTGCAGAAACATGGAGCTCATCAGCTATCCCCTGGATAAGAGCCGAGCTGTCCCAGAATTTCCAGTCCGCAGGGCACGGAACACCAGCTTTCAATGCCTCGTCCTTCACGAGCCGCGTTGCAGGGTCCATAGGCTCGGAAGGATAATCAACATTCACAAGGATCAGCCCGGCCCCGATCCTGTCGCAGAGCCTTTTGACCTCGATTGAGTTCTCCGCGAACTCATCCTGGTTCACCTTGCGGACAAGCCTCGGTATAAATGTCGCGGGATCCAGGCTCAAGCCCTGAACCCTGTTCTGGATATAAATCACTCCGCTCTTGATCAGCTTATAAAGCTGGACACGATTGAAAAGCATCTGCACCCTGCCTACGGCCCAGGTGCTCTCGCGAAGGTGGTCCGCGTCGCTCTTGAGCGCAGGCAGGCGATCATTGGGGCCAAACGCGAAAATGACAATATCCGGCTCAAGGTGTATTGCCTTGCGAGATAATAACTCCCTGCCCTGCCTTGAGCTGTATCCTGTCACACCCAGATTCAGCACATCGAACCAGCCCCAGGGATACCTCTGATTCAAAAGCCGCTCAAGGTAATATGCATAGGTCTCATCCTCGCCCACGCTCCAGCCAAACGTGCTGGAATCACCCAGGCAGATGATACGGAAAGTCCCCTCTGGCTTATGCTCCCTGAATTCCGGGCCGCGAAACCCCTGACTGTTGATGATCACGGGCTTGCGATACACTCCCTCTGCATCCAGGAGTTGATCCGGCTTGAATCTCCAGAAAAGATACGGGTCAAAATCTACTGTGCGGTTCGTGATGCGCCGGAACCGGGTCATATCAAGGAGCGGCATACCAATGAGGTCTGCGCTGAAATTCACATAGAAACCAAAGTCAATAACCCGGAGTAATCCCTCAATGCTCCCGAAAAACATAATGACCACAACAGCCGCATATAAAATCTTGCGACGCCTGGATGGGCCGTTGTAAAAGTTATACTTGCTCTTATACTCTTTCATCAGCTTTTATCGGCCATCATCGGCCAAAAACACTCTGATACGCTTGCTCAAGCTTTTGCGTCATGCTTTCCAGATCAAACCTGCCACTCAGGCCCTCCTGCCCTTTTTTTACAAAGCCCTCTCGTAAATCCTTATCCTCAAGAACCCGGATGACCTTCTCCGCCAGGTCCTGGGAGTCTCCAGGCCGGATGAGAAAGCCGTTCTCGCCGGATACGATCTGCTCCGTAATTCCTCCGACCGCACTCGCCACCACAGGCAGTCCTGCGGCCATGGCCTCAAGTATTGTCAAGCCAAAGCTCTCAATGTAGCTTGGAAGCACCAGCACCGATGATCGGTTATACCACCCGACCACCTTCTTGAAAGGCATACCGGGAAGAAATTCCACCGGAAGCCCGCGCGAAAGAAGCTTTGCCCAGAGCCGCGTGTGCCAGAACTCGTCTCCGATCACCACCAGCCTTGCCTCCGGAAAGCGCTGATTGATCCTTCCAAGCGCTTTGAGAATTACCGGCAGGCCCTTGCGCAGGCAGTCCCGGCCTACAAGTAGCAAGATCGGCTCGCGCCGGGTATCCCTCTGCGGAGCTAAAGATGCGAGATCCAATCCATAAGGCACGAGATGCAAATTCCCATGCTTGATGTATTGGGCCACCACCCGGGCGTGTACGATCACGGCACTGGCCCGGGCGAGTATCCTGCAATAGTGTAGCCTGCGGCTCTTCTGCAAGAGCCAGCGCAAAGGAAGGTCAGGGCTCGGAAAGGCCGCAAACTCTGCCCAGTAATGGTCGTGCACATCCGCGACTACAGGTATAGAGACCGGCTTCAATGTTTCAAGCGAAACACGCTTGACATCCAGCACATGAAGGATGTCCCACCCCGAAGCAGGCGGCGCGTTGAAAAAGCCAAGCTCATGCCGGCCGGAAAGCGCCTTCTCTATCCAGCCTCTATATGCCCTCGGCCCGGTAAAAAACCAGGATCGGTCTTCAAGAAAAGCTATTCGCATGTATCCTGTTTTCTCACAAAAAGCTCAAAGTCTTCCATCCGACGCTGGAATTTGTAATTATCCTTGAGCCACGAGAAGAATTCCACGAACCTCTGTGCCTGGGTATATGAATCCTCGGACTCAAGCACATTCCTGTCGCCCCTCACAAGCATGATCACGGAAGGCGGGTCCGCATTGATCTCCTTGAGAAACTGCTCCCTCCATTTCTCCCGGTGGGTTTTTTCCCTGGAATTTCCAGGGGGAAAGGTCAAAGGATAATCAGAATGAAACCGGGTTGGCGAGAGCCGGGCTGAAAGGTAATATATTGCCGGCTCGTATCCGAACACAAGCACCTTGTCCCGTGGCCTGGTGTTCTGGCGCAAATCATGGGCCACGGTCCAGGTGGCAAGGAAATTCACATCCGAGAGACCATCCTTGGGCGCCTCCTGAAAGCGGGAGTAATACTGGCCCCGGTCTATCCTTCCGGTCAAGTAAGGCCAGGTCTGGTAGTGATGAAGGATCAAGAAGTAGAGGTGCAAAAACAGGATGGCCTGAAGGCTCACAAGCCCTGCTACGATCACCCTGGAAACAATAATCCTTGCACCGCTTCCCCCGGGGCTTAAAAGCAAGAGAATTCCCCTGGAAATCATCAGCCCGAGCGCAGGGATCAGCACCAGCCAGTGATACAGGAAAAACTTCATTTGAACTGCTACCTGGAGAAAGCTGAAAATGAACCAGCCGAACAATATCCCTGTCCCCGGGTCGGCCCTTCTTGAAAGCCATCTCCATAGAGGGATCGCGGCAGGAATCAAAAGCCACCCGGAAACGGCCCAGAGCCCCCTGGCTCCGGTTTGCAGGATATCTAAGTATCCTGTTCCCTGCGGAGCACCGGCATGAAAGGAGTTGAACAACACCACGGCCTCGTAGAATTCCTTGATTGAACCTTTTGCCGCAAAATAAATCAGCCAGGGCCCGCATCCGCAGAGCAGACCCAGGAGAAAAAGGCAAGCGCCTCTTTTGCGCTTTTTTAAAGGACTCTGAGGATTGGACGCGGGCCACAGCAGGTATCCAAGGAGAAATATAGCATGCAGGCCGGCCGTGCTTTTCAGCATCATGGCCAAGGCCGCAAAGATTCCTGAAACAAAGACAGCCAATCCACCGTATTTTCCTGATGACAGGCCCACGAGTATCAATGACAGAACCAGGAGCGGAATTATAAATGTCTCTGCCTGTGCATTCCACCAGCAGGAATTGAACACGGCCATTAAAGGCAGGGCTGTAAAAAATGCCGCAAGAATACCTGTCCTTGAATCAAAGAATATCCGGCCGCAAAAATACATCAGGATAACAGTCAGGGTTCGAGAAAAAATGTCAGCCAGGTTCGGGCCCCACATGGCTCCCTTTGAGACCCCCAATGAGACGGCATAGATTGCATAAAGCAACGGCCCTTTATGTCCAAACGCGTCCCGGTAAGGGACCAGCCCTTCTCTCCAGCACCATGCAATGTAGGAGTAGATTCCCTGATCCCGAAGAAACGGCAGGGGCAAGATGGCGAGACCGAGCAAGAAAAAAATCAATACCAACCCCGAGAGCAATACCCAGGTCAATCTGCTATCTATTTTCATTGCGCCTTCTTTGAAACACCTCAAGCGCGGAAGGATACCCGCGGGAAAGCCAAGTGTCAATGTCCTTCGGCGAAACACGGCGCAGGGGCTTTTGCTCAAAGCGCCAACGGAGGTCCGCGAACAAGCCCGCCCCAAATGCAAACCTTGCACGGAAAGCATCGAGTCCGGAGACCGCATACACCGCGGCGAGTGTTGTCAGGATGTCATAGAAAATCAAGTAAGGAAAATTCTTTACAAAGCTTAAAAGCGGCCAATTCCGGGCCACGGTGCGGAGAAGGTTCTTGTGAAGGAAATAGGTCTTGCAAAGACCGATTGCCTCTGCCGTGGCCGAATGCGCATGCCGGACCCTTGCTCGATTGGCAAGCAGGCAATTCCATCCGGACCACCTGGCTCGAAACGCGAGGTCCGCATCCTCGTAATATGCGAAGAATTCCGGCTCGAAGAATCCGATTTCTTCCAACATCCTTCGAGAATACAAAGCGGCCACAGCCGATGGACCAAACACATGCTCGAAGCGCGGAGATTCCGGATGCGCATTTACCGGGTCCCCGTGTCCGATCAGGTAGATCAAGCCATTGCGACCCGCAAGCATTCCCAGCGAGTCAATTAAATCAGGGTTCCTGTCCTGGACCACCCGCGAGGCCACCATGCCCACCTTGTCCTCCGAGATGCCGGCTTCATACATCTCCTCAAGCCAGCCAGGCTCCGGCACCGCATCATTGTTGAGAACCGCTATCCATTCTCCTTTCGCCTGGTCATGCGCGCTGGCGCAAGCGCCTGCAAAACCATGGTTCGCATTCAGCAGTAAAAGGGTCATGCCTGGATATATTTGAGCGGCCCTCTGCGGCGAGCCGTCGGATGAGCCATTATCAACAAGGATAACCTCGAAATCCTGGAGACTCTGTTGCTTCAGTCCGGCAAGGCATGAGAGTAGCATCTCTCCGCCATTCAAATTGGGAATGATCACCGAGACAGCTACCAAGTCGCGCACGCCCCCTCTCTCATCCGTGTGGCCAGTTGTTGTGGCGTTATCCTCCGTCTCTTTTGCAATTCATGCCGCTCAGCCATTAACCCTGGAACAGCCCGAATCCCCTGCCATGTTCCGGAGAAGAATGCGGAACCCTGGCGGGACAGGAAGATATGATACGCCGCGCTCTTTGCCAGTCCGAGAATTATCCGGGGACACCACCTCAGGAGCAGACTAGCAGGCAGGTCGCGCGCCAGTATAAGTATCTTGTTACGCGCGATCCATTGCACGCGCATCTCGCTGTCCTCTGGACGGCCCCCGGGCCGATCTCCGAGATCAGTGCCCTCCCCGTGATGATACACCACTGCCTCAGGCAGGAACATCCCGGTCTTGCCGAGAAGCCCGGCACGCAAGCATAAATCCACATCCTCGAGATATGCGAAGAACGATTCATCGAAGAATCCTATCTCTTCAAAAAGCCTCTGCGGAAAAAAAGCCGCGCCTGCGCTTGTCGCAAGGATCGGCCTTCTCGTATTGCACTTCGCGGCCCGCTCACCGCTTGCACACGGATAGGGACGGCCATCGCGTGCATAACCGGCCCCGGCGCTGTCCACCCGATCCCTGTCCACACGCTGAAGGATCAGGCTGGCGAAGAAATCAGCTTCCGGATATTCAATCAGGGCCTTCGCACCAGAGAGTATCCAACGCGGGTCAGCCTCTGTATCATTGTTGAGTAGAGCCACTGCCTCCGCGCCTGCCTTTCGGATGCCAATGTTGACCGCGGCCGAAAAGCCGCGGTTCGCTGAAAGGCCGATCCATTCGGGCTTTAGCGGATGTCCTTCCACAATGCGCCTTGACTCATCGCTTGAGCCGTTATCCACCACGATAACCTTCCAGGCTGGAAAAACCTGCCGGGCAAGTGAATCCAGGCACGGCCCCAGGAATGCCGCGCCGTTGAAGTTGGGAATGATCACGCTGATCCGCGGCCACTCATGTGATCTGGAAGACTCCACCATCGTTCCCTTTAGAGCCCTTCCGTGTCCATCTGGTTCAATCGCCTGCCTGCTTTCCGCGTAAGTTACAAGGATTCATTCCACATGTATTTTACGCGAAGCCATGGCCTAATTCAACGGGGCTTGATAATCGGAAAACGAAACACACCTCTTTCACCGGGTGTGCGACATAAATGGTGACTTTTTTCATTCTCGGCCGTAGGGGCTCTG
>CAZOMR010000107.1:0-10899 GCA_964580655.1 uncultured bacterium
CAACTTTTGGAAATCCCAGGGCCACTTGACCACCATTTATGTCGCACACCCTCAACAGACAAGAGTGTCTGTTTCCCTGTTATAGTTCAAATAAAATCTGTGTTCATCCTACGGATCTTCGATCTGCGGATAAATTAGGCTTGAGAGTTGAGGCGTGAGGCTTGAGTATTCCCCACCATTGCTCCGCAATGGTGGGTTACACAAAGGTTCTGCCTGTTTTTCTTTGCGTACTTGATTTTTACCTTTGCGCTCTGCTTTTAGATTTTAACTATTTTTTTCTTTGCATTTCTCTGCGTCCTCTGTGTCTCTGTGGTGAATAATCCGGGCTAGGGCTTTTGTTTCTTGTGGCAGTCCAGGCACTTTGTGGGCGGGTTTTTATTTTTATCCTTGTTTTCCTTGTGGCATGATATACAGAGGTTGTGAAAGGCGTCCTTTGCAGGAGGAGCCTCGCATTCCTTTCCCTTTTTGTGGCATGAAAAGCATGAGACCGGCTCTTTGGGATTATCGTGATGGCAGGCCGCACATTCCGCCTTGATTTCTTCGACATGCTTCTTATGAGGGAACAGCACTGGGGGCAGTTTATCCTTTACCTTGTCAAGCCGGGCCTCATCCGGTGCAGACCTGGCAAGGATCAAGGCCGCGGCCAGCATGAAAGCAAGGAGCAGAAGGAAATAACCGGCTCGCTCATTCCCGCGCTTCATTATAAATTCTCTTGCATTAAATTCTAACTCTTGCGAAGTTTTGCTTCAAGCGCATGCTTCATCTTCTGGGCCTTTCTTGAAAGTGCGGGCTCTCCTCTTTTCGCAGACCCGAAGAATTCCAGGAGCACCTTTTCGCCATCTTTTTTCACCCCTTTCACCGTGATCCAGAAGCACTGGTGCTTTAGGAGGAAGCTGAAAACCAGTCCGAGGCAGATGATTGCGAATCCGGTCCAGATAAGAGGAATTCCGGGGTCTTTTACAACTTCCAGGCCTGTCCATGTCCGTGCCGGCGAGCACTCTAGTTCGAGGCTATACCCGCTGATCTCTCTTGGTATGCCTTGCTTTATCCCGATATGCCCCTGGAATTTTTCCTTGAGAAATACATGCACGAAGATGTCCGAATCAATTTCAAGTCCTTCCTGCCTCATCTCCGAGAGGTCCATTGCCGGGATAAAAACCAGGTCGGCATCAGGGACTTCAAACCTCTCTCCCAGGGCAATCTCCGCGCTTACAGTGCTTGCATCTTTGAGGCTGGTGGCCCTCATGCGATAAAGCCTGTCCTGTCCCCAGGTCTGCTGATAGAATCCTATCCCGCGATAAAACCAAGGATGGTTGACCTCTATCACGCGCTCATCCGCTACCTCGCCGTCCTCGCCGTTCTCGCCGCCCTCGCCGTCCTCCTTGATGACCGCAAGGCGTGTGCGATATGCCCTGGGAATTCCGCTTTCATAATATTCCACGCTGAATTCCCGACACTGGATGGTGAACCCGAGCGGGATGCCCTGCCTTCCGTCCGGACTCCAGGCGGTATCTGTCATCTCTCCCTCGTAAAGCTGAATCAGGCCCTTGAAGCCAAAGCTAGAGCCGATCAGGCCCCCGATAATAATCACCAGCACTGCAAGGTGTATCAAGTAAGGCCCGAACCGGGCATAAGCCCTCTGTCGGGTGTAGAGAATAGTCCGACCTTCCAGGTCAGCCCTCTTCACCCTTCCAGCCAGGGCAGAAAGCACATGCCCGGCCGCGGCTATTGCATCATCCTCGGAGACCGAGAGTTCCGCCAGGGCTCTGGACCGTGCTGGAATTCTTTCCGCGAAATTTCTGTCCTGCGCCTTGGTTCTCCTCCAGACCATCGGGAGACGGTACAGGGAACAGAAAATCAGGTTGAGTGCGAGAATGCCTATGAGTATACGAAACGGCATGGAATGATAGACATCGAATTTGACTACCAAGGTGCCGACAAAAGACCCTGTGGTAAGTATTATGAGTAGAATCACGCTGAGCCGCACAGAGGAGAGGAATTGAAAGAACTCTTTCAAAATAGGAGGCGCTCCTCGATTTTTTAAATTATTAATCCGAACCATAACTGGTTTATATTTTTGATCTTTGATTTTTCTTTTCCTTCCCCTCCCTTGATGGGAGGGGATTGAGGGGAGGGTGAGTTTTGCTTAATATTCTGATCACCCCCACCCTGACCCTCCCCCATCCAGGGGGAGGATAATTCAGCCGTGAGTGTAAACTATTTTGTGCTCCCATTAATAACTAAAAGTTCATCAACTTATTTACTACAAACATCTTAGGGATTCAAATCCACGAATGAGGGCTGTTGACGCGCAATTCCTTTTTTGCTACCCTTTGGAATGCAAGAAGGAATTCAAGGTCTTGGCATGGGTGGAGAAAGAGGGGTTGGTAGTATGAACAGATCAACAGTAATCGGGAATAAGGAGAAAGGCTGTGTTTGAGTTCTTCAGAAAATGGAGGCAGATGCCTGATTTCACTCATTCCGCTAATTTCTTTGATACATTTTACGGGATCATCGGCTGGAGTCTTGTCCAGGTTCTCGGATACGGGGTCCGGTTCCTTGACCTTTTCGGCCTTGGCCTGAACAAAAAGTGGAAGCAGGGTGAGAAGCTCCAGGTGCTTTTTCTGGCTTACTCCGGTGCTCGGAACACAGGTGCAGAGGTGCGTGTGGCCGAGTGCATAGACCAGGTCAACCAGGTTCTTGGCGAGGAATTTGTGGATGTTAACATGACAACCCTCAATCTGGCCGAGGCTGGGGAATACTTCAAGGGCAACAAGGTCAACCTCATGCCCATGAACTACATCTTTTTCTGGGACACCTTTAAGTTTGTTCTCCGAAACCACCTAGTCGTGCTGGTGGAGGGGTCGTGCTGGAAGGAGAATTTTGCCGCGGCCCTGCTCCTGTTTTTCCTCTATGGAGTGGGGCTTGCCGAGAAGCTCGGAAAACCCTCTTTCTCCTATGCCGCGGATGCCGGTGAGATGAACAAGTTCAACAACTTCATCTCATGGAACCTGAGCAAGGGCATGACCAGGTATATCACGCGCACTTCCGCGGCAAAGCAGATTCTTGAAAAGATATTCCTGCCTGGAGCTATCGTCCGGGTGGATACCGCATGGACCCTCCGGCCTAACTCCACGGAATGGGGAGCCGAAACCCTGAGAAAGCTTGGGTGGGATGGAAAAAAGCCGCTGGTCGGACTGGCCATGCAGAATTTTTTCTGGTGGCCGGTCATTCCGGATTTCGTGCGCTGGATAAAAGGAGTCCATGAATACCAGTACCGGATGATCTACTTCTATGATTATAGAGACGAGGACAAGAAGAAATACGAGGGGTGGTCCACCATTCTCGCCGGGCTCATGGACTGGGCCGCTGATAAATACGGGGTCCAGCCGGTGCTCATCGCCATGGAGGCACTGGATGATAATTCCTGCCAGGATGTAATGGGCATGATGAAGCACAAGCCCGTCATCATCTCCTGCAATGAATATGTGGGAGTGGAGATCACGGCTATCCTGCGAAACCTGACGACCCTTATTACCACCCGCTACCATGCCATGGTGCTGTCCATGCCCGGACTTGTGCCTTTTATCGGGCTTTCCAGGGACGAGCGAATAAGAGGGGTGATGACCGAGACCGGACTCTACGACGACTACTATGTTGACTACTCTATCGAGAACCTGGATGAAATCCTACGCCAGAAGCTTAGCCGGCTTCTCGAAAGCCAGGATGAGTGCGAGCGCGTGAAGAAGATCATCCGCGACTGGCTACCTTATTACTTTGCCCAGATGGCACACCTCGGCCTGGACATAAGAAGGATCGTGAAAGAGGGTTTCCCGGAGTTGAAATTCAAGGAGTTGGATGAAACCAATCCCGAGCATCTCGCTCCATTCATACCCCCGGAGCTCCGGAATGAGGTCAAAGAAAAGTTCCAGGAACTGAGCTAGGCTATCGGGCGCGGACTTTACTTTTGCACTCAAGCGCGTCCCAGGAACTCTTTTATGCGCGGCACCACCTCGCGGGCGGAATTGAACGCGATGTCCCCGCTCACACCCTCTCCGGATGTTGTGTCGCCTATGAAGAACAGGTTTTTGATCTCCCGGCAGGATAAATCCGGGCGCCTGGGTCGGCACTGGTGTGTGTTCAGATCAGCGCCGTCAACTATGGGCAGGACCATGATGCGCTCGAATTCCACGGAGTCAAAGAAATCAGGATACAAATTCTTGATAGCGGCCTTGAGTTGTCTGATCCTGGACCGAGCCACCTTCCTGTCCCCGGTCTCTTCCGGCTCTAATAGCAGGAACCAGCTTGAAATCTGCTTTCCAGCAGGGGCTATCCCTGGATCGAGGTTACTGGGGAATCGGGCAAGGATTCCCTCATCCACATCCATGAGCCAGCCTTTGACATCGCTTATGCGGCGACTGAGTCCGTAATCAATCGCCACTCCGGAGGTTGGTTTAAGGTTCTCGCATTGCCGGATGAACCCGGTCTTGAAAAGCCTCTTGTCAATCACCGAGAAGAGTCCCTGCAAGGGAGCCGCATAAATTATGGCATCTGCATGAATGTTGCCCCTGCTGGTTATCGCTTCCCAGAATTTTTTCCGGTTGATCCGCAACTCCTGGACCTTTGTGCGGAGCAATATTCTTCCCTCGTTCTCTTCAATACAATTAACCAGGCGATTGAGAATCTCCCTCGTGCCCCCCTTCGGCTCCGCGGATTGCAACCCTGCGGCCAAGGCCTTCTTCAAATGCGCGATCAACTCGCCTGCGCTTAGCTTATCCGGGTCAGGCTCCATAAGCCCGAAGCCCAGGGCGCGGAAAAGTACTCTCAGCTTTTCATCACTCGCATCTTTACCCAGGAACTCGGAAAAACTCTTTCCATACCATTCATCCGAAGAAGATGAAGCCAGCATACCCATAATTTCCCGGACCCTCTTGACCTCATTTCGATTACATAAATGAGGGGCCTTATCCTTGTCTTTCTTTGCACCATCTGGCAAGGCAAATAGTTCCCTGCCCTGTATCACATAACTGGTAACCGGCTCGTGAATCCATTCAACAGGGCTCGCAAGCTCTTCCAAAACCCCTGCCGCCGCACCCCTGGCACCATAGCGATATGAATGGACCCCGTATTCAAAGATGAACCCCTTTGTCTCAATAACCTTTGCCCTTCCTCCAACCTGGCGGTCCTGCTCCGCCACGGCTACACGAAGTCCGGCCTTCCCCAGAAGCGCCGAGGCCGAAAGCCCGGCAAATCCCGCACCCACTACCAAGACATCATAACTCATCTTAGCCATCTCCTCTGATCGTTCACTTTCAAGCTTATACTTTTAGCCAAAAATTAGCCACAAGTAAAGAGCTTGTTTTAATTTCAGGCTGGATGAACTTTATATTGACTTGCCTGGCGGAAAGCCATAGAATAATTCCAAATAGAAAAACGAGGAGGGGTTGGTTATGGGAGAGAAAGGGAATATTGATTTTCTTCTTTTCGGGTATAACGGCGTGAACAACACCGGGTCCGAGGCCAAGCTGTTAACCACAATTGCGGATTTGAGAGAGATTGTGGGCAAGAATTTGAATCGGCTGGGCAGTATTACCATACTCACTCAGAATATCGAGAATCAACGGCGGTATGTGCCGGACCCTGAGATCAACTTGATCCAGATCAGTCCTGCTTCGCTTGTGCGGCCCTGGGCGCTCGTGAGACAGCGGTCCGACATCCTGCTTTTAAGCGAGGGTTCCACATTTATTGACCACTTCTCTTCAATCTTTATCTGGATGTTCTGCTATGCGGCCCGGTTTGCCAAGCGTCGGGGAAGCGGGGTAGTGGCGTATGCCAATGACTGCGGTCACCTTCTTCCGCGCAATCAGAAGATCCTGCGCGATACCATCAATAAAAGCGTGGACCTGGCCATGCTACGCAATCCGGATGCAATAGACCGCATGAAAGAATACGGAGTAACAAGGGACATCCACCTTGTCGCAGACGGTGCTTACATGTATCCCACTCCTTCCCGGGAATATATCCAGGGGATATGGAAGGGGCTCAACCTTGAACCGGATAAAAGGCCGGTGGTGGGCATATGCCCCAAGGAATTTTTCTGGTGGCCGGTCAAGATTAAGTTTATCGGGCCTAAAGAAGACCTTTATAACTGGCCGGCCTATCAAAGCTGGACCAAGGAGGGGCGGGAGAACTCACAGAGTTATGTGGACCAGAATGCGGCCTATGCGGACTGGTGCGTGGAGAAGTTCGGGGCGGATGTGGCTCTTATATCCATGGAACACATGGACTACCCGCCTACCAGGCGCATTTTCGAGGCCATGAAGCACAGGGATAACGCTCGTATCGTGTCCTCGGATGAATTCACCGTGGACGGAATAGTGGCAGTGCTTTCCGCCCTGAAATTCCAGGTCACCACCCGGTACCATTCCACAGTGCTGGCCTCGCCATTTGGCGTGCCAATGATCTCGGTGTCATCGGACACACGCTGTGAGGCTGTGTTCCATGAACTCGATGCAATGGACTATTTCATTGACTATGTCAAGCACCCGAACCGCTACCCCGAGGTAAAGGATCTCCTCGGTCTTCTGGTCGAAAAGACCGAATCACTCATGAAGGGCGAGGATGCCTGGAGGGCGAAGGCCAAGGACGCACACCAGGTGTTTCTGAATCGGGCATTGAGTATCCGCACCCATTTCCAGGAGTGGCTGGAAAAGGAATATCTGCCAGGAGCGAACCTGTAATCCCGGATATTGCAGTAGAGGGAGAAATAATTTTCACCGCAAATCCTCCAGACCCGTAGGGCCCTACAGATGCGTAGCAGATGCAAAGGACACAAAGGGGAAAATATAATATAGAATATTCTTTGCGATCTTTGCGTCTCTGCGGTTTAAAAAATATTGACTGCACTTTTTGGGTTTAGAGGGGAGGGTGTACTTGTCTTCGGGAATTCATACTCTGCATTCGAAGTTAAAGGATATTTGCGGCTCTGATTTCATTTTTGATGATGTGCTTGAGCTGAAATATTTCTCGGTAGACGGTCTTGTGCCTCGCGCTGTCGCGGCACCGGGCACAGTGGAAGAGGCCCTCTCCATCGTGGCGCTTGCCAGGGATGAGCGGCTCAGTATCATTCCACGCGGCGGCGGCATACGGATGAATTATGGCCATCCGCCGACAAGTGTTGACCTGGTGCTTCTGACTTCCCGCTTCGGACAGGTGCTGGAGCTAACCCCGGAGAACCTTACAGTAGTGCTGGAGTGCGGGATTCCTCTCTCGGAACTTGAGCACAGGCTGAAAAAGCATCGGGTGTTTCTCCCTGTCAACCCCTCCCGGCCTGAGATGTCCACGCCCGGAGGCGTGGCCGCGGCAAACGCAAGCGGACCAAGAAGACTGCGATACGGAAGCATGCGCGACCGGGTCCTGGGCATGAAAGTCATAACCGGCTCTGCCGAGTTGATCTCATCCGGTGCAAAGACGGTCAAGAATGTTGCCGGATATGATCTGAACAAATTACTTGTCGGGTCTCTAGGCACACTGGGCCTGATAACTGAGATGGTCCTTAAACTTGAACCCTTGCCGGAAAAATTCCAGGCCGTGATGGCTATCTTCCCGGAACTCTCCCAGGCTCTTGTGGCCTCGCAGAGCCTCCTTCGCTTTAATCCCTCATTGAGCTTTCTCGAACTCCTCTGTCCGGAGGCTCTACCGCGCATGTTCCCTCTGCCAGGGGAGAGCCCTGCTCCGTATCCCGGTTTTGCTCTTGTTGCTGGATCAGAGGGCACAAGCGAATTGGTCTACCATCAGACCGGCCAGATTAATAAAATCTTCAACCAGGAGCACGCAAGGGACATCCTTGAGTTCAGCCACGGTCTCGAGTCCGAGATTGACTGGCTTTTGCAAGATGCGTGCTTTGAGGAGAAAAGGCTTTCGCTCAAGGTTAGTTTCCCCCCTGGAAGGCTGTCCGTGGTTATGGAGGGTGCTGAGGATCTTGCATGTAAGCATCATCTTCGTATAGCGAGCATTGCTCAGGTCGGCGCGGGAGTGGCGCATGTTTTTCTTCTTCACGATGAGCCGGAAAGCCTTCTTGATGGGATAGCATCCTTTATCAGGGAGCTTCGCCGGTTTTGCGCAGAGATTGATGGATACGTGCTAGTGCTCAATGCACCGGCCACGCTTAAGCGGAGTATTCCGGCCTTCACATTTTCGGGCAATGAGGTCGAGATACTTTCAAAGATCAAAGTCGCGTTTGATCCTGAGAATATCTTCAGCCCGGCCCGGATGTTTTAATGCCTGCCTCTCCGCTTGCAGACCTGCTGAAAGAGGTGTCCCGATGTTCCAATTGTGGACTGTGCCAGGCCGCGTGTCCGATATTTCGTGTGACCGGAAAAGAGCTGGGCGTAGCCCGTGGAAGGAATCAGGTGTTAAAGGCACTTGCGGAGGGGAGTCTCGAATGGAGCCAGGATATTTACCCG
This sequence comes from uncultured bacterium, assembly GCA_964580655.1. GTDB lineage: Bacteria > RBG-13-61-14 > RBG-13-61-14 > RBG-13-61-14 > CAZOMR01 > CAZOMR01. The sequence goes on from CAZOMR010000107.1 coordinate 8,466, forward strand.
GTTCTATTTCAATGTCTTCTCTGCCGCGCCTGCATGCCACATTGCTTTCCGGCAATCCCCACTCATCAAATCATGGCGCAGGCGAGGGCACTTTACCTTGAGCGCTTTGGTGAGTCCGACATCTTGCGAATTCTCTTCTCTGACATCCTGCCATATCCTTCCCGCATGAACGCCCTTGTCAGGGCCGCCGCGCTTGGCCAGCGATCAGGGCTTGCAAGGTTAGTCCCTGCGCTCAAGATTTTCGGCTGGTTCTCAAGGACACTGAAAAGTTTGGCACAATCGCAAGAACTCGTTCCTCCCTTGCCTAAAAGGCCATTGAGGACAGAGTTGGCCGGGAGGGCTCGCAGAGCCCCTTCCAGCACAGGCAGGGTCGCTTATTTCATCGGCTGTGGCATCAACTATATGTGGCCTGAAGTTGGCGAGGCCACGATGCATCTGCTCGATCACATCGTCGAAAAAGTCGAAAAAGGCGAAAAAGGCGAAAAAGGCGAAAAAGGCGAAAAGTCCGAAGGGGATGCAGGGGCATTGATCCTTGAAAACTATTGCTGTGGTCTGCCAGCCTATTCCTATGGGTATATAGATGCGGCACGCCTTCTTGCGCGCAGGAACATTGACCTGATTCTCGAATCAGGAGCGAGCGAGGTGATCACCGAATGCGCAAGCTGTTCTTCTTTTCTAAAGGATTACCCTGTGCTTTTCAAGGATGACCCTGAATACAAGACACTGGCTGTGGATGTGTCCTCGCGCATCAGGGACCTCTCGGAATGGCTACCGGAGAAAAATTGGCCTGAAAGCAAGGTGCACCGGATCGTAACCTTCCATGAACCCTGCCACCTTGGTAGATTCCAGGACCTGGCGGAAAACCCGAGGAGTATTCTGCAAGCTATTCCTAACATTGAATACAGGGAGATGAGAGAGGCTGACTGGTGCTGTGGCGGTGCGGGGAGTTACAATGTAAGTCAATATGAGCTTTCCATGAAGGTCCTTGACCGCAAGATGAATAACATCAGGGAGACCGGCGCAGACCTTCTCGTTACAGAGTGCCCGGCCTGCATGGTGCAGTTGGCATACGGGCTCAAACGCCATAAACTCACAAGACCCATACTCATGAGCATGAGCGAACTCTTGTCTTCGCTTATCTAGCCATTGAACCAAAAAGGAGGCATGGAATGGCGGATTTTTTTGAACTCTTGAAAACGAGGCGATCCATCAGGAGCTTCGAGGAAAAGGAATTGCCCCTTTCGCTTATCAAGGAGATAATAAACGACAGCATTCTTGCTCCGAGTGCCAGCAATAATCAGCCTTGGAGGTTCATCATAATAAATGACAGGGACATGATCAAAAGGCTTTCCGATGAGAGTAAGAGGAATCTCCTCCGAGTCATTGAGGGAAATCCTGATGCGCCTAAAAACTATGAATTGATACTGCGAAACAAGGAATTCAATGTGTTTTACAACGCACCTTGCCTGGTCATCATTGTGGGCAAAAGGGATGTCATATCGCTGGATGTGGACTGTGCGCTTGCGGCTGGCTACTTCATGTTCTCGGCCGCGGCAAGAGGCCTGGGAACATGCTGGGTGAATCTGGGGGCTGATCTTAGAGACCCGGAGATTCTAGAAGAAATCGGAATGCCCGATGATTGCAGGATAGTCGCTCCCATCATACTGGGCTATCCCAGAATCATTCCCGACATTCGACCGAGAAATGAGCCGCAGATACTGAAAATCATCTCTTGAGAATTCGAATGACACACATCTGCCCGTACATTATATGCGTCCATCCTACGGATCTTCGATCTGATAAATCTGCGTAATCTGCGCCACCTTGCGGTGGAGCGATGTTCCTCATTTGCAGGAGATCGGGGGTCAGAGCTTCAATGTTCAAAGTTCACAAAGAGATCGGGGGTCAGAGCTTCAATGTTCAAAGTTCAAAGAGAATCCAGGAGATCGGGGGTCAGAGCTTCAACGGAGATCGGGGGTCAGAGCTTCAATGTTCAAAGTTCAAAGAGAATCTGTGTTCATCCTCCGGATCTTCGATCTGCGTAATCTTCGCCACCTTGCGGTGGAGCGATGTTCCTCAGATGGGAGAGGACGACCAGCGGGAGCCCTGCTTTCCGCCGGCGGAAGCCGGCCCACCCTTGCAGGGCAATGGCGGGTTACATCAGGCACTTGCATTTGTGTTAAACTTTTTTACTTCTTTTCTGCGTCCTGGTTTTAGATTTTAACTATTTCTTTCTTTGCATTTCTTTGCGTTCTTTGCGTCTGCTCCGCATCTGTAGGACCCTACGGGTCTGGAGGATCTGCGGTGAAAATAGGCTTGAGGGATGAGGCCAGAGGCTTGAGTATCAACAGACCTATTCCTGAATCTTTAACTTTATATTTTCTTCTTTGCGCTCTTTGCGCCTTTGCGGCCACCTTGCGGTGGGGCGACCAGC
>CAZOMR010000108.1:0-10880 GCA_964580655.1 uncultured bacterium
CGGCTCTTACACTTGTTGAAATCAAAAAATCCTTACACCTATTTGAGTTGCAGAGGGATCAGGGTGATTTTTGGGGAATGTCCAGAAATCTTTCCCAGGGGTGTGCGACATATTTGGTGATTCTTCAACAGATTATTGTAGGGGCAGGGCTTGCCCTGCCCAAAGAGGGCGTAGCAAGCATCGCCCCTACGGCCGAAAATGAAAAAAGTCACCATTTATGTCGCACTCCCTTTTCCCAGGACTTTTTACCGAAACGGAATGACTGATTTGAGATTTCTCTGCAATCTGGATTAGCCAGGAGGGTTAGTCAAGCTCCAGATCATTGGCACCGCTGTGCCAGCTAGTCTCATCCGCTATCATGTTCCGGATTATACGATTTTTGTTGATGCCCCATACATCAAGGAATGGATCGTTATCAAGGTTTCCCGCGGCAAGACAGGTGAACCCGCTTCCAGTGCTTGCAATTCCTGGAGGAAGGAGAGACGGATCAAAATTCGTGTATAACGAAGGATATATCGCGGTATCCATGATATAATTATAGCGGTTCTTGCCCTTGATGGGTGTAAAGTTGATCAAATGAAAGGCCCCGTCTGTCCCGGCAAAGGTGTCATTGGCACTGAAGTAGGCAATCTGCATGGTATGGATAGCACCCAGGTTCACCCGGGCCTCGGCCTGCCTGGACTTGGCTTGAAATTTCAGATAGTTAGGAACCGCGATCGAGGAGAGTATCCCTATTATCGCTACCGCAATCATTATCTCAATCAGCGTAAACCCCCCTTTACTAACACCTCTTTTCATCTCTTTACCTCTCTGGACATATTTGTCCCCTTATCTTAACTAGCAAAATTGATGCCAGAAATGAAGAACCAGTGTGTAAAAATAGTCTCATAAAATCAAAGGGTTATATGTGTTGTCCACATATTTGAAAGTCAGTTGACAAATTTTGCCAGTAAATGTGACATAATATGTTGGTTAATTCAATTCATGACATGCCAGCTAACTATTCATCCCGGTCTTGTTGGTCGCGGTTGTCATTACGGCTCAGCCTCGCTCACAGATTCCATGGAAGAGTACGGGTTGAGATCAGGGTGGTAGAAGTTCTGAAAAAAAGAAGGTGACACCGGTTTCTGGACCGGGAGCGAGCCAGTAAGAGCCAGAAAAAGCATGATCGCAGGAATTGAGATGATTTTATTCATTGATCCTGTTCCAGCCGGACTACCCTTACCACAGCGCTCTGGGAGCCGGGAACGCGGAATTCGGTTATGTATCTGTCCTTTCGCGTATTCAATGCAGGGACAAGGTATTCCGGTGTAAAGAGGTTGGCCCCGCCTCCAAGCTCTCTATACAGTTCATCCACGATGATGTAATTCACGCGATGTAGATCAATGTATTCCCAGAATTTTTCTATATCTTTTGTGATTGGCACGCTCACGCATTTCCGGCCCGTGAGGAGGAATACCACGCGCGGCGAATGGAACATAAAGACGGCATTTTCAGGCGCTTTTTCTCGCGTCCACTCCAGGAGAAACAGCAACCTTGCCCGGGCCACGGTCTCAGCCCGCACCTTGAACCAGGGGCTTATCTGGTATTCAGGGAATTCTCGCTCCAGGTCTCGACTCCTGCTTATTATTGAGGCGCCATCACCGAGATTGATAATAACTATCCCTCCTATAACTATCCAGGCAAGAATTTTAAAGATAGTTCTCAAGGTAATGAGCCCGGTTCCAGGCCTCATTATGCTCATAAGTTTTTCTCCGCCTGCGATTATGAAATACAAGAACAGGGGAAGAATAGGGAGCACGAAACGAGGATCGCGGTATGGCCAGATACAGATAACGAAAAGAAAACCTGAAAAATATATAGGAATCAAAAATTTTTTCTGCCGAAGAATTACGATCAATCCGAAGATAGAGAGAAAAACTATGAGTCCGATAACCAACCAGTACCATCCAGGCCATCCTTCTGCTATGAGAGGCCCTTCTATGGGCATCCAGGGGTCCAGTGTCTGGCTGATGGTTTTGATAAAGAAGTTTATCTGTTCCCACATTCTGTGTATGAGGTCCAGTAATCCGGCTCTTTCCATATCCGGCCGCAAGGGTGCTTCCAGGTCAGTGGCTCCCATCAGAACCGAGTAAGGATGCGTCTTGACAAGTAGTTCGCTCATGTAATCAAGACCTGCTCCTCCCTTGGCGCGAAAACCTCGTATAGCCCAGAGCAAGGCCGCGACCAGGGTTGGCAAAACCGCGGCCATGCCGTAAGCAAGACCGCGCCAGTTTTTGCTGTTTTTGAGCATGCGGAATGAAAAGACAATGACAAAGGCAAGGATCAAGGTGAAGGCAATGGTGCGGGTAAAGTATGCCGCGAAGAAAAGCACTGATAAAAGAATCCAGTCTCTCTTCTTTCCCTCATCGGCAAGAATCTTCAAGGCAAAGTAGAGCGCGGCAAAACTCATGGCAAGATACGGTATCTCGGTCAGGACTCGGCGCATCAGGCTCAGGATCAAGGGCGAGCCGAGGCTCAATGCCGTCACCGCAAATGCGAGCCAGAAAGGAGCTTCCCTCCTGAGCGCCAGGTAGATGAAGACAGCGGCCATGACCATGAAGGCGAAAAGCAGAATTTTCACCGCTACCATGTTATAGCCGAATCCGAGGTCAATACCTGCGAGCATGAGTGGAAACATGAAAGGCGACTTGGTATGGGGGAAAGGCTCTGGAAGGAATATCTCGCTCATGCCAGAACCCGAGGCTATTGACCGGGCAAGCACAAGGTAATGAGCGGACCCGCCCTCCATGAGAAAGAAGACCGGGCTTATCATGAAAAGATACGGCACCAGAAGCACTGGCAGGAGGATAAGCAACAATCTATGCCTGTTATGGCTGTGCTTAAATATTGATGCTTCAGAATTCACGGAAAAGACCCTGGCCCCACTCTTTTAACACCCCAGGGCTTCGGCCACAATATGTATGTCCTTGTCCCCCCGACCTGAGAGGTTGACCAGTATGATCTGTTCCCTTGACATGGACTCGGCCATCTTCACGGCATGGGCAAGAGCATGTGCGCTCTCAAGCGCAGGGATGATCCCCTCTTGGGCGCTCAAGAGCTCGAACCCGTAAAGCGCATCCTCGTCCGTAACCGCAACATACTCTGCCCGGCCTGTGGTCTTGAGCCAGGCGTGTTCAGGGCCTACCCCGGGATAGTCAAGACCAGCCGCAATGGAGTGCGCGAGGTTGACCTGGCCCCTGGCATCCTGGAGCAAAAAAGACTTGGCACCATGAAGAATACCGGTGCTCCCGGCATGCAGGGTCGCCGCATGCTTTTTGCTTGCAATACCGTGTCCTGCCGCCTCTACCCCCACCAGTCTGACATTTTTCTCATTGATAAAAGGATAAAACAGGCCAATGGCATTCGAGCCGCCGCCCACGCAGGCAACAAGCGCATCCGGCAGGCGGCCCTCCTTCTCAAGTATCTGATCCCGAGTCTCCTCTCCTATCACCACCTGAAAATTGCGCACTATCTCGGGATACGGATGCGGCCCGGCAACCGACCCGATCAGGTAATAAGTGGTCTCCACATTGGTGATCCAGTCTCGCAAAGCCTCGTTGAGTGCATCCTTCAAAGTGCGGCTCCCGCTCTCCACCGGGGTCACCCTGGCTCCCAGGAGTTTCATCCTGAATACATTAAGGGACTGACGGCGCATGTCCTCTGTGCCCATGTAAACCTCGCACTCCAGGCCGAACCGCGCGGCCATGGTCGCAGTGGCCACACCATGCTGGCCGGCCCCGGTCTCCGCAATCAGCCGAGGCTTGTTCATCCGCCTGGCAAGAAGCGCCTGGCCAAGGGTGTTATTCACCTTGTGAGCGCCTGTATGACAGAGATCCTCACGCTTGAGATATATTCTGGCCCCGCCTATCTTCTCGGTGAGATGCTCGCAGAAATAAAGCGGCGTGGGCCGGCCTACATAATCATGCAGGTATGCCCGGTATTCCTTCTGGAATCCCGCATCCGAAAAGAACCGCCTATACGCGGCCTCAAGCTCTAAAAGCGCAGGCATAAGTGTCTCGGATACATACCGGCCTCCGAACTCTCCAAAGCGTCCTCCCTCATCAGGTAGAATGTCCATCAGTCTCTATCCCCTGTTCTTTCTCGCTCTTCAAGAATTCCATCAGTTTTTCCCCGGGGTCCGGGGCACTCATCAGGGCTTCGCCGATAAGAAAGGCATCCACGCCCATGCGGGACAGCTTGCTTAGCTGGCCTTTCTCCAGGAACCCGCTTTCGCTCACCTTGACTATACCCTCCGGAACACGGGGCAAAAGCGAGACCGTGGTTTCGATGTCCACATCAAGACTCTTGAGGTCCCGGTTGTTGATGCCTATCAGTTCCGGCTTGAGCCGCAAAGCCCGATCCAGGTCTTTATCATCGTGCACCTCCAGAAGAGCAGTCATGCCCAGCAAGGCCACAGTGCGGTAAAGTCCGGAGAGACGGGAATCCGAAAGAGCGGCAACTATGATCAGAACCGCATCAGCACCCGCGGCCCGGGCTTCATAGACCTGATAGACATCCAGGATGAAGTCCTTGCAGAGCAGTGGAATCTTCACGGCCTTGCGCACTGAAGAGAGGTGTTTTATCCTGCCATGAAAGAAATTTTCCTCGGTCAGGACCGAGACCGCGGCCGCGCCAGCCGACTCGTAGCCCTCTGCCAGCCTGACCGGATCAAAATCCTTCCGGATAATTCCACGACTCGGGGAAGCCTTTTTCAATTCAGCTATCACGGCGTATCCTCTCTGGCTTCTGGCTTTGAGTGCCTTGAGAAATGAGCGAGGTAATTCTGCATTCCGGGCACGGTTTTCAAGCAAGGCAAAGGATGTCTGCTTTTTCCTTTGAGCGAGGTCTTTTTCTTTCGCGGCGAGAATTTCATCAAGGATGGTACCGGTCCGCGAGAATGACACTGAAGCTACCCCCTGGCCGGAGAATTGGATATTTCTATGAGCTTTACAAGTTTCTCCCGAGCCGCACCGCTTTCAATGCTTTCCATGGCCTTGTTCAGGCCATCCTCTATTCCAACCGCGGCCCCGGCCACATAGATTGCCGCGCCTGCATTCAGCGCCACTACATCTGTGCAGGGACCGGGCTTGCCTGCGAGAACCTCGCGCAGTATCTGGGCATTTTGCTCCGGGAACCCTCCTTGCAGGTCCTCGGCCTTACAGCATTTCAATCCGAATTCCTCCGGCCTGATCTCATAGGTTCGAACTTCGCCATCCTTAAGCTCCGAGATACTACTCGGCCCTGTCAGGGTTATCTCATCAAGCCCGTCAAGGCCGTGGACCACCATTGCGGCCTTGCTTCCCAGGTTTGCAAGCACCCTGGCAAGCGGCTCGGTGAGCCGGTCGTCAAAGACTCCGAGTAGTTGCCGCTCTGCACCGGCAGGATTTGTCAGCGGACCGAGGATATTGAAGATGGTGCGCACGCCCATCTCGCGCCGCGGTCCGATGGCATAGCGCATGGCGTCATGAAGCAGGGGGGCAAAAAGGAACCCTATATTTATCTCGGCCAGACATCTTTCAGCCACCCTCGGCTCAGCCTCGATGTTTACCCCCAACTGTTTCAGCACATCCGCACTGCCGCATGCGCTGGATGCCGCGCGGTTTCCGTGCTTGGCCACGGTGAGCCCTGCTCCACAAGCGATCAGAGCCGCGGCTGTAGAGATATTGAAGGTCATCGCATGATCCCCGCCAGTGCCGCAAGTATCCAGGCAGGGACCGGGTGCCTTGATCTTCAGGGCTTTCTCCCGCATAACCTGTGCCGCGCCGGTTATCTCCTCTGTGGTCTCTCCCTTGACCGCAAGTGCGGCTAAAAAGGCTCCTATCTGGGCCTGCGTGGCACCGCCGCTCATGATTATATTCATTGCGGCGACCATGGTTGCGCGATCAAGATCCTGGCCCCGGATCAGTCGGGATAATGCATCCTTGAACATGCTAGTTCCTCCATTGAAACAAAATAAACGGAGTCATTTTCACTGGTTAGATATTTAACAACTTTTTAATTCATTGTCAATGAAAGCACAATGTGATCGTCTAACACTTTTAATTTGTTCGCGTTCAGCAATCCGTAAGGGTGACAGGCCGGTCGTCCCCACCGGCTGATCACACAAAAGTATTAGACGGTCAGAATCACAACCTGAGCGGATCTTTCATATGATAAATAAGTCTTTGCTTTGAGTTGTTATGCTGATTTGATATTATTCTAAAATAATTATGGAGGGAAAGAAATGACCCAAAAAGTTTATGTTGTTCGAGCAGACGGTGGCAAGTATGCGGAAGCATTTCGTAAGGGCGGCTACATTGCCATTGGCGGGAATGAGTTGGGTGATTTGTCCGGCATCAAGGATTATGATGAACTGGTAGAGCTTTATACCAGGATTTATCCAGATGTCACTTCCAAAATTTCTCTTGGCCTGTGGTGTGGTTTTCATTGGCGCTTCAACCAGGAAATTTCTGAGGGCGATTATGTAACAACACCAACCCTGGATAGCGCCCGTTTAGTTTACGGTCAGGTTTCTAGTGGATATTACTTTGACGACAAAGACCCAACTTGTGAATATGCCCATCGCCGGAAGGTAAAATGGAGCTCAAAAGAACTTTTACGGAGCGATTTCCCCGTTCCTGTTCAATATGCTCTCAAAGCATACTTGACAATTTTCAAGCTGAGGCATGAAGCGGACTTTTTTAAAGCAATCGATAGGAGTGACTTGATTCCTGAAAAAGGAGGCACAGAAAAAATTTCATACTATGAGGCGGTAATAGAAAAAATACTACAACTGGATGCCACTGAATTTGAACAATTATTAATGGAATTACTTGCATCTATCGGTTTCGAGTCCGAGCATGTCGGTGGCCCCGGCGACAAGGGCATAGATGTAGTCGGGAAACTGGATGTTTATGGACTTGCATCAATAGACCTTAAGGTCCAGGCCAAACGATATCAGAAAGGCGCCACTGTGAATGAAAAAGAGATAGTGGGTTTCCGGGGCAGCCTGCCTGAAAAAGCTCAAGGAGCATTCATTACCACATCTCACTTTCAGAAGAAGGCCCGTGAACAAGCTATCAATCCGGAATTCAAGAAAGTTGGTATTATAAACGGTGAACAACTCGTGGACATCCTTGTTGAAAGATATGATTCCTTGTCCTGGGATTTGAAGGATAAGCTAAGCCTGAAAAAGGTACTGGTTCCTGAATGAAAATCCCAGATGTAAAAGGCAATCGCCGTTCTATCCGTGTTCGAGGATACGATTATTCTCAGTCTGGTGCGTACTTTGTGACTATCCGCACGCATAAGGGAGAGTTTTTGTTTGGTGAAATCATAGAAGGGGCTATGAAGTTGAATGAATATGGACGCACCGTGGAACATGAATGGGAGCGTTCTAGCGGAATACGGTCAGAAATAGAATTGGATTCATTTGTGGTTATGCCTAATCATTTTCATGGTATCGTTTTTATCTTGGGCGATGCGAACCGGATGCAATCCGTAGGGGCGACCGGCCGGTCGCCCCTGCCACCGCGCGGTCCAAAACCGCAATCTTTAGGTTCTCTGATCGCGGGATTCAAATCCGCGGTGAGCAAACGAATTAACGCCATGCGCGGAACGCCTGGCGCCTCTCTCTGGCAACGTAATTATTACGAACATATCATACGAGACGAAGATTCATTGAACAGGATCCGCGAATATATAATGCATAACCCTCTGAGTTGGTCGCTTGACCGTGAGAACCCTCTTTGTAAGGGCAAAGATGAATTTGACCTCTGGCTGGCTAAATTCAGGTCAAGGCCTGATAAAAAGTAAGGGCAGACTGGACGGCCGCTCATGTCATATTTTGAAATCCGAAGGTAGGGGCACCGGCCGGTCGTCGACGAAAAAAAAGGAGAAGGTAATGACGGGAATTGGGAAATCATTGTATGAGATTCTGGGCTCATCCTTCAGCCTGATGCCCGGTTTGAGGGAAGGCGTCAAGGTTCGGCAGGTTAGTACACACACCCATAATGCTATGCCGGTCTTTCCGAAATTCCGCGAGATAGGGCACATGGATTTCAAGATAATCCCGGCCACGAGGAGTTATGAGTTTCCGCCCATAACCGGGCCGGGATGCATCGGTGCTATCTGGATCACCTTTGCCGGTAGCCGGAGGGAGATATTCATGCGGCGAAGGGTCCCGGCGCAGAAGTACCTGTGGATCAAGATATACTTTGATGGAGCGGACACGGCGCAGGTGGAAGCCCCGGTAGGGGATTTCTTCGGAAATGGAACCAGCTATCATCCACACTATCAATCGAGATTCCTCGGGATGAGCTCGGGCGGGTATTACTGCTATTTTCCCATGCCCTTCAAAAAATCCTGCCGCATAGTCATGGAGAACCGGCACAGGGAAAGGCATGTTCTCGCTTTCTACGGCGCGGTCACCTTTGCCCAGTTACCTGAGTTCCCGGAGAACACCGGGATATTTCACGCCCGGTATTCCAGAGGAGAGTTCAGTGGCTCTCCGGATGTCTCTGGCTCGCGTGTCCCGAACCACCCACACATCATCCTTGATGAGACAGGAATTGGCCATTATGTCGGCACCACACTGACCATCAAGCCTACTCACTGGCTCAGGTCCAGATACAAACCCCCGTATTTCCTGTTTCCATACCTGGAGGGAAACCTGAAGGTTTATGTGGACGGCGAGTGGCCTGCGAGTGAGGATAAAATAATGGATAAGCCTGTGGGGTCTGGCCGGGGCGGCCAGTCAATTGAGTACACGGGTGTGGAGGACTACTTCAACTCCGGCTGGTATTATGCCAAGGGCCGGTTCTCTGCGGAGTATCACGGTTGTCCGGTCAAGAAATATTTTTCCGGAGTGGTCAGTCAATACCGCTTTCACGAGACAGACGCCTTCACCTGGAAGGAGAATATTCGTATCACGGTGACCCACGGAGAGTTCGATAATATTGACTGCATTATGGAAAGCGTGGCCTATTATTACAAGAGCCCGTAGCGAGCCGCATGATTCAGAGCGCGGCGGAGTGATCTGACCGGGGTTGCGTGAAAAGAAATGATGGAAAAGAGAATGCAATCTGTGGTATAAAAAGCAGGGTAATGGTCCAATCTTAAAACAGGAGGATGTGCGATGAAAATAACTCAAAAGAATCTCTCGGTTCTGGGCACCCGGTTCAAGGGGTACCTTGAGGGGAAAAGGCTGGATGAATTTTTTGAGACATTTGACATCAAGTTCGCGGCCGGGCACTGGTGCGCCGGTGATTTTCTTGATCGGTTCGCCACGGAGGGCTACATGACAAATGTTAGAGGGTTTGATTCCGGGCCCATTGCGCAGATCGAGCGGGTGGCAAAGGCCGGGATTAAGGGCATCGAGTTTCACGAGCGGGTCTTTATTGATGAGAATTACCGGCTTGTGCCCTCGCTGATCAGTGAGGTCAAGGATGCGCTCAAGGATTGCGGGGTTGTGCCCACGAACATGAACACCAACCTCTTTACGGACCCAAAGTGGAAGCTGGGCGGTATCACGAACCCTGATCCGGGCATCCGCCGCGATGCGGTTGCCATGGCAGTGCAGGGTGTCGGGGTGGCAAAGACCCTGGGGTGTTCCTCTGTTGCGCTATGGCCCGGCTCGGATGGATGGGACTACAACTTCGAGGCCAATTACGGCAAGCTCCTTGATCGCTTCATCCGGGGATGCATCACCATCAACAGGGCCGCGAAGAAGGCCGGGCTCAGGTTCGGGGTCGAGGCCAAGCCCAAGGAGCCTCGGGAGGGCAACATGATTCTCGCAACCACTCAGAAGGCCATGCTCGTGTGCCAGGCTGTGAACAAGGCCTGCGGAGGCAGGAACATGGGGGTCTGCATTGACTACGGCCACGAGCAGATGTACGGGTATGAGCCTGCGGATAACCTCTATCTGGCAAAACGGATGGGCGTGCCCGTGGTCAACTTCCATGTCAACAACGCCAAGTATAACGCTAACGACGAGGACCGCTGTGCCGGCACCGGCGATAACTGGCGACTCGCTGATTTCTGTTTCGCGGCTCTTGATACCGGCTACAATGGCTGGTTCGGCGAGGATCAGTTCACATACCGCCAGGAGCCGACCAAGGCCATGGCGCTTTCACGCGAGTTCTTCGGAAACATCATGAAGAAGGCCCTGCTTATCTACAGGGACAGAGACAGGCTCAACCGGGCTCAACAGAAGGGCGACGCAAGCGCGGCCCTGGATGTGGTAAAAAAGATATTGATTTGAAAAAAGACTTTGAGGAACTAGAATAATGGAGGGAAACAAAATGAAGCATGAAAAATTTATCATTAATGAGCAAGGCAAGCGAACTGAAGTCATCTTGCCTCTTGAAGAGTATGAGCGACTGCTTGAGGATCTTCACGATCTGGCAGTAGTAGCAGAAAGGCGTGATGAGGAAAGCATAAGTTTGAAGGAACTCAAAAGGCGACTGCAGAAAGATGGCTGACTACCGCCTGGAATTTAAGAAATCAGTCTCGAAAGACCTGAAGCGAATTGATAAATCTCAGCATAGACGGCTTTTAGGAAAGGCTGAGTCATTGGCAAGTAACCCTTTCCCCAGAAATTTCCGCAAATTAGAGGGAGCGGATCAATTTTATCGTATCCGCGTCGGAAGCTATCGGATCATCTATGAATTGGACACCAGCGCCAAACTTGTTACCATCTACTATATTCGGCATCGGAAAGATGCGTATCAAGATTTCTAGGTGGTATTGACATTGATTGCCCGGATGCTAAGATTTGATAAAATAAAAAAAGCGGAATAAATGAATAACCCCGCCTTATTCATAGTACGCCCGCGGACGCGAGATTTTGCGCGGGCAAC
>CAZOMR010000109.1:0-10807 GCA_964580655.1 uncultured bacterium
ACTCTCAACTTGCAACCCAAACGGCTTGATGATTTTTTACGAGGGCATCAAATTTAAAGTTTAGAAAATTTGATCATGCCTGTCAATCCAGCTCTTTCCCCGCACCTTCGCGGGTTTGATTCAAAGCATATCTTGATGCTAAAATAAGTATCCAGTCATGTCCATTACTGCGATCATTCCCGCCGCAGGCAAGGGCTATCGGATGAAGGGGGAGATTCCCAAGCAGTTTTTACTCCTTGCAGGCAAGCCCCTCTTGATTCATACCTTGCAGAAGCTGGCGCGATCCAGCGTGGATGTCCTGGTAGTGGTGGTATCAGAGGAAAGGGTGGTTTTTACCCGGAAGCTGATGAACGATGAGAGGATTGACAAGCCGTTCAAGGTTTTGGCCGGAGGCGCAGAGCGCCAGGACTCGGTGCGTGCGGGACTCAATGCCCTGGACAATGATTGCTCCCTGGTTCTGATCCATGATGCTGTCCGACCCTTTATCCGGCAGGAGAGTGTTGCGGCTGTGATCCAGGCCGCAGAGAGAGATGGTGCGGCCACGCTTGCCATCCGGCCGGCCGATACGATCAAGCTCCGGAACGAGCAAGATAAAGGGATGAGAAACCTGCCAAGGGAACAGCTATGGCAGGTCCAGACCCCCCAGGCATTTCACAAGAACCTGATCATCCAGGCTCACAAGAAGGCGCTGGCCGAGGGCTACCTTTCCACAGATGACTCCGAGCTTGTTGAGCGCATGGATCACGAGGTGGTCATCGTAGAGGGCGACTCCCTTAACATCAAGATCACAGGCCCGGATGACCTGATCATTGCAGACGCGATCTTGAGGGGAGCAAGCTAGGGCATGGAATATCGCATCGGACATGGTATTGATTCGCACCGCTTTGAGACAGGTCGGAGCCTTATCCTGGGCGGTGTGGAGATTCCTTTTGATAAGGGACTGCTCGGGCATTCCGATGCTGATGCCCTGGCCCATGCCGCGGCTGATGCTATTCTCGGGGCACTTGCTCTCGGAGACCTCGGTCAGCACTTCCCGGACACTGACCCGGCTTACAAGGATGCGAACAGCCTTGACATCCTGGCTCAGGTGGTGGAGATGATGCAGGAGCGAAATTACCGTGTGGTTAATCTTGACTGCACCATCATCGCCGAGGCACCAAGGCTTGGGCCATATCTCGCAATGATGCAAAAGAACCTGGCCGGGGTGCTCCTGGCGTCTGAGTCCGCGGTCAGCGTGAAGGCCAAAACCGCGGAAAAGATGGGGCCCATCGGAGCAGGCGAGGGCATCGCGGCCTCGGTAGTAGTTTTGCTGGCAGGAGTGTGAAAATGGGAATTCGGGTTTTCAATACCATGACAGGCCAGAAGGATGAATTCAAGCCGCAGAAAGAGGGCAGGGTTGGCATGTATGTATGCGGGCCCACGGTGTATGATGACAGCCACATCGGGCATGCGCGGGCCGCCATCGTGTTTGATGTAATCTTTCGCTACCTCAAGTTCCGCGGGCTAAAAGTTACCTATGTGCGCAACTACACTGATGTTGACGATAAGATCATCAGGAAGGCTGAAGAAGAAGGCGTGACAGCGGCCGAGATAGCGGAGCGCTACACCCGGTCATACGATGAGGATATGGAGGCGCTGGGGGTGGAGAGGCCGACAGTGACACCCAGGGTCTCGGACCACATACCGGGCATCATCAAGATGGTAAAGACCCTTGTGGACAAGGGTTATGCATATGTTTCCGGAGGGGATGTATTCTACTCGGTAAGGAAATTCCAGGGCTACGGCAAGCTCTCCGGGCAGAGCCTGGACGAGATTCGCACCGGCGCCCGGGTTGATGTAAACGAGGACAAGGATGATCCGGCTGACTTTGCGCTCTGGAAGGCGGCCAAGCCGGGTGAGCCGCACTGGTCAAGCCCCTGGGGGGAAGGCAGGCCGGGCTGGCACATTGAGTGCTCGGTAATGAGTGGGAGGTATCTTGGCAAGACATTTGACATCCACGGCGGCGGAAAGGACCTGATATTCCCCCATCACGAAAACGAAATCGCGCAGTCCGAAGGCGCAAACGGAAAGCAGATGGCTCGCTACTGGCTTCATAACGGCTTTGTCAACATCAACAAGGAAAAGATGAGCAAGTCCCTCGGTAACTTCTTCACCATCAAGAAAATCCTGGAGAAATATCATCCAGAGGTTATTCGGCTGTTTCTCTTTTCTGCCCATTACCGCAGTCCGGTTGACTTCTCCGAACAGAACCTTACCGAGGCACAGATCAACCTGGACCGCTTCTACGAGGCACTGGCCAGGATAAAGGAGCTTTCCGCATCCACGGAGGAGAAAGATGAGGCTCCCCCCAGTGGTCCCCTTGCCGAGGTTATTGCCGCGCTTGATGAGGAGTTCATGGCGGCCATGGATGATGACTTCAACACCGCGCTGGCCATTGCCAGGTTCCACGATGCCCTGCATATAGTGAATCATCACCTCAATAATCCGGAGTTCCTGAAAAAACCTGGCGCGGTCGCGCTTCTCGAAAAAGCAGGGCAAGAGTTAGTCCGTCTCGGAGGGGTCCTCGGTATCCTCCAGGAAGAACCGGGTACATACCTTGAGAAGAAGCAAGCCATGGCACTTGCAGGGCTGAAGATCACCGTGCCCGAGATAGAGAGGATCATCCAGGAGCGAGCCGAGTCAAGAAAGCAGAAGGAATTCAAAAAGGCCGATGCGCTCCGCGCTCACCTACTTGAACAGGGAATAATCCTGGAAGACACGCCAAAGGGAACAATCTGGAAGATCAGGTAGAGTCGGAATGACTCAATCGTTAAGTTCAAAGTCAGGCCCTGACCCTGAAGGCCTAATGGGAGAGGCGTAACAATGAAACCACATGTACCGAGAACTCTCCCGCTGGATGACATTGACTGGAAGGCGCATGTTGAGCCGATTGAGTGGTGTCTCTGAATGAGGTCTTTTTCATGGTGTCTTTGCATTTTTGATCCGAGTTTGATTATGTTCAACCCGGCATGATTGGTCAAGGGGAATCTCGCAATAGTTCAAATCTCACGCTTGATAATTCAGTACAAGAGGCAGTGATGTGGTATCAGGGTTTTATTTTTCCCTGAAAGACCATCTTGCAGTAGCCGGTCATGAACACGATGTCTGTTCCTTTTCGCCATTCTATCTTGAGGACTCCTCCAGGAAGGCTGACCGCGACTTTTCTATCTGAAAGCCCGACCCTGGTGCAGGCCACTGCCGCGGCCGAGGCCCCGGTGCCACAGGCCAGTGTCTCCCCGGCGCCGCGCTCCCATACCCGCACCTTGAGGTGTGCCCTGTCTAGCACCTGCACGAACTCCACATTAACCCCTTGTGGAAAAAAGCGATGATGCTCGATCAATGGCCCTATATGTTCGAGTGGAACACCATCCACTAAATCCACTGGAATGACGCAGTGCGGATTGCCCATGGAGAGCACAGTGATTTCAAAGCGATTGCCCTCAACCTCCAAGGGCCGACTCAAGGCCGGTGCAGGCAGGGTGCAGGGGATTTTACCCGGAGCAAATACAGGCTTGCCCATATCCACACGAATGCTCCGGCCCCGTATCTCGGGAGAGATTATCCCGGCACTGGTCTCGATCTTGAGCTTCTTCTTCCGGCTGATCTTCCTCATATGAATGAAGCGGGCCAGACAGATGATGCCGTTGCCGCACATCTCTGCCTCGGAGCCATCAGGGTTAAAGATGCGCATGCGGAAGTCAGCGCGTCTGGATGTAAGCAGAACCAGTATCCCGTCTGCGCCGATCCCGAAGTGACGGTCGCACCAGGTCTGCACCTGCCTGGAACGGGGAACGAACCGGGTCTTCCGGGAATCAAGGACGATGAAGTCATTGCCGAGCCCTTGCATCTTCCAGAATGAAAGAGGCATCTTCAGTTCCTTTCACCTAATAGGTTGCGAGAAAATCAGGGATTCTTTCCGGGCGGACCAGGTCTTCATAGGTCTCGCGCTCCCGGATGACAAAGAATTCCTTGTCGCGAACCATGACCTCGGCTGGCAGGGGCCGGGAGTTGTAATGACTGGCCATGCTGAATCCGTATGCGCCCGCGCTCATTATTGCAAGTAGTTCTCCGGGAGCGACCTGCGGCATGTTCCGGCCTTTAGCCAGGAAATCTCCGGATTCGCACAGCGGGCCCACCACATCAGCTACCGTGTACGGCTCCAATTTCTTATACTCCGCGGGAAGTATCTCGTGATAGGCGCCGTAAAGGCTTGGCCGGATCAGGTCGTTCATCCCGGCATCAACAATGACGAACCTCTTATCACCTGTCTCCTTGATGTAAAGCACCCTGGTCAAGAGAATCCCGGCATTGCCGGCTATGACGCGTCCCGGCTCGAAGATCAGGGTGCAGTCAAGGTCCTTTGCGATCAGGATGATCTCCCGCGCATATTCATGCGGCAAGGGCGGCTCCTCGCGGTAGTAGGTAATTCCAAGCCCCCCGCCCATGTCCAGGTATTGAATATCAAACCCGGATTCCTTGAGTTGCGCGACCAGCTCCACCAGTTTGGTCAACGCCTCTACAAAGGGTGCGGTGCGGGTGAGCTGGGAGCCAAGGTGGCAGTCCACGCCCACGGCCTCGATATGATCAAGGGTCTTGATATGCTGGTATAGAGAGAGCGCCTCGTTGATGTCAATCCCGAATTTATGCTGTTTAAGACCGGTCGCCACATAGGGATGGGTGATCGGGTCCACATCCGGGTTGACCCGCACGGCTATCCGGGCTTTTTTTCCCGTCTCGCCTGCTACACGGTTGATGAGTTCAAGCTCCTGCTGGCTCTCCACATTGAAGAACAAGATGCCCTCAGTCAGGGCATACCTGATCTCAGACTCGCTTTTTCCCACACCGGAAAAAACTATCCGGGCCGCATTGGCTCCGGCTCGCCTGGCACGAAAGAGTTCTCCCCCGCTTACAACATCAAAGCCTGAGCCCATCTGCGCGAAGAGTCCAAGGATCGCAAGATTACTGCAGGCCTTGACCGAAAAGCAGGTCAGGTGATCTATTTCCGAAAGGGGATCGTCAAAGATATGGAAATGCCGGGTCAGCGTGGCATGGCTGTAAACATAGGCAGGGGTGCCCACTTTTTCCGCTATCTTCTCAAGCGCCACATCCTCGGCATGAAGCACTCCGTTTATATATTCAAAATGGTGCATGATTTATCTCCAGGCTGATTTTCCTTTCGAGATCGAGGAGTGGAAGAATCCGGCTTTTAGAATTCAGAGAACCTTGAGCAGATAGTCGCCGAGCAAATCCTCGTCCGAGACCTGCTCCATCTTCCCAGCCTCCCTTTCCGCAGCCGGTGATTGTGGAAGACCTATGTATCCGGATTCCACCTGATAGGCCTTGTCGTGATAGAGAACCGAATCCATGTAGACATCCATACTGCTTTTTTTAAGCTGTTCCCTGGTAAAAATCTTTCCCACCAGACTATAAGGGTCCACACTCCCGTCAGCGACATAGAGGAATTTATAAGCCGGAATCAACTGGAATACCTCGTTATCCTTTCCGTGCATGGTCAGCAGGTCCTTATCAAGGCTGGCCTTGCCCTCACTGAACAATGAGTCCAGCACTTCCTGGGAGATGAAGATCTTTTTCATCACACTTAACCTATCAGCGTCTGCGCGTAAATTTTGACCTCGGATTCACTCAGCCGGTATTCAGGACAGATCTTCTGGAGAATACTCCGGATGTTGGCCACATAATCATTCAGCATCCCCACCGGAGTCCCCGGTTTCAAGCGCTTACCCAGAATTCTCTCGCCGTTGACAGTGACGGTCTGAAGAAATTCAGGATTGTCTTCCTTGAAATAGGAATAATGTGCAGGAAGGCATTTGTCAAGTTGCTCCTGCAACCGATCATTAAGCTTTACCCCGATAATAATATAATGCTCCATCCTCGCCCTTTTGAAACCTGCTTAAAATTAAGCATAAAAAATCAATTCTGTCAAGGTTAACCAGCCCATGACATTCCCCGAAAATCACCCTGATTTTCTCTAAGTCTAATAACGTTGAGGGCTTTTTTATTCCCACAAATGGAATCAGGATGGTCCATTCTTCGTAGCAGGACTACTACGAAGGATTAATCTTGCGGATGGTCGAAAAACTTGTGCTGGCGAGCGATCCGTAAAAAAGGATTATGAAAAATCAACGACCAAAGACGAAAAATTTTTATTATGCACATGGCGTCATTTTGTCAAGGTCGGCCTTTCGGCCGCCACCGAAGGTGGTCTGCGAACCTTGACAAAATGTCTAGCCATGTGCTTTTTGACAATTACCTTGGTCGTTGATTTTTCGTTACTCTCTCCTCGTTCGCTTCCCTCGCCGTGGTCTGTGGCCACTCCTTAATGCCCATCGGGACCGTAGAGATTTCCTCTCTACTCGGACAAGCCTACTCGTAACCCAAAATTTTGGGGAACGTCCAGTCCCAGCCGTATTTTCCCGGCCGAACACCTGAATTGACTTCCTTTCATTCGCTTACTATAATTATTTTGTAACCTCAAGGAGCAGAAATTGCGAACCAGGCAACATCTACGTGTACCCCTGCCAGTGCCGGTGAAATTCCGTGTCGCCGAGATTGACATGGATTACGAGGTGGCTGAGTTGGAAGACATAAGCTGGGGAGGCGTGTTCATCCGCTGGCCCAAGCCATTCGCAAAGAGCACAAGGTTAATCATGCAGTTCTTTCTGGCAGAGGATTCTGTTGTGCTGGAGGTATGGGGAACAGTGGTTCGGCCCCAGGATGCAGAGCAGGGAAAACCCGCTGGAATGGGCGTTCAATTTGATGAGTTGGATGATGCGGCTCGAAGCACTATTCAGAAGATGGTGGAAGCCTATCTGAAAGCATACCTGAAGAAAAGCTAGACGCCTTATGCCATCCAGCAGAGCTTGCCCGCAACTTGCTGAAGTGGCAGTGAGCCTGCCTCTGTTTCAGACCTTTCACTACCGCATTCCCTCCCGCCTTCGCACTCATGCCGCACCGGGCAAGCGAGTCATCGTGCCATTCGGGCAAAAAAAGATAATCGGATACATCATTGGCTTTCCGAGGGAAAGCCAGGTGCCGGAACCCAGGCTCAAGGACATCTCGGAAATTCTCGACCCCGAACCACTATTCGGCGACCGGACACTTGAATTTCTAACATGGGTCAGCCGATATTATTTCACCCCCATCGGAGTGGTGCTCAAGTCTGCGCTTCCTCCCGGAATCAACCCTGGTTCCAGAAAATCTTTCCGGATCACATTGACGGGAAAACAGGCCCTGGAGGAGGAAGGTTTCAAGCAAGAATTAAAGGGCCTGCTTGAAACCTTCGCTGATCTTGAGGATGTCCCTGT
This sequence comes from uncultured bacterium, assembly GCA_964580655.1. GTDB lineage: Bacteria > RBG-13-61-14 > RBG-13-61-14 > RBG-13-61-14 > CAZOMR01 > CAZOMR01. The sequence continues at coordinate 7,365 of CAZOMR010000109.1, forward strand.
GGATCGGCTTGAGCATTTTACCGGGGTCAAGGAACAAAGCTCCCGGGTTAAGGAACTCCTGAAAAAGGGTTATCTGGAGAAGAGTGAAAGGTTTAAAGGAGCAAGGGTGCGCGAGCGCTACGAAGATTACCTTTTTTTGATAAAAGAGATCAGCCCTTCCCTTGAACAAAGGCTCAAGACGCGCGCTCCCGAGCAGGCCCGGCTGGTGAATTTGCTTAGAGACAAAAGCCCTGTTGCACTGGGCGACCTCCATGGGCGCTTCAAGAACCCGCGAGCCGTGGCTCGCCGCCTTTGCTCGCAAGGGCTTGCGGAAATCCGCAAAGAGCGCATTGAGCGCGAGCCTTTTTCCATCCCGCTTGCGGTCGAACCGCCCCCCAGGCGGCTTTCCCCGGAACAGCAGAAAGCCCTCACCGAACTCAAGGCCGCACTCTCTCGTAAGAGCTTTGCCACTTACCTCCTGCAAGGCGTTACCGGAAGCGGCAAAACCGAGGTCTATATCCGACTCATCCAGTCAGCGCTCAAAAAAGGAAAAAGAGCTTTGGTGCTGGTTCCCGAGATCTCCCTGACCCCGCAACTCGTCAGCCGTTTTGAATCACGCTTTTCGTCTTCCGATATGGCAGTGCTTCACTCAGCCCTCTCACCCGGCGAGCGCTTTGACCAGTGGCACAAAATCCAGGCTGGCAAAGCCCGGATAGTAATAGGCGCCCGGTCAGCAGTGTTCGCACCCCTGGATAACCTGGGAGTGATCGTGGTGGACGAGGAGCACGAATCCGCTTATAAGCAGGAAGACCGATTCCCTTATCAGGCGCGCGACCTCGCTATTTCACGAGGCCAGAAGGAGCGATGTCTTGTGCTTCTCGGCTCGGCAACACCTTCACTAGAATCAGCCTTTAATGCTGAAACCGGAAAATACAGCCGGCTCTTTCTCAACACGCGCATTGACCGCCGGCCATTGCCAGAGGTTGAGCTCGTAGACCTTCGTGAGCGTTTCAGTAGTGCAGACCTGCCAGGGGCCGCGAAGGAACTCCACCTCAAGGACACAGACAGGGTGTGGAAAAAAGAGATATTCTCGCATCCCCTGCGGGACGCGCTTTTAGAAAATGTCCGTGCCGGGCATCAATCTCTACTCTTTCTCAACCACCGAGGCTTTGCTTCATTTTTCGTCTGCCTTGACTGCGGCCAGCGTTTTGTGTGTCCCAACTGCTCCGTCTCATTGACCTGGCACGAGAAGAAGACCGTCTCACGGATAGACCGGACTTATGGAGAACCAACTGCGGGATCGTATCTACTCTGTCATTACTGCGGCTATCGTGTCGCGACCCCGGAGGTCTGCCCGCAGTGCCTGGGCGTGAGGATGGTTAATTTCGGACTCGGCACAGAGCGGGTTGAACAGGAGTTGAATCAGCTCTTGCCACATGCCCGCATCGCGCGCATGGACCGGGACACCATGCAGGGCCGCGGCGCTTATTTCAAGATCATGAGTATGCTTGAGCGCCGGGAGATTGATGTCCTGGTCGGCACACAGATGGTGGCCAAGGGACACGACCTCCCGGGTGTCACCCTGGTTGGAGTGCTCCTTGCAGACCTGTCTCTCAACATCCCTGACTTCCGTTCAAGCGAACGCACCTTCCAGCTTATAACACAGGTGGCTGGAAGGGCCGGACGGGGCGAGCATCCCGGCAGGGTGATCATCCAGACATTCAACCCAGATCATTACAGCATCCGCTGTGCGCTTGAGCATGACTACTCATCGTTCTTCAAGAAAGAGCTGGAGCTCCGGAAGGCTCTCGGATACCCGCCCTGGGGCAGGCTGGCAAACTTTCGCTTCTCGGCACATAGCCCAAAAAGCGCAGCCGAGGCCGCAGGCGAGCTCGCGAAGATAGCACGCAAGATTTCCCGGCGAAAGAATTACCGCGATGGCTTGAGGATTCTCGGACCTGCCCCGGCCCCGCTTACCCGTCTCAGGGGCCGCACCCGCTGGCAGATGCTTGTGCAAGCCCCTTCCGCGGCAATGATCGGCCAGTATTGCTCCGAGGTGTATAAAGAGGTATCCAGCCGACCGGTTGCGAAAAGGGTGAAATTTGATCTTGACCGCGATCCGGTGAACCTGCTTTGAGGCCAAAAAAAGTGAAACAGGTCTGGTTTTATATCAAGCTTTTGCTCCTTTTTGCAGGGCTTGCCTTGATCGTGCGTGCTGACTGGCAGGCAAAAAAAACCGGACTCCGGCTCCGGCCCTTAAGCTCAGAATTAATCGAGGTCTTGCCTGATACGGACCTCACTGCTTTCCGGGAAAAGCCGATTCCTCATTATCCAGGACTCATCACATCCGATGAATCTGGAGAACAAGAGAAGATTTCCCGCCGAGCCGCGGCCCTTCAAACCGCACAGATCGAGCCCAGGTTCAAGGGCTTCGTGGACGAGATAAATACACTCATCTGTCTGGATGAGACAGGAATGATATGCGGCGCAAAGATTATAAGCCACCGTGAAACACCTTACTACATGAAAATCATCCAGGATTCCCAGTTCCTGGATAACATCCTGAAAAGGAACATCAAGGACGGGCTCGAAGATATTGACGCAGTCACCGGCGCCACCATTACCTCGGAGGCAATAATAGCAGACATCCGGGCCGCCGCGCTTTCAGCCGGCCGGGACCTTTACGGCCTTGAGTTGGAGGCTCCTCCTACGCCCTCCTTGAGGGGTGCGCTCGCCCGGCCAGAATTCCTCATCCTCGTTCTGGCCCTGGCCCTGGGGCTTTGCGCCCGGTATTTTCGTTTTCCTTCATGGCGCAGGGAAGCGGTGTATGTCTTCAGCATCCTCACAATAGGCTTTTACCTCAATACCCCGTTCTCACTTGTCCATGTTTTTCAATTAGCCTCGCTAAAGTGGCCGGGAACATCTAACCCGGGCCTTCTTATACTCGGTATATTTGTTCTAGCAACCACCATCTTTACCGGTCCTGTTTACTGCGGATATGTCTGCCCATTCGGCGCAATCCAGGATCTCTTATATCGCGTCTCGCCAAAAGCATGGCACTGGCAGGTATCAACCAGACTATTGCGCGTGGCAAGGGAGATGCGATACCTGGTGCTATTCGCTTGCGTGCTCGGATTCTTCGGCATAGGGATCAAAGCCTTCTCCGAGATCGAACCCTTCTCTCACCTCTTTGCCATTACCAGGTCCATCGCGCCCTGGCTCTTGATCATCCTCGTATTGTTCTTAAGCCTATTCGTCCGCAGGTTCTGGTGCAGGTTCTTCTGTCCCACAGGCGCATGCCTTGTCATGCTCTCTGCGCACCGCCGCTTTTTCAGGCACATTGAAACAGGGCTCAAGAGTTCGGAGATAGACCCCGCGGCCACAGTTAAACAGGAAGAAGCCACAGACAAGCGGGTGTGCGACATAAATGGTGACTATCCGTGAAATATACGGCTCCTCTTGAG
>CAZOMR010000110.1:0-1383 GCA_964580655.1 uncultured bacterium
TTCGGGGAATGTCCTTCCTTCCTTCAGAATCCTGCACCACATAAACCGTGTTCCTTGCATGTACGTCCAATCCGATGTACATTGTCATTGTGCTGCACCTCCTTTAAATAAATTTTTTGGGGCTATGCTATGCAACCCCTTGGTTAGACGGTTATACCTCAAACCGTCTCTGGAGGACAGCCCGCTTTCATGGTAACAGATCTCAGAGTTTGGAGGCTGTTGCGGGGTTCGGTCGTATCCGATATAATAGGGATTGATTGAGTTCCTGAAATGGAAAGGCAAAAAATGCTTTTAAGACCCAAATTGATGATGCTTGTCTCTGGCTTAGTTCTTTTATCCGCATTCTGGGTCAGAGCCGAGGTCGGCGACTTTGAGACAAAGGATGAAATAGATGTGCAGGGCCAGCCAGCGGCTCTTGCTGTGAGTCTTGATGACCGGTTCGTGTTTGCCGCGGAGAAGGACAATGATCGCCTGGTGATCATTGACACCTGGAACTGGAGAGTGGTGAACCCGCTGGACAGCAATACGATAGGCGAAGAGCCTGTAGATATGGCGGTTTCTCCGACAGGAAAATACATTTATATCTCCCGCACCGACGGCATCGTGAGCCAGTTTGACATCTCCGGTCTTTCGGACCTGGATTTTAACGCAGACCTTTCCCCTGTCACTGAATGGGGATTCACGGTTTCGGACAGCAATACCCTCGGAGATATAGCAGTGATCCCCCAGCAAAACGACACGAATGTTGACTGCGTGTTCGTGGTAGATGAAACAGCAGGTGATCTTCACTGGTTTATGATTCAAGAAACAGAAGTTATTCTTCAAGACATAATCCCTCCTATCACAGGAGGTTCCGATCTTGAACTGGCCGCTGGAAGGGATGTGGTCTTTGCAAAGTTCATGAACATAGGAGGTCTGAACCAGATTTTCGCCTTCCAATGCCTTTCAAGCCAGATCGCCATCTACAATGACATCAATGACTACGGCACCGACACCTTGCAAGGCATTGCGGCTGACCCGACAGGTGCCCGGCTAGCTATTGGCGATAGAACAACCAATCAACTTTTACATTTTGATGCTTCAATCATTACAAATATTCTAAAAACGGATTTTTTGGGAATAACCATCTCCCCGGAAAAGGTTCTGTATTCTAGTTTCAGTCATGAGCAGAATTCTCTTATATGGGCGACGGGAAATCACAAGTTGCTTGGTGCTTCCCTGGATGGTGATTCGCTTTTCACGGGAGACACCGTGAGTATTGATTTCTCGGATACGGTAACAGGTCTTGCCCAGTCAAGCACAGTGGATGGATATATTTATTCTTCAATGCAGGGCAGTGATACCGTGTTTATTGTCACGGCCAACCCGTGGGTGAGTGATGTG
>CAZOMR010000110.1:1483-10703 GCA_964580655.1 uncultured bacterium
AGCTATACCATCCGTAGGGTAGAGGGCTTCAAGGAAGGCGGGACCGAGCTTGAGAGCGGAAACCTTTCGGGAAGCCCGGCGAGCGTGAATATTTCCACTTATAAACTGAAGGAGGGCCGGAACATCCTGGCTGTGGAGGTTACCGATGCCGATGGCCGCACAGGCCGGAATGCTATTGAAGTGCAAGTTGACCTGCCTCCGCCGGCGCTTGATTTTGACCTGGATTTCGGAGACGAGAAGTTAATCATCAGCTTTCGCGCACATGACCTTCCTGACCTGGATTACTACGAGATATATTACGGGACAAACGGCTCTGTGCCTGAGAACGAGTATGAAAAAATAGATGATACCGGGAAAATGGGCAACCCGGGATCTCCGTTCAGAATCTCGGGCCCTGAGCCGAAGAAGAAATACGAAAAGGTGATTACCGGACTTGAAAACGGGAAGCGCTATTATGTGCAGATAATCACTGCGGATAAAACTCCCGGCCATATCTCCATCTCGGCCAGAAAGAGCGCAGTGGTTCAGCCGGTTGGGACTCTGACCGACCTTGCTGGAGAGGAAGGCGGATTCGACTGCTTTGAGAGTCTTGGACCCTCGGAAGGAGCCCTTTCCTTTATCTGGCTCTTGATTCTGCCCATTCTTTTCGCGGGTATGCTCCGTCTTTTGCTCAGGATGAAAAAATCATGAGGAAGATCGCGGCAGGTTCGGTTCTGGTTGTTTTGCTTTGCTTGCCATGCAGGTCCTTCGGGATTTCGCCGCTGGCAAGGCCGGCCGAAGATAAAGATACTCGGTCATGGCTTACTTTTGAGCTATCCTACAATTTCGTGTATTTCAATGATGATATTTTCAAGGATGTTCTTGACAAGGATTCTTTTCCAGGTGTGGGTCTGGGCATCGGGTTTTACCCTTACCCTGATCGGAGGCTTGAGCTCAGCGGACAGGTGATGAGCATTTATGAGAAGGGTTATGCTATCGGGGAGATTACAGGAGAGGAGTCAGGGGAGTCATTCAGCTTGACTGCCTGGCCACTTCAGTTCAGCATGACCTATCGTTTTGATTTCCTTGATGAGCAGATTCTCGTTCCATCATTAAGCGCGGGGCTTGACTATTATTATTACTCGGAAAGTCGGGAATTCGGCGATGATGTAGATGGAGGGAAGGGTGGCTATCATGCCGGGGCTTCTCTTGCCCTTCTACTCGATCGGCTGGACCCTAGGTCTGCTGGCAGTATAGAGAGGGAATTTGGCGTGAAGAATGTTTTTCTGAAATTCAATTATGAGATGGCAGTAATAGGCAAGGGAGACGAGGGCCTGGATTTCTCTAACCAGAGCTATTCCGCAGGCTTGGTTCTCGAGTTCTGAGTTGACTCTCCTTCTTTGTGGCTTTTGACCATGCGTAATCTCAAGCTCCTTCTTGAATACGATGGCACACGGTTTGCCGGCTGGCAGATTCAGCCGGATGTCCGCACTGTCCAGGCAGTGATAGAGGCCGCTCTTTTCCGCTTGACCGGGGATGCCTGCCGGGTGACCGGAGCCAGCCGCACGGATGCCGGGGTGCATGCGCTGGGACAGGTGGCGAACTTTCATACCTCCTCCGAACATCCTCCGGAGGTGTTTCATCGAGCGCTCAACGCTATCCTGCCCCGGGATGTGGCGGTCATGGGAGTAGAGGAATTGGATGAGGAATTCAATTCCCGGCATGGGGCAAGAGGCAAGCTTTATCGGTATATTATCCACAATCGGGGGCCCCGATCGGCTTTCGACTATGCCTATTCGTGGTATCTGCCGGTGAATCTTGACATTGAAGCCATGCGGGATGCGGGGAACTTTTTTACCGGTATACATGACTTCTCCTCTTTCCGGGCATCATCCTGCGATGCCTCAAGCCCGATTAGAGAAATCTATAATGTGGACATCCGCGCCACAGGGAACAGCGCCATCAGGATCGAGATTGACGGATCTGGTTTTCTCAAGCAGATGGTCAGAACCATGGTCGGCACCCTGGTGTCTATTGGACAGGGAAAGCTCCAGCCGAAGCAGGTCTCAGGGATCATTGAGGCCAGGGATCGCAGGCTGGCAGGTGCCACTGCACCGGCAAAGGGCCTGTTTCTGGTCAGGGTTGATTACGAGCGATAAAGGAGGAAAGGTTATGATTAGATCAGCCATACTCTTGACAGGGGGGTTAGCCCTGAGTGTGTTTTTTCTGCTCTCCTGCGATGATGTAAGCTCTCCACCCCGGGACCCTCATGCGGTTATTCCTGCGGTTGCACCCAAACCCAAGCAGGCCCCGCGACCAAAGCCGAAGCCCAAGCCGAAATCAAAAAGGGAGTTGATTCAGCTATATTTTTTCATCAAGGGCACTAAAAAGGCCGTGGAAAAGAAGGCTGAACCTATGGTCCCCTTGAAGAGGGCTGGGGACGAAGAGTTCAATCGTCATTGGGCTGAATGGAAGAAGTTCAATTCTGATGTGGCGCCTACAATCCTTTTCCGGATAAAAACTCATTCCCCGGTCGGCCTGAAACTTCCGCCGGACCATCCACAGGTATTATTGTGGCTTGCGCTCAAGGATCTCAATAAAGAGTTTGAGATGTTTAACGGGTTCTTTTCCATTGGCAGGCCCTTTGATCCCGATTTTCCCAGTGCCCTGGATGAAAAGCTTGAGAGGTGCTATCAGATTCTCGAATTATATCAAGACCCTGAGGAATAATGAGGAAAGTGCCCCCGAACACTCAATACGCTAAAAGCATATCAATCGTAGTCGGATCACGCTTGATGAGAATAAGGCGGTTGTCCTCGGTAGGAAACACTGTTTTGATAGATTCATCCAGGCTCTCTTTCCAGAGCACCTTGTTCTCGGAAAGCCCGACCAGCATGAGTCTGGCCTGGAATTGATTCTCTTTTCCAAAAATCAGGAGACTTTCATTATCGCGTGAGAATTTCAAGAGGTGAGGTCTGAGAAAAGAACATTTAAAGAGTGGCGGGAGTTCCTCTATATTCGCGGTCAGCACCTCCTGGGTCCGATATACCTTGAGCAGACCGTCCGGACTGACAAGCGCAAGCAGAGAGCCGTCCGGCGAGACGCATCCCCCAAGACCGGGAAAAACGACCTTCTTGAGCGCGGTCCGGGCCACGAGATACATTTCATCTGTGCTCTTGCGCCCCAGAAACCTCTGAGTAAGGATCACCTCTGCATCATCGGAAACGCTCAGTATCCGGGAGAGACCTCCGACATCCCAGACCTGCCTCCCCTCCAGATTAAAGAGTAGACCCTCCACTGCATCAAAGAGAAAATGCTCCTTCGGGTCAAACGAGATATACCAGAGATAAAGGTCCTTTTGCCAGAGCGGATTAAGGTTCTGATCGTGAACCTTGAGGAGCTTCTCCAGGGGATCACCGAACATGATGTAACGGCCGCTCGGACTGAGCTGGCTTGAGTTATACCGATACGGGTTGTCCTTGACCCATAACAGGTGGCCCTCCCGGTCAAGGTAATAAATGTCCAGATCAAGCAGGGTGGTAGCAACCTTTGGCTCAAGGTTCACCTGGAAAAGAATGCGCTGGCCATCATCGGACACACCAGCCCCGGTAATATAACTCCAGCCACGGCCACCACCCTGCTTCCAGAGAAGCTTCCCGTCTGCATCGTAATACCACACCCGCTTATGAGTATGAACAAGAACATCACCGCTCCTGCGGGCAAGGTGCAAACCCTCGATCTTCCCGGGAAAACTCTCCCGCCAGGCCCCACGGGGATACCCCCTGATAGAGAGCTTTCCCTTTTGGAGAGACCCCTTTTTATCCGCTCTCCCTGATCCCGGGTAAACCCTCTTGCTAAGAAAAAAAACCAGGATAAATGAAAAGAATAAAACCAGGGCCACTGCCCATGCTCCCGGTCTCGTTTTCATCCGGCCCCCCCTTTAATAACAGTCTATCATGCACGCTGATTTTCGCAAGGCAGGGCTGATCGTGTATAATCCAGTAAGAGGATAAAGAGAATTTGAACTGGCAGTTAATCTTGATTGTGTTGTTGGTCGCGGTAGCGGCGGCATGGATTAACGGGTTTCTTGGCTTCGGCTTCGGCATCGTGTCCATGGGCCTTCTTACCTTGAGCAGGGATGTCCTGTTTGCCACCGCGTTTGTTAACCTCATGGTCCTTCTTGTGGAGTTGAGCATTCTAATGCCTTTGTGGCGCCGGATTCAGTGGCGCCTGATAGGCCCGCTGGTATTTTTTGGATTAATCGGACTGGTGGCTGGAGTGGAGCTTGTGATCTCGATAGACCCGCAGATCATGCGCCGGGTTCTTGGAATCACTATAATCCTCTTTGCCCTCTGGTCGTGGCTGGACCCGCGGCAAGGCCATGTTTCACGGTACTGGAGCATTCCCTCCGGACTCGCCTTCGGCACACTCTCCGGAGCATTCAATACCGGCGGGCCCCCGTTGGTCGCCTATGTTTACCGGCATCCGCTTTCGCCGGACCAGCTCAAGGCCACACTCCAGTTCCTTTTTTTCAGTGTGACAGTAGTAAGGATTCCGATTATCTTTTATAAAGGCCTCTTCACTGAAGCAGTAATTCAGAGCTCGCTTTATGTGTTCCCCTTTGTGATCCTTGCAACCCTGCTCGGACTATGGATGGCACGGAGGGTCTCTCCTGAGAGGTTTCGCAAAACCGCCTGGGCCGCCTTCGCAATGATGGGCATCTGGCTCGCTATCTCCGGTTAATTCAATGTGGTCAATTCTTAAGACACTTGTCAAGGCTCCTTATGAGAGCCTCCACATTCAACCCCATCCCACCATAAAAAGCCGCAAGATTCCTCGGGGAATCACGCCCCTACTATCTGGGTTATGAAACCATCTCTAATAAAAGATGGGTAGACAAAGAATATCCTCAAAAGAAGGTTCAAGTGATATACATTGAGGAGAGTGAGGAATTAGTAGTTATTACTGTTAAAGCTTTTTACGGTAAATGGGGGCGAAAAAATGAAAGTGAGCTACGACTCAAGCTATGATCTGCTTTATATCAAGTTCGGGAAAGCCCGCCGGGTTTTGAGCAAGCCCGTGAGTGAAGATATAACCATGGACCTGGATGAGAAAGGCAAACTGGTAGGTATTGAAATACTCTCCGCCTCCGAACACATTAACCTCGCAAACCTTCCGCCTGTGAAGATTGAAAAAAGCGCGGCCGTAAAGTGATCGTTCAACTAAGCTGATCATTCATCCTGCTTGAATTTTGGCTTTCGCTTTTGGGCGAATGCGCTTGCGCCTTCCAGTGTGTCAAAGCTCTCCAGGGTTGTCTGTCCGACCTCGGCCTCGATGCGAAGTCCTTCTTCAAGCGGCCTTCCAAAGCCCATGAGCGCGGCCTGCTTGTCCGTGCGGATGGCCCCCTGGGGAAGCTCGCATATTCCTGCCCCAAGCTCTTTTGCCCGCTCAAGCGCTTCTCCCCTTGGCACCACTTCGTTGACAAGCCCTATACGAAGGGCTTCCTGGGCGTCAATAAATCTTCCGGTAATAATCAACTCCATGGCCCGCCCCATTCCCAGGATTCTCGGCAGGCGCTGTGTTCCCCCGTCTATCAGTGGAACATTCCATCTGCGATTGGCCACGGCGAAGCGGGAGTGCTGAGCCGCGATCCGGATGTCGGCAAGGCAGGATACCTCGAGGCCCCCAGCCAGGGCATCGCCGTTTATGGCGGCCAGGATGGGCTTGTAGATGTCCACCTGCCGGGTGTAGCCCATGTATCCGGGCCCGTGTGTTATGAACCGTCGCTTCTGCTCGCGGGTTGCCTTGAGCCCGGGTCCGAGTGAAGCGAGATTCTTCAGGTCCGCACCGGAGCAAAAGGCCAGATCGCCTGCGCCCGTGATGATGGCCACATAAAGGTCATGGTCATCGCGAAACCTTTTCCAGGCATCCTCCAGCAGGCCCGCTGTCTCGCCATCCACGCAGTTCCTCTGATCCGGCCTGTTAATGGTAATGATAAAGATGTGCCCCTCTTTTTCGGTCAAAACCTTGCTCATCTTCTATCCTCCAGATTCTTCGGACCCCTTGTTCTCATCCAGAAAACTTATGACAGCCTCTGCGGCCTTTCGTGAGGTATCTGGCATGCTCACCGCATCCCGCACTTTTCCCAGATCTTTCTTCATCTGCTGGTATCGCAGTTGATCTTCCAATATACCTTTCGCCTCATGGAAGATGTTATCGGGGTTCGCCTTTCTCATCACCAATTCCGGGACGATGTCATCTCCGGCGATGAGATTGGGAAGACCGTAGCGATTCACCTTGACCAGCGGCCTCGCCAGGATATAGTTAAACATTGATGTCCGCACCAGGATGATCATTGGAATACCGAGCAGTGCAGTCTCAAGCGTGGCTGTGCCGGATGCGACTACTGCCAGGTCCGAAGCCGCGAGCACATCATAGGTCGCGGCCTGGATAAGACGCACCTTGTCGGCAAATCTCATGAAGCCAGCCTGGATTTTATCAGCCGAGACTGTGGGGGCCACTGCCACTAGAAACCTTATCCCTGGATCATATTCGAGAAGCATGGCCAGTGCGCCTGTCATGGCAGGGATATAAAGCTTATTCTCTTCCGGGCGACTGCCTGGCAGGAGCGCGATCACCCTGGTTGCATCATCAAGGTCAAACCCCCGGCGGAGTTCCTCCAAGGAGGCTGATGCCCGGACCCGGTCGGACAGCGGATGTCCCACGAACTCCACGGACACGCCCTCCCCTTTATAGAATTTCTCCTCAAAGGGAAAGATCACGAGCATCTTGTCAATTCTTCGCTTGATGAGCTTCACCCTGCCTCGCCGCCAGGCCCAAACCTGGGGACTGATATAATAGAGGATCGGCTGACAGGGGTTCTGGGCCTTGATCTTTTTGGCCAGATAGAGATTGAAGTCCGGAAGGTCAAGCAGTAGAACCAGGTCGGGTTTCTCCTGCTTTATGCCTTTAACAAGTTGCTTGTGAACTCGATAGAACTCGCTTAATCGGGGAATTATCTCGCCTATCCCGACTACACCTGCCTCTGAGAATTCATGAAGGATATGCGCTCCGACCCGCACAAGCTCCTTGCCGCCCACCCCATATACCTCTATCCCGGGCCTGAGCCTTTGCAGGTGTTCTACCAGGGCCGCTCCGTGAAGATCAGCCGAGGCCTCCCCGGCCACGATCAGTATCTTGCCCGCACCGGCCATCTTCATCTTAGAACGGCGGCCCCGCCAGATACCATGCCCTGTCCAGGAATACCCAGTGTTGCTCGATCTCATCCTCCTTTAGAGTCACCGAGGGCAAGATGGTATAGCTCCGCTTGATTGTAACCATGGCCTCAAACTCTTTCCCCTCTCGGAAAACCTTCTCGATCTTATAATCCTCCACCGAGAGATTGTCCTCTATCGCCTCTGTATATTCCCTGAACCCCTCTCGCTCCTCCGGCTGAATAAACAAGATAGCGGCCTCATAATCCCGCCATCTAAATGCATCATGATAGTCAATCACCCTTTCCTCTAATGTGCGATACCCGGGGCGAAGATGCGGTGCCTGAGCGCAGGCTGACACCATGATCAATACAGCTAAAACCAGATAGTGTATGCATCCCATTCTATTCCTCTTCATCTTATCCTCCATAACATCACTGAGGGGCCCTTTGCCTTGAAAGATCACCGGGTCATAGACCCAGCCCCTGAATAAATCCCTGATTTTCTTTCTCAATCTAGCCGATAGGCCATTACCTGTCAAGCAAAGGGAACGCGTCAGGTGACTGGCAGAATGTTCTGAATCTTTAAACCTGTTCATGGCATCTTATAATCAAGGGAGGCTTTCTATCCTTCCAGGGAGAGAATTTTCGCGCTGAGTGTTTTTTCTTGACAAAATAACTTTTTCCTAATAAATTATAAGTAGATAAAATTGAATAAATGTCCTAAGAGGAGTAGGTAAATGGCAGAGAAGCTTGGTGAACTTCTTGTGCGGGATAATTTGATTACCCCCGCTGATCTCCAGAAGGCCCTGGAGGAGCAAAAGAGGAAGGGCGGTCGGCTTGGAGCGAATCTTACCCGGCTTGGACTCATCAAGGAGGAGGACCTCACCGACTTTTTAAGCAAGCAATACGGGGTTCCCAGTATTAATCTTTCAGAATTCGAGATAGACCCGGCGGTAATCCAGCTCATCCCGGAGGAAGTAGCGCGCAAGCATACAGTGATTCCGATCAACCGGGCGGGAGCCACTCTTATCATGGCAATGGCCGATCCAAGCAATATCTTTGCCCAGGACGACATCAAGTTTTTGACAGGATACAATGTCGAGGTGGTGGTCGCACCTGAAAACGCTATCAAGGATGCGGTAGAGCGCTACTACGATACCTCAACAGACCTGGAGGATGTGATCGGGGACATGGAGGACCTTGATATATCCATGATAGAGGAAGATGAGGATGTCAACATCACTGATCTGGAGAAGGCGAGCGAGGATGCGCCTGTGGTCAAGCTGGTGAACCTGATACTCACTGATGCGATAAAGAAGAACGCAAGCGATATTCACGTGGAGCCCTATGAGAAGTCCTTCCGTGTACGCTACCGGATTGACGGCGTGCTCTACGAGATCATGAAGCCGCCGATGAAATTGAAGAACGCCATGGTCTCGCGCTTAAAGATAATGTCCCAGCTAGACATAGCGGAACGGAGGCTTCCACAGGACGGACGTATCAAGATCAAGTTGGGCAAGGACAAGGAGATGGACTACCGTGTCTCGGTATTGCCCACGCTCTTCGGCGAGAAGGTGGTCATGCGTCTTCTTGACAAGGCAAGTTTGCAGTTGGACATGACCAAGCTCGGCTACGAAGAGGACCAGATAAAGCAATTCCAGGACGCTATACATCGGCCATATGGCATGGTCCTGGTTACCGGGCCTACCGGAAGCGGGAAGACCACCACGCTGTATTCCGCGCTGAGCGATCTGAACAAGGCCGAATGCAACATCTCCACAGCCGAGGACCCTGTGGAGTACAACCTTATGGGAATCAACCAGGTGCAGATGCACGAAGAGATAGGCCTCAATTTCGCCGCGGCCCTGCGCTCATTTCTCCGGCAGGACCCGGACATCATCATGGTCGGCGAGATCCGGGATTTCGAGACCGCGGAGATAGCGGTAAAAGCGGCCCTCACAGGGCATCTGGTGCTGTCCACCTTGCATACCAATGATGCGCCCAGCACTATCAACCGCTTGTTAA
>CAZOMR010000111.1:0-10699 GCA_964580655.1 uncultured bacterium
CTGGGAGCAAAAAGCCGCCAACGTCTAAAACCCCCCCTTTTTATGTCGCAGGCCCGATTTTGGAGAAAGATTGACATAGCGAGCAGGCTATACTATTTTTAATAATCAAGATGAAAGGCATGTCCAGGTACCTGATGCTTATCCTGGCTCTTGTTCTTGTGCTGGGATCATCTCTGGCCGCTCACGCGGATGAGGACTTTGTGCTTGTTTTAAGGTCGGGCGAGGATAAAATCAGCGATCGTGTTGCGGCTGGCTTCAGGGAAAAATTTGAAGGGCAGGTATTGGAGCTTTCGCTGGATAAGGCCTCTAAGGAGGATGTTCAAGAAATAAAGGACCGAGGTCCCCGGATGCTGGTGGCAGTGGGTAATGGAGCGATCAAACTATCTTTAACATTTAGTGCGGACATCCCGGTTATATTTTGCGGAGTTGATGAAATCACGCTGTTGAATATCTCCCGGAGAAACACTGTAGCCATAATCAATGAGAGCTCGCTTGTGGATCAGTTCAGGTCATTCAAGGAGTTTATGCCGGGTTTGAAGACCCTGGGTGTAATATATTCTCCGGGCCGCTCTCAAGGCTATATAAAAGAGGCGGAGTCTGCGGCCAGAGAACACGGGATTACGCTTTTGGCAAGGCCGGTTGAGAGCATAAAAGATTTTCCCTCCACAGTGCGCGAGGTGATACCGCAGGTAAATGCTGTTTGGGCTGTAAGCGACCCTGAATTCTCGAGCAGGGAAGCTTTTAATTATTTTCTGCTGATCGCTTTTGAGAACAGTGTCCCGGTGGTTGCAAGCTCGCCGAGGCTGGTCAAATCAGGAGCCGTTTTTGCTTATGCTCCGGATTACAGGCTTGTGGGAGAGAAGGCCGCAGAGATTGCCCAGGAGATACTAAGCGGCCAGGCACCGTGTTCCAAAAAAGTCAGCGTTATCTCCGGCCAGGCGGTTATTAATCAGAAAACGACGTCCTTGTTTAATATCCCTGTAGACGAGGAGATGAAAGAGAATGCTTTGCTGTATTGATTTTTGGCATCTCGCAAAGATTGAAATGTCAGGCAGGTTATGAATTTGAATCAAGTCAATAATCTCTTAAGGGGTCTTGTTTTCGGTCTTGTCCTGCTGGTTATGGCGGCAATTATCGCGGGCTGTTCCAGCCAGTTCAAGAAGATTCTATCACCGGGCGAGACGATAAAAGAGGACATCCCATTAATAGGTTACCAGACCTGGGTGGATTTTGAGGTAAAAGCGGAGGTGGTTTACAGGCACCTGCAAGACACCGACAATGTTGCCAGGGCATTTAATTGGATAAAATTTAAAGAGAAGGGTGAAGATACAGGTCGGCTGGATACTCCTGGTGACGGGATCCACTTTTCTTCCAGGATAGCTGGCATTCCATTCAAGGGCCGCATGGTGCTTACCAGCTCGGAATTCGCTCAGCGGATAGAGATATTCCAGGTAATGAGTGTCTGGAGCAGACAGCAGTGGTGGAGGGAAACCCTTGATGATGGCAGGGTTAGAATGCATCTGCGTATGTACACCGAATTGCCTGATATACCTTTTATGTCCGGTATTTTATCTCCCGAGATGATTGCAAGACAGGCAGGGAAGCGAATAGATTACTCCTTTGACAGGGTAAAAGCCGATCTTGAAGGACTCCCCCTGCCAGAGGAGTTCCCCGAGACCTGTCGGGGGAAAGTAGTTTCATCAACCGCCAGAATCTACAGGACTGCGATAGAGATTGAAATGCCGCGGGCAGAAGTTTATGAATATATAACAAGGCTGAAAAATTTCAATCGCGCTTCTGAGATGCTGAACTTTGATTCCTTCACCGGTGCAGAGGTAGTCAGCAAGGTCGGCCAGCAATGCAGGGTAACCTCCATGCCGGATGCTCCGTTCGAGCTTTCAGGCAGAAGCCTTATTGTTGAGAGCAAGGAAAACCGGTTGATTCATCACTTGATCTACTTTGAAGAGTCCTTCGCAGGCTTCATTGTGAAACTGCGCAGAAAAGGAATTAACAACACCCTGCTTGAATACTCTTTCTACTACCAGATACCTGATTATTCATCGGAACAACTTGTAACCACGCTTCATGCCGTAAGCCAGCTTGATGGCGCGCTCAGGCTGGCGCTTCAGAACATCAGGGCTGAACTGGAATCCAATCCCTGAAAATCATCATCCACGCCGGCCTGACTCATTCCAGCGGCATTATGACCCTTTCGGCATGATTGACTTTTACATGCGCCGTGGGATATAAAAAGTGCAAGCAAGACAGGGGGTGATCATGGGTATTCAAGTCACTTCAAAAGGTCTTTTACTGGACGGGAACCTGACTCCTTTGATAAGCGGCACGCTTCACTACTGGCGCCTGGATGTTGAGAATTGGGGCCCGCTTCTGGACCTGGTCAAGGGGATGGGCTTTGATGTGGTGGAGACATATATTCCCTGGAGCGTACATGAGCTTGATAAGGGGAACTTCGATTTCGGAGACCATCGCAAGAACAGGGACCTTGACAGGTTTTTGAAGCTCGTGAAGGAGCGCGGGTTGTGGGTCAGCGTGCGTCCCGGTCCGCACATCAATGCTGAGATTACCTATTTCGGTTATCCGAGGCGGGTGTTGGCTGATCCGGCGTGCCAGTCCCGGTCAGTGGACGGGGACCCTGTATGGCTTCCAGTTCCGCCAAAGATGTTTCCCGCCCCGAGCTATGCGGCCGAGGCTTTTTACAAGGAGGTCGCTGGCTGGTATGACGCGGTTTGTCCGATAATCAGGGAGAATTTGTATCCAAAAGGGCCGGTCATCACGATCCAGACGGACAATGAGTTCTCAAACATGTTCCGGACATCGGCCTATGACCATGATTATCATCCCGATGCAATCAAGTTGTATCACGAGTTTCTCGAAGAGAAATATAAGAGCATTGATGCGCTTAACAAGGCTTACCGATCAAGGTATTCAAAGTTTGATGAAGTCCTGCCTGCACGCGAGTTCGCGGCCAGGGACAGGGACGACCTGCCATACTATCTCGACTGGGTGGAATACAGGGAATATTACATGTTCAATGCGCTCCGGCGCTTGAAGAGGATGTTTGAGGAACGCGGTATAGTCGGCATTCCCGTCACACATAACTATCCGTGCGGATATGACATGCCGCCGAACAATTACACCCTGATAGAAAGCGAGCTTGACTTTCATGGCCCGGACATGTATCCACAGCGCAGGCAATACCTTGAGTTGAAGTCTCTGGTACAGTTCGCGGCTGGGCTTTCGCGATATCCTTGCATTCCAGAGTTTTCCTCTGGAGGGTTCCTGTGGAGCCTGCCGCTCGGTCTTGAGGATCAGAGATTCACAACACCTGCCACTTTCATGCACGGGATCAAGGGCATCAACTTCTACATGATAGTGGACAGGGAGAGATGGTATGGAGCGCCGGTATCCAGGGATGGCCGTAGGAGGCCCGGTTACTACGAGTTTTACTCACAGTTCAACAGGATTCTGAAAAGTTACCGGATACCCGAGCTGGAGAAGCAGACCGAGGTTCTGCTACTTTCCAACCGCGACTACGAGCGACTCCAGATAGCATCCACCATACTCGATCCCCTGCCGCCGATCATGCCTGATATGTTGCCCCCGGAGGCACACTGCTCAGAGGAGTGCCTCGGCTTTGCCCAGCCCATCCAGATGGACGCCTGGATCATGGATCAGGCATTCTTTTTCGGCCTGAATGCCGCAAAGATCACTTTTAACCGCGGCAATACCTCCCAGCCCCTTTCGGCTTTAAAGAAATACAAGGTGATCCTGGTAAGCACATTCGAGTTTCTGGCCCGCGAGGTCCAGGAAAAGCTCAAGGCCTATGCGGAGTCCGGAGGGTTCCTGGTACTTGGGCCGCACCTGCCTGATTTTGACGAGAATATGCAGGCATGCACTATTCTAAAAGACGCCTGTAAAGAGCCTCGCTTAATCGCAGGGAAGATGCCGGTTGTGGGTCATCATTGCGGAAGCGGCACAGTGGTCTGGATTCAGACCGTGCTTCCGCAGGCAGACAAGAAGACAAGGCCGGGCCAGACTACAATTCTCCTTCGCTCGCTTGCAGACCAGGCCGGCGTATCATTCACCTATACCTGCGAGGACCCGGCAATTGATACTGTGCTTCATCAGGACTCACAAACGCGAATTCTGTTTATCGCGAATACAATGGATGATGATCGTAGCGCGGAGATCAAACTCGGGGCCAGGGAGACCCTGCTGGATGTTCAGAGCGGGGAGGAATTCAGCGGAGATGGCACGGCCAGTGTCCCGGTTCCGGGATTCACTGTCCGGATAATGGAGGTTAGAACATGATCTCGGAAGATATTCAAATCATTGACCTGGATGCCACGCACTGGAATAATCTTCTAAAGCTCTTCGGGGGAGAGTTCTATGAGCACAGGCCGCAGAAAAAGGGGGCGGGGAGAGCGTCCCTTCGCATCATCCACCAGGAAGGCAAGGCATTGAAGGCCATCCACAGCCAGAAGGGACTGCTAAGGGATTTTGATTTTCCAGGACCGGATAGCCTGGAAGAGCTTGCCCGGCGCGAGGATGTGAAACGCATCCTTCTCGTGGAGCGCTCTGCTCCAAGGCGGCTCATGCACCAGGTCCAGTCCAGGCTCAGCCTCGATGACAACATGGTGGTCCAGGGTCTTACAATATACGAGTGCGTGAGGGACCAGTTTGAGAATAAAGGCTTCATGGTCTGGCCCGAAAGGCCGCTCCGGGATGTCAAGTATTCAGCGATCCAGGCCATCCTCAAGATGGCCATACCTGCTGAAGAATTAGTCATGCTCGTTATTTTTGACACCGAGGGAAACACCGAGGATCTGAGCGGGTTCCCCATTCTCACAAGCCTTGTGCTCCGCTTTGATTCAAAGCACGAGATTGACCTCTTTACTACCACTGACGGGCTGGTCCCGAACGGGCTCACGCTGGGCAAGGACTGGCGCAAGGATTACAAGAAAATCCTGGAATCAGCCAGAAAGACCTGGGGCAAGGTGTTTCTCGGTATATTCACAGACCTGGCCGGCATGGCCGAACTAGACAAGACCCCCATGCCCGGGCAGGCCAAGGCACTGCTTGAAATGGAAAAGGGGGAAAAGCTCATCATTGATCCCTTCCCCATGCGCCTCAAGATGATGCTGAAAATGGGCGGATTGGCGGGAAAAAAATAATTCCCGCGAAAGAAAATGAGAAGCCTGCTCCAGACCCTAGAGGGATACTGGAGAGTGGTTACGCCTGAAGGCGAGCGCAAACCAGGATTCTTTGTGCTAAAGGAAATAGCGGCTGATATTTTGGAGAGTGAATGATGGGAAAGTGGAATACCATGTCAGGTAGAACCACCTGGATTTCTTTGTTGCTCTGTCTGTTCCTGCTTTTTTCCGGAGTGAAAGGCTTTTGCGGCGTATCAGGTGAGGATACCGATGATTGGGTTTCAATACCCGGTGGAGCAGATTTTCGCGGCAGTCCCACATACATCACGGAGTTCGGGGGGTATTACAGGGATAATGGAGGCCCTCTTTCCGAGCTGGGAAGCCACTGCGGGATCAAGGCGGATGTGCATGATCTGAACCTGGCTACTTTGCGACACTTCGCCGCGGTAACAGGATCACACCTGCTGGATTACTCACGCACCGGGTTTTTCGGGCTTAGCCATCTTGAAATTCTCGATGCTTCTGGATCGAAGATCCCTTTTGATGAACGGAGGATCAATTTCAATTATTCAGGATGGCAGGAACAGGCGAGTGCGGAAAACATTGAAGCAAGCGCCTGGATAGCTTTTCTTGATACCGAGGTATATGTGCTCGAGTTTTCCGTGATTAACAAATGGCAAGAGGGAATCTCGTTTTCTCCGGTTCTGGTATTCAATGATGTTGCTGATAGAAGCAAGACCTGGTTTGACAGTGCAGATGGCATGGTGAAGGAGAGATTCAAGGTTCGGATAGGGCTTTTTCCTGAAAACAACTATTTCACCGTTGCGCCTGCTTTCAATGTTGAAAATTTCGAGAAAGCTCGGGAAGGGAAGGGGTATCGTGTGAATGGCGAGAAAGTTCGCCTTGATCCGGAAGAAAAATTTGAGAGCTTCGTGGTTTTCTCATATTCGCCGGAGAATGAGAATTCTGCGATCAGCGCGGCTATTTCCGCGCGCGATGAAATTCAGCATTCGGGCATAAAGGTTTTCAGGCAGGCCGGGGAAAGGTGGAGCAGGCTTACCGAGTCTCTCCCGATCCCGCACACAGATGATCCGGGGTATGAGGACCTTTACCTGATGTCCGTGGCCGCGCTTGAGATGGCATTGTATAAGCCGCGCGACAAGATGAAGCATTGGGGCTGTGTGCCGAGCAAGGGTCATTACAACTGGTTCTGGCTCTGGGATTCCGGGTTCCAGTCGCTTGGATATGCGGAGAAGGACCCCGTCATTGCCGAGGATGTTGTGTTGACTATCTTTGAGAGCCAGCGTGATGACGGGTACATAGCCCACATGACCAACGACAGGTTGAAGCGGGTCAGCCCGCATTCCCAGTCCCCGGTCTTCGGCTATACAGTGCAGAAAATCCTGCCGCTTGATGCGGATGAGGATAGGCGGCTTGAATTCGAGCGTAGGATGTATGAGCAGGGCGAGGCATATCTCGGGTGGTGGCAGAGGGTGCGCGACCGGGACAGTGACGGCCTGTTTGAATTCTTGAGCCAGGACGAAGGAGGCTGGGATAATTCTCCCAGGGCAATGTATGTGCCGCCTATAACTTTCATAAGCTATTTCGGCATGCTGGGTGAGCTTATCGCATCGCGCACAAAGCCCCTGGACGCGGTGGACCTCAATGCATGGATGTATCTATATTATCAGGCCATGTCAGAATGGGCGGAGGATCTCGGGAATCCTTTAGCAAGCCGGGAATGGAAGCAAAAGGCAGAGGAACTTTCGGCCAGGATGGATGAAATTCTCTGGAGCGAGGCCTGCGGTTGCTGGCTTGATGCTTATCGTCGTCCCTGGCAGAAGGATCATCATCAATTCAAGGTTCTCACGCCTCATATCTGGTTTCCTGCCTGGGCAGGTTCCACGCGCGATGAGGGGAAGGCCCGTCGTGTGATAGAGCATCACCTTCTAAACCCGGAGGAATTTTTCGGGGAACATCCGATTCCAACCGTGGCCTACAATGATCCGCTTTATGATCCCTCGATCCCCGGCTGGACAGGGGACATCTGGCTACCATTCAGCTATTTTGCCTTAGAGACACTCTACCGGTATGGATATGAGGATGAAGCCGCTGACCTGAAAAAGCGGACACTGGAGATGATGGCGAACCAGGGCGGAATGCACGGAATATACGAGAACTATGATCCGCGCACCGGGTCATACAAGGACGAGGAATCCACCGGCGGTTACTGCACCTTTCAGTTCGGATGGAGCGCGGCATTTACCATTGGAATGATCCTGGATCGTTGGCAGGAAAAGCGGTTTATTTTTGATGATACCACCGAGTTCTCAGGGTTCGTGCGCGAGGCTACATCCTTCTCAACCCGCAAAACTTTTCTCGAATTCCAGGCGAGCCGGGACCTGCCTCACATCCGGGTCTCCAGCGTGGACGGAATGCCGCTTCTTGAGTGCAAGCGTGTCCGCATCAAGCTCACCGACCCTTATGACTATCTTGAAGAGGATCAGTTTGTGATCAAGCTCAAGGGCCGCGAGTTCGTGCTCAACCTCATGGAGGAAAGCATCCTGGTTATATGCCCAGAATAGTTTTCGCTATCTGAATGAGGTTGAGTGCTGAGCCTTTTTTCAGGTTGTCCGCGGAGATCCAGAGGTTGAAGCCATTTTCCAGCGTGTGGTCCTTGCGGGTTCTTCCCACCAGAACCTCATCGTGGGCCATAGCCTCCAGTGTGTCGGGAAATTTATCCTCTTTCGGCTGATCCATTACCTTTACCCCAGGCGAACCATCCAGGAGGCTACGAATGGAATTCAGGCTGGCCGGCTTTTTGGTCTCTACATTTACCGCCGCGGTTATGCCGCAGAAGATCGGGATCATGGCCGCGGTTACTGTAACCGGCAGGTTTTTCTGTCCCAGTATCTTGGGCAACTCATTTTCTATATCAGCCTCCTCCTCCGTTGCCTCGCCCTGGAAAGGCCCGACCCTCGGATAAATGTTGAAAGCAGACTGGCGCACAAAGTGTTCCATGGCAAGCTCTTGCTGGTTGAAGATTGCAATGGTCTGTTGCTGGTGTTCCTCGAAGCCGGACCGGCCTTGGGATGTGGAGCCGTGCGTGGTTGCCGCAACCACCCTCCGGATACCGTATTTTTTCAAAATAGGATTCAGCACAAGCGCCAGCGCAGTTGCCGCAGGAGAGGGGCTTGCTATGATGCCTTTCTTCAGCCGCACGCTCTTGAGCTCATCCGGGTTGATCTCCGGGACCACGAGCGGCACCTGGGGATGGAGGCGAAAGGCGCGACTGGAGTCAATGACAAGACCGCCATCCGAGGCCGCGTCCTCTGCCATGTCGCGGCTTACCATCGGATGCGCGGTGAAGAAGATGAAGTCCATGCCCTGAAAGAAATCAGCGCACAGGGGCTCCACAAGTATATCTTCTCCCATGAACTCTATCTTGTTTCCGGCTGTGTTCATTGATGAGTAGAGCTTGAGTTCATTCACGGGAAAGCGTTGCGAGGCCAGTGCCTCCAGGAGTTCGCTTCCTACAAGACCCGTGGCGCCCACGACCGCCACATTGTAAAATTCTCGCTCCATCCAGCCTACTTTTTCTTATCCTCCTTGAAGACCTCTTTCTCGAGCCTGCGCACGCGGGTGAATAATTCCGGAAGATGTTTGATCCTGCTCATGGTGCGCTTAGCCTGGCTGAAGGGCTGTGCCAGGACAGTGCCGGCAACGGTCTCGCCGTCCTTGACATCATCCATAACGGTGCTTCGTCCCACGATGCGGACCCGGGAGCCTATCCGTGCATGGTCCTTGATCACCACACTGCCTGAGATAAGCGTGCCCTCGCCGATCCGGGCGCTACCCCCGATTGCTGTTCCCGCCAGGATGATGCAGTTAGGACCGATCAGCACGCTGTGCGCGACATGGATGAGGTTGTCGAACTTGGTGCCGCGGCCGATTACAGTGGCATCCAGCGAGGCCCTGTCAATCGCACAGTTTGCCCCGATCTCAACATCATCCTCTATCAGG
Source organism: uncultured bacterium (assembly GCA_964580655.1). Lineage (GTDB taxonomy): Bacteria > RBG-13-61-14 > RBG-13-61-14 > RBG-13-61-14 > CAZOMR01 > CAZOMR01. The sequence continues at coordinate 9,198 of CAZOMR010000111.1, forward strand.
ACTGTACCGATTTGCGGAATCTTGTCATGGCCAGCTTCTCCGAGAAGGTATCCGAACCCGTCGGAACCTATCACGGTGCCGGAATGTATCACCACTCGATCTCCGACCCGAACCCGGTCAAGCAATGTCACACGAGGGTAAAGAAGGCACTCCTCGCCTATCTCGACCATCTTGCCTACATGACACCCCGCACCGATCACGGTCTTTCTGCCTATCTTGGCTCCGGGCGCGATCACGGCCAGAGGCCCGATGCTTGCATCCTCGCCTATTATTGCGTCTTCGGCTACACAAGCGCTTTTATCTACACCCGGTCTGGGCCGCTCTTCCCTTTCAAAAAGCTCGATCACCTTGATGAAAGCCCGGTATGCGTCCGGGACCAGAATCGCGGGCTTGCCCGCGGCAAGGCCCTTTTCAGACACGATCAGCCCCGAGGCCCCGGATTGCTTCGCGGCATTGAGATACTCGTGTCCGGTGACAAAGGAAAGATGCCCTTCCCCGGCGCTTAGAAGAGATGCCACGCCCTTGATCTCAACCTCTTCGTCACCCAAAACCTCGGTACCTAGCATCTGCGCTATCTCTTTTAATTTCATCCCTTTATTCTCCTTAGATTACCATCTAAAAACATGGTAGACTATTTTATCATCAAGGGCAAGCACTGACTCCATTTCCCTGGACTGACTGGAGTCGGGCGCATGGCAGGATTTGATTTCAGGTTTTATTTAAGGAGGTTAGTCAGGATGCCTACGATTACTATTGACGGGCCGAAGCTTGGAGTGGAGAGAAAGAGAAAGCTGGTAAAAACGGTCTATGATGCGGCGTATGAAGTATACGGTATAGAGCATATAGTGGTGCTCATACGGGAGAATCCCCCTGAGAATGTGGGTGTAGGCGGAGTATTGATAGCTGACAGGCGGAAGAAATAGAGATCTCAGATTTCAGATCTCAGACCTCAAATCTCAAATAAATTACAAATTTTAGAGCCTAAGACTTTTTGTTTTTGTGGCCTGGATATGATTTGCGTAATTCTTCAAAAAATTCTTCTTTTTCTTTTTCCTGTGTGTAGTTCTTTCTTGCTTTTGAGTCAAGTCTTCGCTGGCCCTGGATCCCGGAATCTTTGAGTGATTCCATCCATCCGTAAAGCTGACGCGAGATTCCCTCACATCTCTTTTTGAGATATGAAATCTGAGATTTGAGATTCCCCTCAAGCCTCTCAAGCAAACAGAGCATGGAGCGGACCTCGCCAGCCGAGCCCCTTGCTATGTAAAGGAATGCTAAAAGCTCATTTGTGGTTCCGCGTTCAAAGCCTTCTGCAATATTGTTAGAGACCGAAAGCGCGGCCCTCTCTATTTGATCGCAAAAACTCCTTCGTTTCTTCAAATCATCTCTCCCGGTCAGATCATAAACCAGTTCGGCTAATTCAATCGCATCCTGCCAGACAGGCAGGTCCTCGAACCGCTTATATTTCACCACGCCTCCCGGGAATAGATCTCAAATCTCATATC
>CAZOMR010000112.1:0-10456 GCA_964580655.1 uncultured bacterium
TTCTCAAGAGGAGCCGTATATTTCATGGATAGTCACCATTTATGTCGCACACCCATTTTTTTTACTAGACCTTTAGGACATTCTTTGTGTCAAGTAAAAAAAGGCGAGCCTTTCTTGGCATAGAAAAGCTCACCGTGGACCATTTGGATACCTGGGCTTGCTGAAGAATGTTGAATTATGCCCCTGCCGCATGATTCAATGCAGGAGAACACATTAAATCCATGCGGCTCGATTTAATTCTTGATCTCCGCCTGTTCCAGGATATCGGGCACAATATCGGTCCAGCCCAGGGGCATGAGGTGGATGCCCTGGATCATGGGCTTAAGCTCGCGGATGAGCCTTGCTGTCATCTCCACGCTCTTCTTTTTCCGGTCATCTTTTTCCACGGAGCTCATCTCTTTGATCCAGGAGTCGGGCACGCTTATCCCTGCTATATTTTTATTCATGAACTCGGCCATCTTGGCCGACTTGACCAGGACTATGCCGAGCTGTATGGGCCGGCCGAAGCTCTCCGCCTTCTTTATGAACTCCTCGAACAGCACCGTGTCATAAACCGCCTGAGTCTGGAAGAAGTCGGCGCCAGCCTGTATTTTTTTCTCCATCTTCATGAGTTGCAGTTCCATGGGCTCGAACTGGGGAGTAACCACCGCGCCAATGGCCATGTCCGGTGAGTAGGAGAGCTCGTTTTCCACCATGTCGTGGCCTTTGCGCAAACCGTCGGCAATCTTTATGAGTTGGACCGAGTCCAGGTCGAACACCGGCTTGGCCGCCTTGTGGTCGCCCAGCTTGATGTGGTCGCCGGTCAGAAGCAACATGTTGTCAATCCCCACGGAGTAGGCGCTAAGGATGTCGGACTGGAGAGCCAGCCGGTTCCGGTCACGGCAGGTAAGCTGGTAGATGGGCTCGAACCCCTCCTGCTTGAGCCGGATGGAGGCCGCGAGCGAGCCCAGCCTCATGACCGCGCTCTGGTTGTCGGTAACATTCACCGCATGGACGCACCCCAGCAAATGTCGGGCCTCCTTCACGCAGTTGGTTACGATGGATATATCACGGGGTATGGCCCCTTTTGCAGGGCCAACCTCGCTGGTCACTACGAATTCGTGTTTTTCAAACAGATCGGTAAGCTTCATGGCGCTACGCTCCTTTCCACTGTACAGCTCGAGTCACGAGGTACTGTCAATTACCTGGTCACCGTAAAGCGACCTGAAGGTGGCTTTGGTTCCCTCCATAGTGAGGCTTCGAGGCCGGCTCCACTTGGAGTGGTCTTTGGGCTCCATGTACTTCTTCATCTTGTCCAGTTGCCCCAGCTTCTTGAGCCGCTCGTAGATCAGAATCCAGCCGCAGTCGCGTTCCGGGTCCACCTCGCATTTTCCGTCCTTGGCCCCGCCGCACGGGCCGTTAAGCAGTCCTTTACTGCAAAGAGTCATCGGGCACAGGCCCCCGGTATCTTCAACAATGCACTCCCCGCAAAGGGAGCAGTACTCATGAATGTAGTCGTCCCTGGAGGTCTCTCCTCCAAAGATGGTGTTGCACCCGGGGTGCACTTTGCCACCATCGGTGGCGTCCATCACTGTGTGGAACCCCTGTCCGCAGGAAAGAACCAGGAATGAATCCGCCTTCTTTATTTCTTCCCCGTATTCCTCCTGCAACACCTTCCTGGTGTTGGAGAGCTTGCAAAGAGATATTCCCTTGGGCTGAGGCACACACCACCCCACCACGTCGATGCCCCTCTTCTTCAGCCTCTTTGCCATGCCTTCGGTCTCGGGAATGCCGCCCGAGTGGCACTTGGCCGCGCAGTTGTCGCATCCGACAACAAACACCTTCTCGCCCGGCTCGAAGAAGCCGACTATCTCTTCGATCGGTTTTTGAATGGTTGCATGCATTCGATACTACCTCCTTTTAAATAGATTATTTCAAACCTTTGTTCCAGGAATTTGTATAGTCTGTATTTAGATGATCTTTCCCTCAATGGAACTTGACAGAAGCTATTTAATCCCTTCGCTCCGTTGCTCCAGTATTCCATCCCATATAAACTCTAAGCCCTGGATGCAATTCTGGTTCGATACCCTGTAATATACATGCTGATCCTGTTTTCGAGTTGTGACTACCACCTTATCGCGCATGACCCGCAAGTGCTGGGAAATGTTGGGCACGGACAGGTTAAGACTCTCCGCAAGTTGATTCACCGACTTTTCCTCATCAGCCAAGAGCCACATTATCATGATCCTTGTAGTGCTGGACCACGCTTTACAAAGTTCCGCCTGGTGACTGAACATGCTGAATTTCAGTTTGCCTCTTCCCATCTTGGCAGTTTTTATTCATCTGTTGACTTTTTTCAAACACGCCTGAAAATATACGTTCACTTCCACTTCCTTGATTCGCCTTGTTCCATGCCGGATACTTCTTTGATCGTTTTTCAGCACTCCTTCGTTCCTTTTTGATGGTCGGGGCGACTGGATTTGAACCAGCGACCCCTTGCACCCCATGCAAGTGCGCTACCAGACTGCGCCACGCCCCGACCTTGTTTGAGTCTACTTTAGCGGGCCTTATTTGTCAAGGCTCTGACGGATTGCTTTAAGCTCCTCAAGAAGATTGCGTAGCACGGATGGATAATCAGTATTTTTAAAGTCCAGTTGCATCTGCCGGATTCGATCCTCGCTCTCGGATGAGGGCCTGACCGAGGGCTTGGCCCCCTTTTTTAGCTCCTTGCGCGCTCCGGCTATAGTAAACCCCTTTTCATAAAGCAGATGCTTGATGGAAAAGATAGCCTCCATATCCTTTTTCCGATACAGCCGCTGTTTGGTGCTCGACTTTGTCGGCTGGATAGCGGGAAACTCTGTCTCCCAATAACGCAGGACATGAGGCTTGAGTCCGGTGATCTTGCAGACCTCTCCCATCCGGAAGTATCGCTTGTCCGGCAGGGAATATGAGTCAGCACCCTTTTTTGCCATCGGGTTTTGGGCTTGGCTACTCGTGGTCAACAGCCTTCTTCAAAATCTGGCTGGGCTTGAAGGTAAGGACCTTGCGTGCAGTGATTTTTATCGCATCGCCGGTGTGAGGATTTCTACCCACCCGCTCGCGCTTGGACCGGACCACGAAATTGCCGAATCCGGAAATCTTGATCTTCTCCCCGTGTTCAAGACAATCCTTGATTATCTCAAACATACTCTCCACCATCTGCACTGATTCCTGCTTGGAAAAGCCGACTCGCTCATAAATCTTTTCAACTAGCTCGGCCTTGGTCATGATGTCCTCCTTTTTATCCCTGTCTATAATTCAGCGAATCCGGGCATCCAATCGCTCCTCTATCCGGCGCGCCAACTTGCTGTGCAGGGCGTTCACCTCCTCGTCGGTCAAGGTGCGGTCCCGGGATTGATACCATATCCGAAAGGCCATGCTCTTTTTCCCTTCAGGAATATTTTTACCACGATACACATCAAAAATCTCCACTGACTCGACCAGCTTGTCTTTCATCTTCCGGATAACACGAATGACATCCTCTGCATCCATTTCCTCATCCACCACTAACGCGATGTCCCGCTTAACTCCGGGATACCGCGGCGGCTTTCTCAGTCGGCTCACCTGCCTGGCCGCACCTGCCAGGATATCAAAATTCAAATCAAAGATAAAGACTTTTTGCTTGATCTCAAATTTTTCCTGGACATCAGGGTGGATTTCACCGACAAAGCCTGCAATGTCCTTCCCGATCATAAGACGCAGGCCTTTCTTTGCCATGATATATGGACAGCCTTGCTTGCCCGAGCTCAAAGGCTCCAGCCGGGTTCCGGGAAAATGAAGCCGATCCACAAGCGTCTCCACCAGTCCCTTAATCTCATAAAAGCCATCTTCCGGGCAGGATAGAGACCAGAATGATTTCTCTTCTCCGCGCGAGATCAGGCCCGATAGCATATTGGTCTCACTGGCCATCTCCTTGCCCGGTGCAAAGACCTTGTTGAACTCGAATATGCGCACGGTATCCATGCCTCGACTGAGGTTGAATTTCAAATTATTGAGAAGTCTGGGAATCATGCTATAGCGGAGCAGACTCTCGTTCTCGCTTATAGGGTTAAGTATCTGCACCGCATTTCTGAGCGGGTGATCCTGCGGAAGATTCAGGCGATCCATATTATCCCTGCTATCAAAATTATAATTGACCACCTCGGTGAAACCCAGGTCAGCAAGCATATTCGACCATCGCCTCCGCAAATCCTCTTTCGGGATCTTGCGCATCGGCTCCATTCTGAAGCGCGGAAGAGTCGGCTTAATTTTATCATACCCGTAAAGTCGTGCGATTTCCTCTATCAGGTCAATCTCCTGTTGAAGATCAGGGCGGAAGCTTGGGATTTCAACCTTCAAGCGCTCCACTTCTCCAGATCCTCCGGATTCCCTTTCAACTTTCATCTCAAGCCGTCTGAAGTAACTCGCGTATTCATCCACATCAAGCTTGCCCCCGAGATGCCGTGGCACCTCTTTAGCCCGAAACCATATTTCTTTGGGCCGGTATAATTCCTTATGGACATCAAGTAAGCCCTTGCATACCGTGCCGCCGCATATCTCGGCCATAAGTCGCGCCGCGCGGTCTGCGGCTCTGGCCTGGCCCAGCGGGTCAACGGTGCGCTCGAAGCGCCGCGAGGCCTCTGTCCCGATACCCAGCTTCTGGGAAGTCCGCCGGATAAAGACAGGGCTGAAGAACGCGCTTTCGATGAGAACATCCTGGGTGTCCTCTGTCACCTCGGATTCCAGGCCGCCCATGATTCCGGCCAAAGCCACAGGGCCATCGCCGTCGCAGATTAACAGGGAATCAGAGAACAGTGATCGGTTTTCGCCATCAAGGGTGGTAAATTTTTCTCCCCTCTCGGCCAGGCGAACAATGATCCGGGAGTCCTTGAGTTTCTGTAAATCAAAAGCATGGAGCGGCTGGCCAAGCTCAAGGAGGATATAGTTGGTTACATCCACGACATTATTGATGGCGCGGATTCCTCCTGCCTCCAGCCGCTTCTGCATCCACTCCGGGCTGGGCTCGATCTTGACGCCTCTTACCAGGCGCGCCACATACCGGGGGCAGGCATTGAAGTCATCAATGCTCACACTTACAAGTGTTGAGATTTCCGGGCCATCCTCTTCCGGACGAGACTCAGGATAGCGCAAAGGCACATCAAGCAAAGCCGCTATCTCTCTTGCCACTCCGATCACGCTCAAGGCATCACCCCGGTTAGGCGTCAGGTCAAGCTCAAGGATTTCTTCCTCACTCGCGCTTCCTCCAGATCCTTCGGACAAGGCCTCGGCCAGGGGTTTTCCCAAAGGCTGGTCTGGAGACAGGATCATTATTCCAGAATGGTCTTCACCGATGCCCAGTTCACGCTCCGAGCACATCATGCCCCGGGAGACCTGTCCCCGGATCTTGACCTTCTCCACCTTTATCCCGCCGGGCAGTCTGGCTCCGGAGAGCGCCAGAGGAACCACATCCCCTTCCTTTATGTTCGTCGCGCCGCATACGATTGGAAGCGGATTCTCGCCCTCCCCTGCTCGTACCTGACACAGGACAAGTTTATCCGCATTGGGATGGGGTTCGATCTTTTCAATCCGGGCGACCACAATGCCTTCTGCGAAATCCAGTGTGGCACTTTTCTCCGAGGGGTCTTTTTGAAGATTGGTCTCAAGCCCGAGCATTGTCAGCTTTTCCGCAAGCTCCTCGGGTGCGAGCTCGAAATCAACAAAATCCTTTAGCCAGGACAAAAGAATCTGCATTTTTCTCCAACCCGGTTTTTTACCGCAAATGCGCAAGGTTCGCAAAGAATATAATAATTTTATCCTTTGCGATCTTCCCTAAAAATACATGAAATAAAAATACTGATTTTTCATCTTATAGCTTAAATTTATCTTCCCTTTTAAGCGGTGAATATTTTCCATATAAAAAAATAAATTCTTTTGCAATTACTTTGCGTTCTCTGCGTCTTTGCGGTTCAGAAAAAATCTTGGTTTACCCCAGGAACCGGAGATCATTATCAAAGAATGCCCGGATATTGTCCACGCCCCAGCGGAGCATCGCTATTCGCTCGACCCCGAGTCCAAAGGCAAAGCCGTTGATCTTTTCCGGGTCATACCCGACATTGACCAGGACTTCAGGATGAATCATGCCTGCGCCGAGTATCTCTATCCAGCCTGTTCCCTTGCACACGGAACAGCCTTTGCCCTGGCAGATCACGCAGGATATGTCCACCTCTGCGCTCGGCTCGGTAAAGGGAAAGAAGCTTGGCCGGAACCGGGCTTTCACCTTGGGCCCGAAGAACTCACGGAGAAATGCGAGAAGCACGCCTTTCAGGTCTCCGAGGGTTATATGGTCATCCACCATGAACCCTTCAACCTGGTGGAACATGGGGGAATGGCTTATATCCAGGTCAGGGCGGTAGACCCTTCCCGGACAGACGATCCGGACTGGCGGGGAATACCTGCGCATGGCCCTTATCTGAACCGGGGATGTATGGGTGCGAAGGATCAGGTCCCCATCGAGGTAAAATGTGGCCTGCATGTCCCTGGCAGGATGATCCTTCATAAAGTTAAGAGCCTCGAAGTTATAATAATCGGTCTCCGCATCCGGTCCCAGTTCCACCCAGAAGCCCATGCCCTGGAAGACATCAACTATCTCATCCATGACACTGGTGATCGGATGTCGGGAACCCGGAATCTGGCGGAACCCTGGCAGGGAAACATCCAGCTTTTCCCTGCGCAGATTTTCCTTGCGATCCTTTTCCTTCAGGTTCTGCGCAAGCTTCTGGATCAGGGAACCCAAGCCCTCTTTGACCTCGTTTGCCATCCTGCCCATTCGTGGCCGCTCTTTGGGAGGCAGGGTTCCGACCGCGTTCAAAAGGCTGGTAATTTTTCCCTTGCGGCCCAGGTATTCCACCCTCACCTGCGATAATTCAGCCATGCTCTGAACGCCGGATAGACGCTCCTCGGCTTCCTCGCGGAGTTTCTTCAGCTCCTCTTCCAATGTCCTGCTTCCAGATTATCTCAGGATTTTGCCAGGTGGCTCGCGGCTTCTTTTGCGACGGCCTCAAATCCAGTCGGATTATTCACCGCCAGTTCAGCCAGCATCTTTCTGTCAATTTCAATATTGGCCAGTTTCAATCCGTGGATCAGATCGCGGTAGTTGAGTCCGTTGTTGCGGGCCGCGGCATTGATGCGAATGATCCAGAGCCGTCGGAAATCTCGCTTCTTTTGTTTGCGCCCTTGATACGCATACGAAAGCGCCTTGTCCACGGCCGTGCTTGCTGACTTGTAGAGCCTGTGTCTGGCTCCCTCGTATCCTTTTGCCTGCTTCAGCACCTTTTTGTGCCGCCTGTGCCTAGCTGTCCTTGCCCTTGCCCTTGGCATATAATTATCCTTCTCTCTTCAGATTACTTTGCTATCAGCCTCCGAATGCGCTGGGTATCGGTCTTGTGAACTACGGTGGCCTGACGGAGGCGGCGCTTTCGCTTTGGATGCTTCTTGGTCAAGATATGACTCTTGCCGGAACGAAAGCGACGAACCTTTCCCTTCCCAGTAAGGCTGAAACGTTTTTTCGCACTGCTTGAAGTCTTGATCTTCGGCATCCTTTATCCTTCCGCTTTTCCTCCAGATTTATCTCCTGCAGATTCGGGACCAGGAGAATCTGCTAAAGGGGTCTCCTGCGCCTTTCTCCGCAATGCCTTTTCCCGGGCCGCTATCTGGGCCTTGCTCAATGGAGCAATAACAGTGATCAGGTTCCTTCCTTCCCTCTTCGGAATGTACTCCGCGTTCCCGATATTTTCCACTTCTCCTATTACCCTCTTCAACAACTTGTCTCCCAGTTCAGGATGCGCCATCTCCCGTCCACGATATACCACTATCAGCTTGACTTTATCACCGTGTTCCAGAAACCGGCGCATATGTTTCAGCTTGGTCTGAATATCATGTTCCTCCGTCTTGATGCGGAGCTTAACCTCCTTTACCTGGCCTGAAACCAGCCTCTTTCTCGCTTCACGGTCACGCTTTTGCTTCTGGTAAAGAGCTTTTCCATAATCCATAATTTTGGCCACCGGCGGATTGGCCTGCGGCGCTACTTCCACAAGGTCCAGGTTCTTCTCCCGGGCTACCTCCAGGGCATCCCGTGCAAGCATTATCCCGACCTTGCTTCCGTTCTCATCAATTACAAGCAACCGGGACGACCTGATCCTCTCATTGACGCGAATCTCCTGCTCGACTATGGCTATCCTCCTTTGGTTACAGGTTAAATCCGGTTTCCGGGATTATTATGTCCTCCTTGACCCTCTTTATAAAGTCATCCACCTTCATCTTCTTCCAATCCTCGCCTCCGCGGGTGCGAGGCGAGACAGCATCCTCAGCCAATTCCTTGTTCCCGACCACCAGCATGTAAGGTACCTTCTCTACCTCGGCCTCTCGAATCTTATAGCTGAGCTTCTCGTTACGGAGGTCCGACTCGACCCTCATACCGGCCCGCCGGAGTCTCTTCACAAGCACTGAGGCATATTCATCCTGTTGGTCGGTTATGGTCAAGACCCGTGCCTGCACCGGCGCGAGCCAGACCGGAAAGGCTCCCCCATAATGTTCGATCAGCACTCCCAGGAATCGCTCGATAGACCCAAGCACCACCCTGTGAATCATTACCGGGCGCTTCCGCGCTCCATCCGTGTCAACATAATGAAGGTCGAATCTCTCCGGCATAGTAAAATCGGATTGTATTGTAGCACATTGCCATTCCCTGTCAAGCGCATCCTTTAGCTTGATGTCAATCTTTGGCCCGTAAAAAACTCCTTCCCCCTCATTGATGTCATAGGCATGGCCGGTTTTTTCCAGTGCCTGCTTCAGCGCCATCGTGGCCCGGTCAATGTCTTCTTGCGTGCCGATGTGGTCCTTCGGCACAGTGCTTATCTCCATGCTTACCTGGAATCCGAATATCTTCATCACATCCAGGACAAAATTCAGCACCGCGATAACCTCATCCTCCAATTGATCCGGCCTGCACAGTATATGCGCGTCATCCTGGGTAAAGGCGCGCACACGGAAGAGCCCGGAGAGCACCCCGCTTTTCTCATGCCGGTGCACTGTGCCAAGCTCGAAGTATCTAAGCGGCAGGTCTCTGTAACTTCTTATCCTGGACTTGTAGATCAGCATGTGCGACACGCAGTTCATGGGCTTGATCCCGTATTCAGTCTTATCTCCTCCAGACCCTTCGGGCACCATGGTGAAATACATGTTTTCCTTGTAATGGTCGTAGTGCCCAGAGCGCTTCCAGAGTTCGGAGCGAAGCAGGGTCGGCCCGTAGACAATATGGTAGCCCCGCTGAAGGTGTTCTTTTCTCAAGAACTCCTCCAGGATGGCGCGCACAAGGCCCAACTTGGGATGATAAACAACCATACCGGGGCCTATCTCATCGTGCACGCTGAATAAATCCAGCTCCCGGCCCAACTTTCTGTGATCCCTCTTTTTGGCCTCCTCCAGCTTGCGCAAGTAATCCTCCAGCATCTCCTTGCCGGGAAAAGCTGTCCCGTAGATACGCTGGAGCTGGGGATTCCGCTCGTCTCCACGCCAATAAGCACCCGCTGTATTGGTTAGCTTGAAGGCCTTCACAAGACCGGTACTCGAAAGGTGCGGCCCGCGGCACAAGTCCACAAATTCTCCATGCCGGTAAAGTGTGATCGTCTCGCCCTCAGGAAGGTCCCTGATAAGCTCCAACTTGTAGGTCTCTCCCTTTTTCTCGAACAGCTTGAGGGCATCCTCCCTGCTCACCTCCTCGCGCTTGAAAGGGATGTCCTGGTTGATTATCTCCTGCATCTTTTCCTCTATCGCGGGAAAGTCATCGGGGGTGAATCCAGGCTCATAGTCAAAATCATAATAAAACCCGGTGGCAATGGCCGGGCCTATGGTGACTTTGGCCGGGGGAAACAGCCGCTTGACCGCATCAGCCATGATATGAGATGCAGAGTGACGGAGAATGGCTATACCTTCAGGGCTTTCGAGATACACCGGCTCGAATTCACCGCTCTCCGTTACCTCCCGTGAGAGATCAAGAACCCTGCCATTGAGCTTGCCGGCTACAACCTCGGCTCTATCCTTGCCGGGCCCTGGAATGAGGTCCAATAGCTCAGCCACGCTCTTTCCCGGCTCTACCTCGATAGTCGAGCCATCTGCCAGTTTCAACTTGATCATCTTGATCGCCCTTTTCAAGGTTGACTGCCACACCAATGCGAAATAAATAAAAAAGGCATCATATCGAGCACAACAAATGATGCCACTGAGAAAAACTTCAGCGCGTTTTCATTTATAAAACTATCTCACACTTGCCGGTCAGCCTCACTGCTCTTTTATCACCTTTATAAGTAATATCCTACAAAAATCCTTTCTTGTCAACCTTAAAAAAATAAAGGGGTGTGCGACATAAATGGTGACTATCCGTGAAATATACGGCTCCTCTTGA
>CAZOMR010000113.1:0-10305 GCA_964580655.1 uncultured bacterium
AAACCCAAAAAAGGGGTTAAAAAAATGATTCACCAAATATGTCGCACACCCCCAGCCCAAAAAAGCCTTGACATGGATTTGGAATTATGACAATATAGCTTAAGGCTGAGTTCTAATAGACCTATTCAGAAGCGAGTCTTATTAATGGGAACACTAAATTGTTAACATTCTCGGTTGAATTTCCCTCCCCCTCTGATGGTGGAGGGTTGGGGTGAGGGTGATTGTTGAGATGAATAATTGCGGGGGTTCAATAGTGAGTAATACCTTGAATGATAAAAGAAAATCCCCCTCCCCTTAATCCCCTCCCGCCAGGGGAGGGGAAATCTATTTGAGGAAGATTCATGTTGAATGGGAGTTTCTCGACACCCTCTCAAGGGAGGGAAAATTAGAGATATCAAAAATCAAAGAATGTAAGCTATATTATGGTTCGGGGTAATAAAAGCTTTAGAAGGAGAGAACAGAGATGAAGAAGAAACTCTTGATCAGTGTAGTTACCCTTCTCATGGCTGGCGTGGGTCTCTCCCAGACCCGGGACATCCTCATTGGCTCAGGCCCTGGCGGGGGCATGCCCCCGAGCTCAGCATACCAGGACTCATGGGCACTTCTCATTGCCATTAATAATTACAGATATGTTCCTGATCTCAAATACGCAGTGGCTGATGCTGAGGCAATGAAGAGATGCCTCGCCACTTCCGCCGGGTTCCCTGGCAACCACATTTTCACTCTCTACAATGAAAAGGCCACAATGGGCAACATAAAGACTGCTATTGGCACAACCCTGCCTAAAAGGGTGGGGCCCAATGACCGGGTCCTGATCTTCTTCGCAGGACATGGACAGACAGAGAGCCTGCCCGGTGGCGGACAGATGGGATACCTGATCCCTGTGGAAGGCCGGCATGATAATCTCTACGGGACATGCCTGTCAATGAGCGTGATCCACGAGACCTCCAAGAGACTGCCATCCAAACATACATTCTACATTGTTGATGCCTGCTACTCCGGCATTGCCGGTGTGGAGACCAGGGCCGTTCCCTACTCGGACCCATCCCTTTACCTGAGAAAGCTCATCTCTCAGAAGGCTGTACAGATCATAACCGCTGGCCAGGCCAACGAGACTGTTGTAGAGGGCTCTCAGTTCGGCGGGGGCCACTCGGTCTTTACCTATGCCCTGCTAAATGGGATTAGCCAGGGAAACGCGGACCTGAACGGAGACGGGATCATACCAGCATCCGAACTCTTCTCATACTTGGCTCCACGAATCACCCGCGATTCAGGGGGGCACCAGACTCCCAAAATCTTCAACATGGAAGGGGACGGAGAGTTCGTGTTCTTTACAAGGCCTACTGCCAAGGGTCCTGCCCCGGCCCAGGATTTAACCCCACCGGCTGTATCAGGCAATGTGTATGCGCCTTCCCCATCTGTTTCATCAGGACATGCCCAAAAAATGGAAAAATATAGTGAGATATTTCAAGGACTTAATATAGATCAAATAGTGGAAAAGAGCATGATAGAGAGTAGTGGTTTTTACTCCCAAGCAATTGGAACTGGTAGCACGGCTAAATTCTACTTATTGGGAATAATTAATGCCCCCGTAGATATTGTGTGGGAAGTTCTTACTGATGTTGATAAGTATCCACGGTTTAGGTCTGACATTTATAGTCTTAGTCTCCTGAAGCAATCCCCGGACAAGGTCGTTATTCAATCAATGACTAAAAATAAGACCATAACCTCAGATATCTATTTTAATCATTATGCACACGAAATGTTCAGCAGGGATATGGAAGTCAAGGCGATAACTCTAGCCGAAACCCCCTCTTCAGCATTACGAGGGTATAAGGTAGAACAAGTAAGTGGCCATAAAACCAAGTTGATAATCGTCCAGAAGGGTGATGGAAAATTGAAGAAGCTGTCTAAAGATATAGAAAAAGAATTCAAAGCTTTTAAGAAACGCGCTGAGACGATTGCAAGGTAATTCTTTCACAGTTCAGAGTCATAGTTCGAAGTTTTTATTTCACCCTCAAGCCTCAGGCCTCAAGCCTGAAGACATATTTGCGCTCTTTGCGTGTCTGCGGTATATTAAATATTGATGAGCCGTGCCACTATGTCTGGATACCCCGTACCGATCATTCTATGTCAAGAACATCTTCAACCGCAGGCCGGACCGGCTTGCCAGCTTCGGTATCACGCACCTGCTTTACGCAGACCCGAATATGGACATAGCCATTATCAGCTTTCGCGAGGTCTATCCCGTGGCCTTTGAAAAGAGACAACTCATCGCCACTATCGGGCCATTCGGTCAGATCATCTATCTCTGCCAGGTGCCGAGACGCGGCATGGAGTATATGCCATGAGGGCAATGATCCTGGCCGCTGGTCTTGGCACACGGCTCAGACCACTCACTGAAACCCTGCCCAAGCCAATTCTTGAAGTTTGCGGAAGGCCACTGATCCATTACCCCTTATTGCTCTTGAAAAGAAACGGGATCAGAGAGGTTGTCATCAACCTGCATCACCAGGGCAATGCTATTCCCCAGGCTCTCGGGAACGGGCATAGCCTCGGTCTCTCGATCTCCTATTCATATGAGCCTGAAATCCTGGGCACCGGTGGCGGGATAAAAAAGGTTGAGGCTTTCTTCCAAGGCAGGACATTCCTGGTCATTAACGCGGATACCATCATGGACATCGAGTTGGAGCAAGTGGTGAACCACCACAAGAGAAAGCGGGCCGCGGCAACAATGGTGCTCAAGGAGGTCACGGACTGGGAGGAATACGGTGCAGTAGAGGTTGACGACGCTCTCAGGGTTCGCCGCATCAGGGGTTTGCCAAAGGCTGAGCCATCAACACCCCTGAGACCACTGGTCTTTACAGGGCTCCACATACTGGAACCCGAGATACTGGCCAACATCCCTCCTGGAGAATCCGAGGGGTCTTCAGGATATGCATCCATCATTCAGCACGGATACATCCCGCTGATTGAGCAGAACCGCCTCGTTTCCGCTTTTATCACCAACAGACTCTGGCTCACCGTGGATACCCCTGAAAAACTAGCCCAGGCTGAAGCAAAACTTTCTGAAGGACATGAAAACCTTTTCGGATGACAGGAAAAAATTCACGAGTTCCACCAAGATCAAAGACTTAGGGGCCGCGGGTGTGCGACATAAATGGTGACTATCCATGAAATATACGGCTCCTCTTGAGAATCTGTGGGTAATTGGGTAATAGTGACCATTACCAAAATTTTATCCCTGGATCAGTTCTTTGTCCATGTGGGGACGAAGAACTGATTTCAAGAGGTTGGCGGTAGGGGCGACCCAGGCGGGCTGTAGGCCGACTGGTCTTCCTTACAATGGGCAAAACCCGCTATTATGCCGCAGGCTCGGAAGATGGACGTCCCCGTCCCCGGGATATATGCTAATGATGGCCTTAATCCCTACAATGTGAAAACAATTATGGACTGGTCGTAATTATGCCCGCATTTTAATTAATTACATTTAATACATATTTAATATAACTGATTGTTTTTTAAAAACAAAAGGTTATTGAGGTCAGCCAGGGGCATGTCCGGAGAATCGGGCCATGTGAATGAAACCTTTTCCGTTGAATTGAGTCTTATATGTATAGGGCTACTGGTAAGCCAAAACCTTTAGCTCGCCCCTCCTTTCTTATCGGTGATAGACACCGAGAGACAAAAAAGCGGCTCTTCGCCGCTTTTTTGTTAGGAAAATCAATCTCTTCAGGATTCGGCCAGTATCTCGAGCATGACCCTGGCACACTCTTGCGGCTTCTCTTCCATGGGGATATGCCCGCATTCATCAAGTATCACGAGCTTAGAGGCTTTAATCTTTCGGTGGAATGTATAGGCCATGGACACAGGCAGGGTTGGGTCATCCTTGCCCCAGAGTATCAGCACCGGAATTTTTAACTCGCCCAACCTGTCCTCCACGAAGACTACGCCTATGTTCCGGCGCAGGCTGTCCGCGGCCGCGTGGATGCCCTCCTTGCTCAGAAAGGACTGCATGTGCCCGCGAATAAGGTCCTCTGTAATAATGATCCGCGGATTATAGTAAGGCCCGCGGCTCAGCATGAAGCGCCTGTATGAATCAGGTGTGGTCATGGAGATAGTCCACTCCAGGAGCTTCGGCACGCGCGCCAGTCTGAAGAAGAATGGCAAACCCGCGCGCACTCCGGCCGAGTCAATCAGGACAAGGCTTTTAGCCCTGGCAGGGTAGCTGAGCGCGTATTCACACGCGATCTGGCCGCCCATCGAGTTTCCGGCAAGATGCACACGCCCCAGCCCAAGCAGGCCGATGAACTCGTCAAGATACTCCACGAAGTTCTCGATGGTGTAATGGATGCGGGGCTTGTCCGATTTTCCGAACCCGATCTGATCCAGTGCGAGAACGCGATACCTCTCAGCCAGGCTCGGCACAACAAGCCGCCAGTCAAAGCTGGACCCGGTCCAGCCATGCACCAGCACAAGCGGCTCGCCCGCTCCGGACTCCTCGTAATAGATACGGTGTCCGTGAATCTGTATCTCGCTTGCCTGAGCCATTCCCTGCCACGCTCCTTACTGCGAACAGCCACGCGCATCAATGGGCCAGACATCCTCTACATCTTCACCACGGCACGCATAAAGTCGCTCGTGCAGGTTAACCGTGGTGCAGATATGCGAAGGATACAGTTCAACCTTGTCACCTATCCTGACATTCGGCGGGTCTCCCTCAATCAGGAGGTGGCCGTGCTCCTCGCTCAGAAACCCAAGCCGTGTGTTCGCAACACCTATAAGCTCCGGCCAGCCGAACTCATAGGTCATCACCTTCATGCCCGCGTCTATGATGGTCATATTATCCGTGGGCTTGCTCTGCACCGTGGCAAGAACAGTCACCGCCTTCTCAAAGCCCAGGCCCAGCTTCGCATACTTGGCATCCATCATCACATACGACCCGGCCTGAACCTCGGTAACACCAGGGTAGGTCCCGGATACATTGTAAGTGCCCGTCCCCCCCGCGCTGACTATCTCTACCGGAAGACCTGAATTCTTGATCCTGTCTCTGGCTTCTATCAGGATACCCATGGACTTACGACAACCCTCTTCCCTTTGATCCCGATCATCCACCGCCACCACATGTCCCTCGTAACCCATCACCCCTCTCAGCTTTAAACCGGCAAGCTTATCCACAAGCCTGGCCAGCTCAACCGCACGATCAGGCATAACCCCACAGCGCGGAAGACCTACATTGATCTCTATAACACACCCGAGCTCAACTCCCCTGGAATCAGCGGCCCCAGCCAGGTCCCGGATGTTCTCCTCTGAATCCACAGCCACCTTGACATCCGATTCAGAAAGCATATCCAGAACGCGGTTTATCTTGAACACGCCAACAACCTGGTTCGCAATCAATATGTCCTTTATACCCGCATTGACAAGAACCTCAGCCTCGCTCACCTTGGCGCAGGTGATGCCATGCGCCCCGGCCTCTATCTGCCTGAGCGCAATCTCCGAGGTCTTGGGTGTCTTGAAGTGAGGCCTCACATTGCAAGGCTTGTCTTTGAAAAAATCAGCCATCTTCTTGATGTTGAACTCCATCTTGGCCAGGTCTATCACCAGCGCCGGCGTGTCAATCTCGCTCTTCTTTCTCGGAATTTCAAAGGGCCCATTAGGCATCTTCATATCCCATGAAATCAAGTTGACCTGATTCTCAAACATGATAGCCAAAAAGTCAACCGAAATTCTCACAGGACATCCCCCAAAATTTTGGGTTACAAATAGGTTTGTCCGAGGAGAGAGGAAATCTTTACGATCCCGATGGGTATTAAGAAGTGGCGGCAATCCTGAGCAAGGGAAGCGAACAGGGAGTGAATAACGAAAAATTAACGACCAGAGTAATTGTCAAAAAGCACATGGCTTAGGCATTTTGTCAAGGTTCGCAGACCACCTTCGGTGGCGGCCGAAAGGCCGACCTTGACAAAATGACGCCATGTGCAAGATATAAACTGCAAATAATGCAGTTGACATTTTATCCCCCCCAGAAGATAATACCCAACAGCATCCAACCAGATCAGTCATTGTTCAAATAGGCTATGAATAAGATAGGTTTAGAGAAATTTAAAAGATGAAGATACCAGAACGAATGCAGGCCGCGGTTCTTTTCGGGTACAATGATCTTCGTGTGGTGGAGGTCGAGGTTCCGAGGCCGGGGGCTCGGGATGTTTTGATCCGGGTCGAGGCATGCGCTATCTGCGGGACGGACCCCAAGATAGTGGCGCACGGCTGGCCCGACAATCCGCCATTCGGGCAGTATATTCCCGGACATGAATATGCAGGGACCATTGTCGCTCTGGGTGAGGGGATCACGGATTACAAGATCGGGGACAGGGTTGCAGTGGAGCCGCACAAGGGTTGCGGGATATGCGAGAACTGCCTGCGGGGTTTCTACACGACCTGCCTCAACTACGGAAAAACCGAGCTCGGACACAGGCACTACGGCTTCACGGTCAACGGGGGCTATGCGGAATATGCGGTCAACCATGTCAACACCACCCACCCCCTCCCGGAGAGCCTGGGCACTGACGAGGCCACGCTCATCACAACCGCTGAAACCGCGATGTACGGGATCACGCGTATCGGAGGAATAAACTGCGGTGAGACCGTGGTGGTTTCAGGCCCCGGACCGATCGGGCTGATGGCCTGCCAGCTTGCAAGAGTCCTGGGTGCGGGAAGGCTGATCTTCACAGGCACGCGCAAGGAGCGACTGGACATGGGAAGGAAGCTCGGAGCGGTTGATACCTGCATAAATGCCCGGGAGAAAAACGTGGTCCAGGCCGTAATGGAGGAGACAAAGGGAGTCGGTGCGGACCTGACCATTGAATGTGCGGGCACGGCACAGGCCGCGAAGGATGCGGTTGAGTATACAAAGAAGAACGGACGCATTGCCCTGGTCGGAATCTACGAGGGCGACATCGCCATCAACTTGAACAAGGTGGTCCAATGGAACATGACCCTGGCCGGCGGCAAGGCCGAGGGAGACTGGAGCCTCCGTAGAGTCCTTCCTCTCATGGCTGACGGCCGTATCAAGGCCGGGCCACTCATCACGCATCGGTTTACTCTTTCAGAAATCAATGAGGGGATGAAGACATTTGTCGAACGCAAGGGCGGGGCGATCAAGGTGGTAATCCATCCAGGATAGAAATTTTATAAAAAAGCTAAGGAGAAAGGAGAATCAGTTATGGCGAAAAAATGGGAACTGCCTCCCAAGGGAGGCCACCTGGATATGGCGGACGGGGTTTATTTCCAGAACATGACCATGGAGGAGGCGGAGAAGAGGCTTACTAAAAGCGATCTGATTATCATACCGATTGGTTCTACCGAGTGTCACGGCCGCCATGCCTGTTACGGCGAGGACACCTTTCTTGTTACCAGGATGGCCGAGGCTGTTGCGAAGAAGGTTGGTTGCACCGTGGCCCAGCCGGTGTGGTATGGCTCGCACCCGTATCATCATATCGGGATGCCGGGCACCATCCCGGTGGACGAGGAGAGCTTTACCGCGTATGTTGCGCAGATAATGGCCGGGTTCTGGAACATGGGATTCCGCAAGCAGATACTGTTAAACGGGCACGGCCAGGAGTATGTCATCCCTACCGCGATCCACCGTTTCACCAAGCGCTTCCAGGTGCCGGGGGTGTTCGTGAATCTCAATTGGTATTATGCAATCCCCCAGTTCATCAAGGACAAGGAGCATGGCGGGCCCTTTGAGACGGCTTTTATTCATGCGGACGAGGTGGAGACGAGCTATTCCCTGGCGCTCTTCCCGGAGATGATCAAGATGAAGGATGCGGTGGATACCGAGCCGAGGGGCTATCTTCCGCCCGGTCATGTTGACAAGGCCGGAAACGCATACCAGCTTCCCATCCCGTGGTATTCGCACTCCGGCCTGGGCCCGATTGAGGTGTTCGCTACTCCGGAGGGAAATGTAGGCAAGGCCACACTGGCCGATGTCAACAAGGCCATCCCAGGTGTCGAGGCACTGCTTGACTATATGGAAAAGTTGATCAATGACATTATGAAAAAATGGCCCCCTGGCAAAATTCCGCCCGCAAAAGAGGTTACACAGCGTTTCACTGACGAGGAACTGGAGGCCTATCTCAAGGGACCGTTGAAAGGCGGCAAGCATATATACTGCATAGCATGGCCAGCGTATTGACCCGGAAAACGAAGCGGCGCCGTGCCCCTATTTTTCGGTGATCGTTTCCTTTACCTTCATCCCGAAATGCCTTCCGGCCTCTTCGAGAAAGGCAAGCACGTGGTCGCCCTTCTTGAGCCTGGCGATGGAGATAGGCTCTCCACCGGGGCTGGTCAGCCGGATGGTTTCAGCGTTCTGGAGGATGAGTGAGAGCTTCTGGCCCAGTGCGGTAGCCTCCACCAGCATCATGGGGCGCTTCTCTATCTTGGACCGGCCCACATAGGTTACTTCGCCTTTGCCCTTGTTGTTTACCACCAGCACCGGGTCGCCCACGCTCAGGTCGGCAAGGTAGGCTGTCTTTCCACCAGGTGTGCGCACATAAGCATGCACGCCACCGGCATTGACCCGGAAGGGCCGGGGAGCGCAGTAAGGCGTCTCCACATTCTCGGCATGAACAAGAAACAGCCCGGAACTGGAATTGCCCACAAGCATGCCCTGTCCCGGCTTCATGTTGGTAACCGTGTCCACGCAGACACGATCGCCCATGCCCAACTGCCTGAGCCCGGCAACACGAGCCTGGACCAGCTTCAGCTTCTCCGCCTGCTCGCTCAAGAGCCTGCCGGTCTTCTTGATCTCATTGACATCAGAGGTGTTCAGGAGAACCCCATCGGCCCCGCGCTCCATGATCTCCAGGGCCAGCCTGGCCTCCTTGGAGTCCGAGATCGCGGCTACGAGGTTCTGCCGTGCCGCGATTAGATTCTCCATCGGGATCACCTTCCAGTTCTTGGTCCGGACTACCACGAACTTGGAGACAGGGGCACGCAGTGCCTTGTCCTCGTCTTTCTTGGAGTTCACCACAACCTCGATCACATCCTGGCCAGGCTTCAGGTCTCCGTCCGGGGCGATGGTGGTGATGATGCCCAGCTCCTTGACTCTAGCGCTCATTCCCTTAGGCACCCAGACCGCATGGGCACCGCTTTCCAAGGCCGCAGTCACCAGATTCTTGTTCCACTTCTTGACCTCGACCCAAAACCTTTTGCTCATCGTGAACCTCTCTTCATGATCAAAACTGAAACAGACTAGCCCTTGAGCAACTTCCCTGCTTGTTTGGCAGTGGCCCCCTCATGCACAATGGCACAGGCCGCAGCCACCAGCCGTTCAGGGTGCTTGTGCTGAAAGGCGTTGCGTCCCATGGAGAGCCCAGCCGCCCCGGCCTTGACGGCGCCCTCGATCATCTCAAGGGTCTCATCGTCGCTGAGCTTGGAGCCGCCGGCAATGACCACGGGAACCGGGCATCCCTTTACCACCTGGTGGAAAGTCTTGGCCGAGCCGGTATAGGGCACCTTGACTATGTCCGCGCCCAACTCGGCGCCTACCCGGGCCGCCAGCTTCACCATCTCCACATCCTTCTCGCCTTTGACTTTCTTGCCACGCGGATAAACCATTGCCAGAAGCGGCATGCCCCACGAAGTGGCGTCCTGGGCCACGGTGCCGAAGTCGCTAAGCATCTGGCCCTCGGTCTTCGCTCCCAGATTGACATGGATGCTCACCGCGTCCGCACCCAGGCGGATAGCCTTCTCCACAGAGCAGACCAGAACCTTGGCGTTCGGGTCTTCGCTGACCGAGGTCGAGCCGGACAGGTGGACGATGAGGCCGATGTCGCGGCCGTAGCGCCGGTGGCCCTGGCCGACCAGGCCGTTGTGGATCACCACTGCATTGGCTCCGCCATGGGCCACCTTGTCAATGGTCTTGGCCATGTTGATTAGACCGGTGATGGGGCCGACGGTGACCCCGTGATCCATGGGGATGATTACGGTTCTCTGGGTGGTGCGGTTCATGATCCGCTCCATCCGAATTCGTTTGCCGATAAGCATTATCACTACCTCCTTCCCAGCCAGGTATAAAAACAAATCCTATTATACTCCATCTGGTGCTGAATTACCATTGCATCAGGATGGGTGTGCGACATAAATAGTGACTATCCATGAAATATACGGCTCATCCTGAGAATCTGTGGATGATAGTGACCATACCAGAATTTTATCCCCGAATCAATTCTTCGGGTGTGCGAGGGTGTGCGACATATTTGGTGAATCATTTTTTTAACCCCTTTTTTGGGTTTATCC
>CAZOMR010000114.1:0-10136 GCA_964580655.1 uncultured bacterium
TCTCAAGAGGAGCCGTATATTTCACGGATAGTCACCATTTATGTCGCACACCCGAACAGGTGGATTTCATTGCGCTTGTATGATATTTTAGCCAAGTAGCTGACCTATGGCCAAGTAGCCATGTCAAAGCGGAAGCGGTGATGGTATTTCGTATGATTATCAAGATTGGGTTTTAATCCGAAGGAGTAATGAAAAGTCTTCCTAATTTAAGCGTGCTTTTCCCTTGTTATAATGATGCAGGAACTATTAAAGGGTTGGTGGAGCAGTCGCTTCAGACAGGCAAGGCCATCACAGAAGACCTGGAGGTGATTGTTGTTGATGATGGGAGTAAAGATTCAAGCCCCAGGATACTTTCCGAGCTTTCGCGCTCTATCCCTGAGCTGAGGGTATTTTACCATGCTGAAAATCGCGGATATGGAGCGGCTCTTCGAAGCGGATTCAGGCATGCGAGCAAAGATTACATCTTCTATACGGATGGAGACGGACAGTATGATGTCAGGGAACTGCCCCTTCTGGTGGAATCAATGGGAGAAGGCGTGGATATTGTCAACGGCTACAAGTTGAATCGCTCAGACCCCTGCTACAGGAGCTTCATTGGTGGAGCCTATCGGGGTCTTATGCGCTGGATGTTTGGCATAGAGATTCGGGACATTGATTGCGATTTTCGATTGTTCAAACGCGGGCTTCTTGATGGGATTGAGCTTCGCTCAGATTCGGGGGCCATCTGCGTGGAGATGCTCAGCAAGTTTCAGCAAAGAGGAGTGGTTTTCGTCGAGGTCATGGTTCATCATTATCCTCGGCAGTATGGGTCATCCCAGTTTTTTACATTCCGGCATGTCAGCCGTTCGATCCTTGGTCTCATCAGGCTCTGGTGGCGACTCAAGATTCTGAAAAAAGGCTAAAGATGGATAAAAACAGCTTTTCCGGAAAAGAGGTCTTGATTACCGGTGGCCTGGGCTTTATCGGCTCAAACCTTGCCATTCGGCTTGTTGAACTGGGAGCAGAGTGCCAGGTAGTTGATTCTCTTCATCCGGAACATGGAGGGAACTGGTTCAATATCGAGCCGGTGCGAGACCGCGTTAAGGTGGTAATCAGGGATGTCAGGGATGAAGAGCTTATCTCAAATCTTGTGAGAGGCAAGGATTTTATTTTTAATCTTGCAGGGCAAGTTAGCCATATCAGTTCTATGGATAATCCTTGTCAGGATCTGGAGAGTAATTGTTTAAGCCATCTTTCTTTGCTGGAAGCCTGTAAAAAGTACAATCGTGGAGTGAAGGTTCTTTATGCAGGCACAAGGGGGCAATACGGAAAAATCAAGACAAGGCCGGTAACAGAGGAACATGCCCTTGAGCCGGTTGATGTTAACGGTGTGAACAAGCTTGCCGGCGAAATGTACCATATGGTTTATCATCAGGTTTACGGGATTCCGACATGCTCGCTTCGTCTGACTAACACATATGGCCCCCGGCATCAGATGAAGAATTCCCGTCAGGGGATTGTCAACTGGTTCATCCGCCTGGCATTGGAAGATAAAGAGCTTCTCTGTTTCGGGGAAGGTTCACAGCTTCGGGACTGCAACTATGTGGATGATGTGGTGGAGGCGTTTCTTCTGGCCGCGCTTTCGGAGAGATCAACTGGAAAAATTTATAACCTGGGAAGCGGGGTGGCGGTGAGCGTCCGCGAGATAATTGAGAAGGTAGTTGCCCTGGTTGGTTCCGGGAAAATGGTCAAGGCTTCTTTTCCCGAGGAGCTTTCCCGGATTGAAATAGGGGATTACCAGGCGGAATTCAGCCTGATTCAAAAAGAACTCGGCTGGAGACCAAGTGTTGATATTGAACAAGGGCTCGCCCATACCATTGATTATTACCGGAACAATCAAGAACATTATTTTTAAACACATGATCCCTGTTGCAAGTCCAGAAAGAGATATTGCTCCCATTCGCAAAGAGATCGAGTCCGTTATTCAAAGGGTGCTTCTTCGTGGTAATTACATCCTGGGGGACGAGGTAAAAAATTTTGAGCAGGCCTTTGCCCGGTATCTTGGCGCCGGCTATGCCATAGGAGTGGGCTCAGGAACCGATGCCCTGTTCTTATCCCTCAAGGAATCAGGCATTGGTCCGGGAGAAGAGGTAATCCTTCCGGCTCTTACCGCCATTCCGACCGCTGTCGCTGTTATTATGACCCTCGCTGTGCCGGTGTTTGCGGATGTGGATGAAAAAAGCCTTACTATCAGCATTGATGCTGTAAAATCACTGATTACCGAGCGGACCCGTGCGATCGTGCCTGTTCATCTTTATGGAAATCCGGCGAATATGGAAGGGCTTTGCGCACTCGCAGATTCCCACGGCCTGGTTTTGGTTGAAGATGCCTCTCAGGCGCATGGGGCAAGTTATAGTGGAAGAAAGGTTGGCACATTCGGGCATACAGGATGCTTCAGTTTTTATCCCACCAAGAATTTAGGTGCACTTGGAGACGGTGGAATGATTGTGACCTCCCATGAGGAAAAAGCGCGTCGAATTCAAATGCTCCGGGATTATGGAAGGAAGGAGCGAGACCTTTTCATTCTAAGAGGGATTAACAGCCGGCTGGATGAGCTACAAGCTGGGATACTGAATGTTCGGCTGAATTATCTGGAGAAAAATAATCGGCGCCGTCGAGAGATCGCAAAGCGCTACCGCGAAGCTTTCAAGGGAACCGGGGTATTGATTCCAGAGGAATCAGGGGATGCAGAATCGGCATATCATCTTTTTGTGGCACGGATAAGGGCACGGGACAGATTCCGCAAGCATTTAATGGATCAGGGCATTGATACTGCGGTTCATTATCCTTCAGCAGTCTGCGACCAGCCTGTGTTTCAGGAGTATGCGGGAAAAAGTGACATCCCTGTTACAAGGAAAGTGCTGGAAGAAATTGTATCGCTTCCTATGTTTCCCGCTCTCACGGATAGTGAAGTGGAGAAGGTAATCAACGCGGTGAAAAATTTTGGAGCTTGAGCTATATGCTGGAGTTAGGAAAAGCTGAATACGAATTGATGTATTCTTCCGAGGACTCCTTCTGGTGGTATAAGGGAATGCGGGAGATTACCAGGGTTTTATTTTCACGCCTGGGCATAATGGAAGATGAAAGCCGTGAAATTTTTGATCTGGGCTGTGGCACAGGCTATAACCTGAAATTTCTCATGAGCCATGGAGAAACCTTCGGCATGGAACCCTCAGGCCAGGCATTGAGATTTCTAGCATTACGGAAACCTGGAAATGTGGTAAGAGCAGATGCTCGAGCTTTGCCCTTTTCTGATGAAAGTTTTGACCTTGTATGTTCCTTTGATGTCCTGGAATATATTCTGGAAGAAACCCTGGTTATTGAGGAGATTTTCAGGGTTCTGAGAAACGGAGGATTGGTTTTCATTCGTGATGCGGCTTTCCCATGTCTAAAAGGAGAGCATGACAGGTCAAGCGGAATTCAAAGACGATATACTGCTTCCACGCTTTCAACATCTCTCAGCCAGGCGGGATTTAAGGTGCTCTTCAGCACATATGCCAACTTTCTGCTTTTTCCGGCTATTGCAGGTTTGAGGATTTTTAGAGAGCATCTTCTGCCTCACAGTCAAATCTCGAAAAGCGATATTTATCGTTCGCCACGGTTTCTCAATGGATTTCTCGGCAAGGTAATGAATCTTGAGGCACTGCTTCATAAAACTTTTCGTCTGCCTTTTGGAATCTCGGTGGTTGTGGTGGGACAAAAATCCTAAAGTTCTTGTGCTGAACCTCGTTTATGCAGGAGCACTTGTGCCAGGACAAGCCCGATGCCAAGTGCCAATGAAACAAAGGAAAGCAAGGCCCCGAGTTGAAAGGAGCGGGGCCTGAAGAGGAAAACCACTTGATGCCTGCCCGGTGTTGGAATATAAATTCCCCTGAAGGCAAGGTTCACTCTGATTAATTCAGCCTTCTTTCCATCCAATGTGGCGCTCCAGCCAGGATGGAAGCTCTCACTGCTCGCAAGAAGTGCCGGGGTGTCGGCAAAAACCCGAAGCTTAACCGTGTTGATCGAATACTCCATGACCTGTACAGCGTTTTCAGGGAATTCCTCCTGCGCCAGAATCAGGTCTTGCTCAATTTCTATTCCTGACGGGGGTGGCATATCCACCATAGCAGGGAAACCATTCTTTTTAGATGCTTGTTCAATGAGTGCAAGCGCGGATTTTTCATCAGTAACCATACTCACTTTTGAGCTGAGATAATACCTCGGCTCTTTTGCCGCTATTTTATGAAATCCTTTCTCACAAACCTTCATGTATATTCTTGGCTGGAATGGATTATAGTCCCCAGTCTGGAAAACTTTTCGTGCCATTCCGGTCATGTCATACATTCCAAAGCTGTCTTCCCTTTTCAGGCTGGTCAGGGCGGCAAAAGACCGGGGCCGATTCTTTTCTACCACTTCAAGGTAGGATCTGAGCTTAGGATTAAGAGCTTCTCCCAGCAAAGGACTGAGAGTCTGAACCATCAGCACGCCATCCAGGCCCATCAATGCTAAAAGCGCGATACCAAGCCTTGCCGATATATTAACCCTGGAGCAAAAAAGATATGCAAGAAAAAGAATCAGGATAGCAAAAGGAATTTGACCGAGAAAAATCTGGCATAAAGGCTCTGCTTGCGGACTTTTCTGACCGTAAAAAATCAAGTATAAAACCGAGGCCAGGAGCCAGCTAAATGCCAGAAGGATAACTCCAGAGAGCAGAAATTTTCGCAATGATTTACGTGAATCAGGCTCGCGATGTATGAGGTGCTCAAGCCCTATTCCGGCAATCAGAGAAAACGCAAGGATAAAAACCACCCGGAACAAGGCACTATGCCGGAAGCTGTCAAATAAAGGGATGAATTCAATGCTCAATGCTCGCAGGATTCCTCTTTCGCCAAGTGCCAGGAGCAGGCCGGCAAGACCTATGCCGGCCCATGGCATGAGCCTTGGATGAGATGCTTTGATCAAGGCAAAGAGCGAAAGAAAAAGAGCAAGAACACCAAAGTAAATGCTGAGCATGGAAGGGTCAGCCCCCAAGGCTCTATCGCCTGGCATTCCGAGTAGAGGAAAAGAGGGGATCAAAAGAGAGATCATCCCCGAGACCGGTAAAGATTCATTATTCAGGGCCATCTCATACTCGAACTCTCCAACGCGGTCGGAGTAAAGAGGGAGGTCAGAAAAGGAAGGGATAAGCAGAACCGATGATAATCCCAATCCCAGAATCACGGCAAGCGAGACTCTAACTATGGGTCCAGAGAGTATTTCCTTGCCACCCTCTTTTGACCATCTCTGTAAAAGGCAGACCAGAAAATAGGCCAGCGAGAAAACAAGAGAGAATATGGCCACTGCGGGGTAGCCTCCCAGGATTTGCATGACCAGAGAAAGGCAAAAAATGACCGGGTCACGGACGCGATTTTCCCTGGCCATCCCTTCCACTGCCGCCATCATAAACGGAAGCCAGGCAAAGCCCACTATTACCTGGAGATGCTGAGCGTGCCCGATAAAAATCCCGCTAAGCATGTAAGCAGTTGCGGCCCCTGCACTTGCCAGTTGAGAAAGGCCCATTCGCCTTGCAAGCCAGGCCGCGCCACAACCTGCCAGAAAAACATGAAACAGATATTCAAATTCAAGCGCGGCCAGGCTGTAGCCTGTGAGCCAGATGATCAGGTGGCTGAACGGATACCACATCCCGTTTAACGGGTCGGAAAAAAAAGATGTGCCGCAGTCCTGAAAGGGATTCCAGAGAGGAATGACTCCGGATCGAAACGCATCGCTCATGAACAAGGAGCGTGGAAGGTCAAAGACAAGGATGTCCCAGTGAAGAATAATCCGACCCGCTAAGAGAGGGGAAAAGGCCAGTGCAATCAAGAAAGCAAGCCAGAGATAATGCCAGGTGGAAAGAAATATAGATTGTGCGCGGCTTGGAACTTTCATAAACAGCTATATCTTATCACGGACAAAATAAGTGTTCAATGATGAGCGATCCAGATATCAATCCTGGTCAGATCGAATTCTGCGGAGATTGTATTGACCAGTCTCCGTGCATAATTGCCTAAATCTCACTGCCCGCATGGCGCGTCAACATCTGACCTTGGCTCATAGATCACTGCCTTGCCCTGGTTGACTATTGAGTAGAGGAAGCATCCGTACTGGTATTTGGTTTCATCAAGCTGGAAGTTGATGTCGTGGCCATCCATTACCCCGTCCTCGTAATAGTGCTGGGACATGCCGGTTACGGCTTTCCCGGACTCGACCGGTATATTGCCCGAGACCGGGAATTCGAGAATCTCTGCGCCGGAAACATCCATCCATTCATCAAGGGATTCTTCAAGTATCTCCCCGGCCATGTCCAGACCGAGGGACGTGATAACAGCATTCTGTGATATCGGCGAGAAGTAATGGTCGTAAAGCCCGATGGGCATCCACACATTCTTTGGCTCGCGTCCGGGAAACGGCCTCTGGATCATATGCGGGGCATAGCTGAGCGGATCACAGGGCGCGAGCACAGTGTTCATCAGGCTGGTCATGGGGTTAAACATCTCAAGCCCGAGAATCTCGCCTATCCCCACGCCCTTGCGCTTCATTGATTTTGAGTTTGTGGGATTGCAGTCCGCGACAAAGACACTCCAGTGCGCGCCTGCGCCGGAGGGGATCGCGGCAATGATGTCGGTCTCTACCGGTGCGAAGACATTCAGGATCAAACTGCCAAGCGACTGGCCCATGGTGAAAAACAGGTCCGGGTCAAAAAAGATTTTACCCCGCGTTGATACCGAGGTGTCTGTTCCGGGGCAGAGCGAGGGATCGAGTTCAAGGTTCTGCATGAGACGCACCAGCATGAAAGCCTCTGCCACGGACTGCCGGATGTTGTCCCGCAAAGCCTCTGGACTGAGAAAGTTGTAATACGGGATCATGCTCGGATGCCCGCCGCGCTCACCGTTCTGCGGCTGGGCCGCTCCCACCGCGGCTATACCGCGTCTGGCAACTATAAATGCAGGGCCCTCGCCGGCAATGGGCAGGCTTTTCTTTTCCGGCTTGCCGAGCCCTGCCTTGAGTGTACTCGCATGGTGTGCCGTATACCCTCTATCAATAACCTGCGTGGACACGCCGGCTGTGCCGTGAATATAGACCAGAAGAGGGAATCCGCTCGCAGGCATCCTGCCCTTCGGGATGGAGATGGCCACCGGGACATCTTCATGACGCTGGACTATTGGCATTCCCTCGTTGTCGAATTTTATCCTTCCTCCCTTGCCGTGGCCATAAGGCGGGGTCCCTGTCTGGAACTGTGGAGCGGTGAAGGTCCCTTCGATTACATAATAATCATCGTACTCGCGAGTGCGTCTAAATCCGGGGTCAAGGGTAAGCGGGTCCATCCGATCAACATACTCGAAGATTTTCAACATCTCGGCTGTGGGGTCTCCGGTAGTAAAGACAGTAGCCGCCGCGATCTCTCCGGCATCAAGCCCGGCCTCTTTGAGCCAGTCCCAGAGCGGGGCATAGACATCCCTTGCTTTCCCCCCAAGCCTTCCATCCGGGCTCATGCCTCTTTTCAGGTCTTCAAAATATGGAGAGCATGAAAGCGGGTTGCCTTCTCGATCGCCAAGGCTCTTATTGATTACGACCGCGTAGGTGGTGTTTTCCCGCAACGCAAAACCGGGTAGCGCCATTACGGCAAGCAGGTTCTTCGGGCCGAAATTCAAATCCGGACGCTTGGCGTAGAAGTGGGTGAGAACCGGTAATATCCTTCCTCGCTCAGGCGATTGCGGGTCTATATCAACAAGGAATACGGGACTTTCTGGTTTAAGCGAAGCCGCAGGGCTTGCTGGAAGGTTCGCGGAATTGACAGGCCCGGTGGCATGGAAATATACAGTAGTACCGGTGCTGAAGCCGTATCCGTGCGCGACACCCTCGATGTAGCGAGTGAACATCTTGGAGTGCATGCTGTTCGGAAACCGGCTCATGTCAATACTGCCGTCAGGCATGCGCCGAATGTCGCTTGGAAAGGGAACATCAAAAAAATTTCCCTTGTCACTGAGATCAAGATAAAAATATGTTCCTTCATCGGCATCTCGCCGCGCCAGCGAATCGCTCACAGGCGCAAGCAAAGCCAGCAACAATATCAATGCCAGGTAAAATCTCCATGCTCTCTTAGCCTCCTTCATCTCATTCCCTCCTTGCGCCTTTAAGTCCTGTCCTCATACGCCCTTACAAAGATACGGTCAACACCTTCCACATTGACACACATTATACCTTACAATAATTTCGGATCAAAAGTATTCGCTTTGAGAGGAGAGTTTATTGACTCCAGAACCTTCCAGTCATTTTGACCTGTGAGATGCGGTCGCCATACCCTGACCGACAACTATGCGGGATTTTTTCGGCTCGTCTCAGGCTTTCACTGCTCTTACGATGATCCCTGATCGAGCAATCGCCTTTCGCCCTCCAGTTTCTTGATTTCCGTTATGTCCTGGGTGACCTCCAGGGTGCCACGGTATTTTCCACCTTCATCCCGGAGGGCAAAGTAGCGGATGTACACGAATATCCCCTTAAGCTGAACCCAGAACTCGGCCACATCCCTTGTCCCGGCCTTGAACTCATCCACAATATGATTGACTATGTGCACGCTTTTTTGCGGATGACAGTTCTGGACCTTGCGGCCTATGATGCCTGCGGATCGGCGGAATATCCTTTTCTTTCCCGCAGAGAAGTAGCGGACCTCGTCATTCTCATCAACAAAAGTGAGGTCTACGGGAAGATTCTTGAAGACCAGGTTGATCTGCTCAAGACTCAAAGCCCCTGTATCGAGTTTTAGATCATCCATGAATTTATCCTCCTTGACCAGTTCGTGCTAACAGTTCACATGCCTTTTGCTTTCCAGTCTCTGTCTTGAAGGTGTTCTCGATTTTCTCCGCAAGTTCTTCTCCCTCAATACCCGCGAATTCTTTCTCGAGATTTGCAAGCTGAACCGCGTCCCCTACAATGATGGCCTCTTTCGAGTCCATTTCCTTTTCGCTTTGAAGGTTTCCAATGATACGGCAGACATGGTCAACGGTATCCTCATCCAGGTCAAGCTCTTTCATTATCCGCTTTGCACTTGCCTCCTTAAGATCATGGAGCAGTGCCGCGGCCAGAACTACCCGCGGATTCGCGCCCTCTTCACGGAGAAACTCCTTCGCATTCTCAAGAACCATGATAGCATGGGTTATCCTTTTTTGAGCATCACGAAACTCTTTTTTCAGGGCATCCATAATCTGGGCCACCAGCGCCATATCTTCCAATTCATTCTCTACTTGCAACTCCTTTGGATCAAACCCGAGGCATTCTTTCGCGTGCTCGCACCACTGCGCACACCCGAGGCTGAGCCTGGGGTTGACAATCCGGTTTCCGCATCCGGGACAGCGGCGAGAGGCATCGTCTTTGAAGAACTCCACGCTGTGACCGCATTTAGAGCAGGTAACATCAAAGATGTCCCCGGGTCTCCAGAACATTGTATCCTGGCCCGGACACTTGATTCTGGTCATATCATTCTATCCCTTCTTAAGCAGAGCAGAAATTCCAAAAGGGTCACCCTCCAGCCTTCAATTGATACACATCCTTCAATTCAGATAGCTTTGTTCGAGCCAGGTAATTCCTTACCTCCTTGTTGACCGTCTTGAGAAGCCCGCCCAGAATGCACCTCTTGCCGCTGCAAATCGGGGTGTCCAGGAGACAGTTACTTGCAAGGAGCGGACCATCAATCTCCTCGTAAACCTCAAGCAGGGTGATCTCTTCAGGGGCTTTCCCGAGCATAAAGCCGCCCCGCGGGCCCCTGACCGCACTCACAAGCCCGGATTTGGAAAGCCGCTGGAGCACCTTGGAAAGGTGAAACTCCGAAGCATGTAGGACTGAGGCGATCTCCCTGGTGGGAAGCACCCTCTCCGGCCTATCCGCCAGCAGAACCACAGCATGCAAGGCCAGAGAAGCTGCACTTGATATATTCAATACACGGGACACTGGAAAAGCTCCTTATTCGTATTCTGGAACTACTTTACCACATAATCCCCTTGTTGTCAACTAATAGATTGAAAAAGGGTGTGCGACATAAATGGTGACTTTTTTCATTCTCGGCCGTAGAGGCTCTGCTT
>CAZOMR010000115.1:0-10128 GCA_964580655.1 uncultured bacterium
GGGCCGCGGCGTCCATGTCATCACCGTCAATGATTACCTTGCCCGGCGTGATGCTGAGTGGATGGGAGGCATCTATACGAGGCTCGGACTGACTGTGGGAGCGCTCCAGCATGATATGGACGACGAGAAGAGAAAGGAAGTCTACGGCCTTGACATTGTCTACGGCACCAATTCCGAATTCGGATTCGATTACCTCCGTGACAACCTCAAGCACCGCCATGAAGATATGGTTCAGCCTCGAAATCTCTATTACGCGATCGTGGACGAGGTGGACTCAATCCTCATTGATGAAGCCCGCACACCGCTGATCATCTCCGGAGAGGTTGACCGCGACAGCCATTCATATGGTGAATTAAAGCCAGCCGTGGAACGGCTTGTGCGAAAGCAAAAGCAGATCATACGCAAGATATTTGTCGAGGCAAAACAGATAAAGCGGAACGAACCGGAAGACGAGGATCAATACTATTTCAAACTGCTCCAGGTAGAGCGGGGCGATCCCAAGAACCCGGACTTGCTTAAGCTTATCTCGGATGACAAGGAAACCAAGAAAAAGATGGAGCGGCTTCATGCAAACCTGAGGCTCAACAAGCAGGCACATGATCTGACCAAGGGACTGCTCTTTGCCCTGAGTGAGCGGGAAAATTCGCTTGAACTCACCGATGAAGGCCAGAAAGAGTTGATCCAGATGATAGGCGATGTGTTCGTTCTTCCGGAGCTCTCCACAAGCGAAGCTGAGATTGATTCCGATGAGAAGCTCTCTCCACAGGAGAAGGCCCAGGCCAAGGAAACCCTGTATCGGGAGTATCAGGAGAAAGGGGAGAAACTGCATAATGTCAACCAGCTTCTCAAAGCCTACATCATGTTCGACAAGGATGACGAGTATGTGGTCGAAGACGGCAAGGTGGTGATAGTGGATGAGTTCACAGGCCGCAAGATGGAAGGCCGGCGCTATTCCGATGGCCTGCATCAGGCGCTTGAGGCCAAGGAAGACCTGGCCATAGCCAAGGCTTCGCAGACCATTGCAACCATCACTTTGCAGAATTATTTTCGCATGTATCAGAAGCTGGCGGGCATGACCGGGACTGCGGATACAGAGGCCGTGGAGTTCCATAACATCTACAATCTCGATGTAGTGGTCATCCCCACCAACCTGCCCATGATTCGGCATGATTACCCGGATGTCATCTACAAGACCGAGAAGCAGAAGTTCAGCGCAGTGGTTAACGAGATTGAAGAGTGCCACAAGCGAGGTCAGCCAGTGCTCGTGGGCACAACCTCTGTGGAAAAATCTGAGCGGCTACATCGAATGCTCCGGAATCGGGGCATCCGACATCAGATACTTAATGCCAAGCACCATGAACGCGAGGCCGAGATAATCGCCCAGGCCGGGCGCAAGGGAGCGGTCACCATATCCACCAATATGGCTGGTCGAGGAACGGACATCATCCTCGGGGGAAACCCGGAGATGATCGCCAAGACCATGTCCCGCGGAGACGAGGAAAAATACCATCAACTTCTCGAGCATCACAAGGCCATCTGGCAGGAGGAGCACGAGGAGGTGGTGAATCTCGGAGGCCTCCATATCCTTGGCACGGAGCGGCACGAGTCCCGGCGCATAGACAACCAGTTGAGAGGCCGGTCCGGGAGGCAGGGCGACTTGGGGACATCCCGCTTCTACCTGTCCCTTGAAGATGACCTGATGCGCATTTTCGGCTCTGACTCTTTGGCCAGGATCATGGACCGGATAGGCATTGAGGATAACGAACCGATTGAACATCGCATGGTCACAAGGGCGATCCAGAGGGCGCAGAGCAAGGTGGAGTCGCACAACTTTGACATCCGGAAGCACCTGCTTGACTACGATGATGTCATGAACAAACAGCGCGAGATAGTGTATGGCCTGCGCTACGAGGCCCTCTTGAATCCGAGCATCCGCGAGCGCATCCTGAGCGTCATTGATAATCTTGCCGAGGATATTGTTTACGAGTTCGGTGATGAGAAGACCCAGGAAGCTGAATGGGACTGGCAGGGAATGTCGGCCCGCGTTTTCCAGCAGTTCGGTCTGCCGCTTGAGTTCAAGATCGAGGAGCTTACATCCACTCATCCCCAGGACATTTCAGAGATGATCAAGCAGGCGGCAAGGGCCGCTTACGACAGGCGTGTGGAGAGTATAGGGGATGAGGTGTTCGCGCAGATTGAAAAGGATGTGTTCCTTTTTACCATTGATACCCTCTGGCAGGACCACCTTCTCGACATGGATCACCTCCGGGAAGGTATAGGACTCCGGGGATACGGCCAGCGCGATCCTCTCATCGAATACAAACGCGAGGCTTATTCGCTCTTCGAGGACCTGGAATACAAGATCAATTCAGAGACCGTCTCAAGGCTGTTCAAGATTCAACCGGCGTCCCCCCGCGAAGCCGCGGCAAGAGGACGCCGTCCGGTTGCCCGGCCTCTCAGTCTGGGTCGCGGGGCCGTGCCCTTCCAGGAACCAGGCTCCGAAGATCAAAAAACAGCGCTGAAGCCTGCCCAGGATAAGCCAAAGACATATCGAAGAAAAACCCCCAAGGTCGGAAGGAACGATCCCTGTCCGTGCGGATCAGGCAAGAAATATAAGAAATGTTGCGGGGCTTGATCAATCGACTAGATCATTCTTTAGTACGATCTAAAATCTCAAAAGCCTTTTTCAGGGCATGTTTGACTTTTTCGGGATAAGGGCCTCCGGCCTGGGCCATGTCTGGCCTTCCGCCGCCCTTTCCGCCGACTACCTTTGCGAGTTCGGAGATTATCTCGCCGGCATGATACCTCTCTTTCAGATCTTTGGTGACCGCAACAAGCAGGAGCGCCTTATTATCCGCTTTGCTTCCGAGCACAATAATGCCGGACTTTATTTTATCCCGGAGCCTGTCCGATAATTCCCGCAGAGCCCTGGGGTCGGGAAGGTCAACCTCCGTAGCCAGCACCTTGACGCCTGTTACCTCTTTGACCCCATTCATTAATTTCCCTATATCAACTCCGGCTCTTCGCTCTTTTTGATCCTTGAGTTCACGGCGAAGCTTCTTGCCTTCCTCCTGGAGACTGTGAATCCTCTGGATCAGGTCCGCGGGCGAGGTTTTCAGTATGCGCGAGGCCTCTTCCAATGTCTCCTCATGGCCCTGGATGTGCTCTATGGCACTCCTGCCTGTAAGGGCCTCAATCCGGCGGACACCTGCCGCAACACTTGACTCCCCGATAATCTTGAAAAAGCCGATGTCCCCTGTGCGATTCACATGAGTTCCCCCGCAGAGTTCGCGGGAGACATCCCCCATCTTGACCATGCGCACCTCGCTCCCGTATTTCTCGCCGAAAAGCGCCATTGCGCCCTGATTGATCGCCTCCTGATACGGGACTATATCAGCCGAGACCCGCGCATTCTCGCGTATCAGCTCGTTGACACGACGCTCTATTCGAGCCAGCTCCTCCGGGCTTGCAGGAGAGAAATGCGTGAAGTCGAAGCGCAACCTGTCTGGCGTGACAAGAGAACCCTTCTGCTGGACATGCTTGCCCAGTGTCTCCTGAAGAGCGGCCTGGAGCAGGTGAGTGGCTGAATGATTTCGCATGGTGTCCAGCCTGCGATCCTTGTTCACCTCAAGCCTGACCTTGTTCCCGATCTTGACCCCCCCGAAGGATAGCCTGCAAAGATGAACGATCAGATCCTGGACAGGCCTTCTGGTATCCAGCACCTCGGCTTCCATGCCCTTGCCCTTGACACATCCGGTATCACCTGCCTGCCCGCCGGACTCTCCGTAAAACGGTGTCCGATCAGTAACAAGCTGGAACTCGGCGCCCTGATCGGTCACAATGTCCACGGACTGGCCTTCAAGCACGAGTGCCTTGACCTGGGCAGTTCCGGCGAGTCTCTTGTATCCTGTGAATTCACTTGATATATTTTTCGATCGGAGATGCTTGTAGACCTCTTCCACCTCTGCGTCTCCGGAGCCCTTCCAGTGCTCGCGGGCCCTCTTTTGCTGTTTCTTCATTTCACGATCAAAGCTTTCCGTGTCCACTTCAAAGCCTTCATCCCTGCCGATTGTCTCAGTGAGGTCAAGCGGGAAGCCGTAGGTATCGTAAAGTCGGAATGCAACTGATCCGGGTAGAATCCATGGTTTCTTATCGGAGCGATGTTTTTCGGTCTCTTCATTGAGCAGGCGCAGACCGGTATCAAGGGCAAGGAGGAACCTCTCTTCCTCGTTCTTTATCACCTCTTCCAGATAGGCCTTGCGATCCTTTAGTTCCTGGAATGCATTGCCCATCAATTCAACGACCTTGTTCGCGATTTTATATAGCACCGGTTCCTGTATCCCGATCATTTTTGCATGTCTTCCTGCACGACGCATGATTCTACGGAGCACGTATCCTCGGCCTTCATTCGCAGGGATGATTCCATCTGTGATAAGAAAGGCCATTGCGCGAGCGTGGTCAGCGATGACTTGCATGGACACATCGCTCGCCCGGTTTTCACCGTATTCGCGGCCTGCGCAATTCTCTATTTCCGCTATGATGTCCCGGAAAAGGTCGGTCTCGTAGTTGGAGTGAACCCCCTGCATGACCGCGGCGATCCGTTCGAGGCCTATGCCGGTATCAATGCTCGGTCTTGGAAGCGGCTCCATTCTGCCGGAGTTGTCCCTGCTATACTGCATGAAGACCAGGTTCCAGAGTTCGAGAAACCGGTCGCACTCGCACCCGATCTTGCAGTCCGGCCTGCCACAGCCTACGCCTTCGCCCTGGTCAATGATGATCTCCGAGCATGGCCCGCACGGGCCTGTGTCTCCCATGGCCCAGAAGTTATCCTTCTCTCCCATTCGAACTATCCGCTCGGGCTTAAGGCCGGCAACCTCCTGCCAGAGCTCGTAAGACTCCTCGTCCTTTTCATAGACGGTAATCCAGAGTTTATCCTTTTCAATGCCCATCTCCACGGTGATCAGGTCCCAGGCAAAACCGATGGCCTCGCGTTTGAAGTAGTCTCCGAAGCTGAAGTTGCCGAGCATCTCGAAGAAGGTGTGATGTCGCGCGGTGACGCCGACATTCTCCAGATCATTGTGTTTGCCGGATACCCGGAAGCATTTCTGCGAGGATGTAGCCCGGGCATAGTCGCGTTTTTCAAGACCCAGGAAAACATCCTTGAATTGGTTCATGCCCGCGTTGGTAAAGAGCAGGGTAGGATCGTTGCCCGGAACGAGGGATGAACTCGGCACGATGCGGTGACCTTGCTTTTCAAAATATTCCAGGAACTGCTTCCTTATTTCATCCATCTTCATGGGCGCGCACCATTTTCCGTTTCCCTGAATAAATTCAAAGGGGCCTTGAGATGGCCCCTCTGGGTTTTACAGGTCTGGGCATTAAAATTTTTCGATCTGGAAATCATCGTCAGCAGGCGGTGGTTCTCCTCCTTCCAGGCCGCCTTCACCGCCTTCATCCGGGCCGCCTGTCTCGTCAAAGTGATCCCACTGCTGGGCATCGCGTGTGGATGAGATGCCGGATATCTTCAGCTTGAAGTCATCCGGGTTGGAGCATTGCCGGAGGGCCTCTTCCAGTGTAATCAGTCTTTTCCGGTAAAGTTGTAGCAGAGACTGGTCAAAGGTTTGCATGCCGTAGCTTGTATATCCTACGGATATGGCATCATGGATTTCTTTTGTCCGATCCTTGTCCTCCACACACTCGCGGATGCGCGCTGTTGAGACCATCACCTCCACTGCAGGGACCCGGCCCTTGTTATCCGCACGCGGCACCAGCCTCTGGGACATCACGCCCTTGAGAACAGCGGCCAGTTGCAGGCGCACCTGCTTCTGCTGATAAGGCGGAAACACGGTGATGATGCGGTTGATGGTCTCGGTGGCATCAAGTGTGTGGAGTGTAGAGAGCACGAGATGTCCGGTTTCTGCCGCGAGGAGTGCTGTTTCAATGGTTTCAAAGTCGCGCATCTCTCCTACCAGGATGACATCCGGGTCCTGACGCAGTGCGCTTCGGAGTGCTCCGGAAAATGCGTGCGTATCAAACCCGACCTCGCGCTGGTTGACTATGCTTTTTTTATCACGATGGAGAAACTCAATGGGGTCCTCGATAGTAACGATGTGGCAGGTGCGGTTGGAGTTGATCAGGTCAATCATTGCCGCGAGTGTGGTTGACTTTCCCGATCCGGTGGTGCCGGTAACGAGAACTAGGCCGCGGTTTTCCAGGGCGATCTTTGCGATTATCGGAGGCAGGTTGAGTTGTTCAACGCTCATGATTCCGAAAGGGATGACTCGGAGGACAACCCCGATAGTTCCTCGCTGTTGAAAGATGTTGACGCGGAACCGACCAAGCCCTGGAACCCCGTAAGCCAGGTCAATCTCCATGTTTTCCTTGAACTTTTCCTGCTGACTCCTGTTCATGATACCGAAGGCCATTTTGTTGACTATATCCGGGGATAAGCGGGATGCGTCCTTGTATGGGTAAAGTGTGCCGTCAATCCTGAAGATGGGTGGCAGGCCGGCCTTGATGTGAATATCGGATGAGCCTGCCTTGACTGCGACCTTCAGGATATCGTTCAATTCCAGGGATACCCCGGATCGGGGGGCACCGGGCGCGGCTGGAGGAGTAGTCATGATTGAGTCCCTTCCTTTCTTTTACTCTTTGTCTTTTTCTTTGTCTTTGGCCGTTATAGACTGATAATAGCGCGCCATGATTTCTTTTTCAATATCATTTCGTATGTCAGGGTGGTCTTTCAGGAATTCCTTGGAGTTTTCCCGTCCCTGTCCGATCCTCTCGCCCTGGTAGGAGAACCATGCGCCGGTTTTTTCCACTATCCCGAGGTCGTGGCCGAGATCAAGGATGTCCCCTTCGCGGGAGATGCCTTTCCCGTACATGATGTCAAACTCTGCCTGGCGGAATGGCGGGGCGAGTTTGTTCTTCACCACCTTGATCCGTGTGCGGTTTCCCACTATATTGGTGCCTGCCTTGATTGCGCCGACTCTGCGGATGTCAAGGCGCATGGTGGCGTAGTATTTGAGCGCTGTGCCTCCTGTGGTGGTTTCAGGGTTTCCGAACATGACCCCGATCCTCTGTCGTATCTGGTTGATGAACACCACGATGGTTCTGGAAGGGCTGATGCTTGATGTGAGCTTGCGCATGGCCTGGCTCATCAGCCGTGCCTGGAGCGCCATGTGGGAATCACCCATTTCGCCTTCGAGTTCTGCCTTTGGAACCAGTGCCGCGACTGAATCCACCACTGCCACATCCACTGCCCCGCTTTTGACGAGCACATCCGTGATCTCAAGCGCCTGCTCGCCGGTGTCTGGCTGGGAAATAAGCAGGTCATTCACCTTGACCCCGATGCTACGCGCGTAGTTTACATCCAGGGCGTGCTCCGCGTCCACAAATGCTGAGACCCCCCCGAGCTTCTGGGCCTCGCTGATCAGGTGCAGCGCCAGAGTGGTTTTGCCAGAGGCTTCCGGGCCGAAGATCTCTACTACTCTTCCACGGGGGATTCCGCCCACCCCGAGTGCGAGGTCCAGGCTGAGCGAGCCAGTAGGGATGACTTCCATCTGGGGAATGGCCATATCGGATTCAAGGCGCATGATCGAGCCTTTCCCGAATTGCTTCTCAATGGTGCTTATGGCCTGATGTATAGCTTTTTCCTTGGCACCCTCTTTAGCGGTTTCTTTGTTTTTTTCTTCTGCCATGGTAAACCCCTTATTCTTATTCTACCTTAAAAAGGGCGCTTCTTGCAAGACCGAATAGATTGCGCCAGTCGGATGAAGCTGGCTCTTGAACAGGGTAAGGCCCTCGGCCTGGAAAGTGCCGTAAAGTTCTCCCTGCTCCGGCTCCATTGCTTTTAGCAGGGCATCAATGTGACGAGGGGATTTCACCCTCCCGATAGTCAGATGCGGCTGAAAGGGCCGGTCCGTTTCCCCGAGGCCGCGTGCAAAAAGGCTCTTTTCCAGGGTCTGAAACAGCGTGGCGAGGA
Source organism: uncultured bacterium (assembly GCA_964580655.1). Lineage (GTDB taxonomy): Bacteria > RBG-13-61-14 > RBG-13-61-14 > RBG-13-61-14 > CAZOMR01 > CAZOMR01. Next base: position 7,985 of record CAZOMR010000115.1, read on the forward strand.
GTTCCTTTCCCCCCTCAAGTCCGGCCCAGATTACCCTCGGCCTTCGTGTATTCGGGAACATGCCAACCCCCCTGACTTCCACCAGAAACGGACTCTGGCCGGAAGCGGCTTCAATCATGGCCTGATGCGCAAGCTCGATCTCATCAGGATAGATGCTTCCGAGAAACCGGAGGGTGCAGTGAATGGCCCCTGCCCTTAGCCATTTCACATCAGCTTGAGAGCGCTTGAGCCGGGCCTGGAGTTTATCCAGGTTCGCTCGCACATCCTCGCCGATGTCAAGTGCGATAAATGACCGGATCTTTTTTTCTTCCGTCAATTTTCAAACCTGGTAGATTCTATCATATTTTAGAACTCAAGATTTTTTTGCCCCAGCAGTCTTCTGCGGATGACCTCAAGTGCAGTCTGGGCCGCGAGTTCGCGTATCTGGCTTCTCTCTGCTCGAAGGAGGAAGAGCTTTTTCTCCCATGTTCCCCTTTCATCAGCTATGGCAATATGCATGGTGCCGACCGGTTTCTCCGCGGTGCCTCCGGTCGGTCCTGCGATTCCGGTAACAGCGAGAGCCATGTCTGATCCTGCTTTGCTCCGCGCGCCCTCAGCCATGGCCAGTGCCACCTCAGAGCTTACCGCACCCTTTTCCTGGATCAGCCGGCCCGGGACTTCGAGCATATCGGTCTTTGCCTTGTTTGAATAGGTGATGAATCCTGCCAGGAAATAATCCGAGCTTCCCGGGATGTCGGTGAGCCGTTTGGCTATAAGCCCGGCAGTGCAGGACTCGGCAATGGCCAGGGTTCTGTTCTTTTCGCGTAAAAGGTCTCCCACCACCTGCTCCAGGGATCGGCCGTTCTCGCTGAAGATGTATTGGCCAACCTTCTCCTTGATCGCGGCTTGAGCGCGAGAAAGGGCTTTTACAACAGAGGCCTCGGTTTTTCCAGAGGCAATGAGCTTTATCTGGATTTCAGGAAACACTGCGCGGAACCCCATACGGACATTCCTGGGCAGTTCAAGTTCTGCGAGGGACTGATCCAGCCTGGATTCTGTCAGCCCGAATGTTCGGAGGATGAGTGGCCGGAAGATTTTCTTGCCCTTTTCTCTGGCAAGGATTTTTGAAAGAACCTGGTGCTCGATCATTCGCCTGCATTCAACCGGAACACCTGGGACAAAGAAGAAGCAAGCCCTTTTTGTGGCAAAGACATATCCCGGGGCTGTGCCAAAGGGGTTTTCAAGGAGTTCCGCTCCTTCAGGTATCATAGCCTGCTTGCGGTTGTTGTTTGTCATCTCGCGGCCGATAGCGCGGAAGCGGGACTCGATCATGTCCAGGGCGTGCTGGTTCAGGACCGGTCTCACCCCGAGGAATTGGCAGGCGGCCTCGGTTGTGAGGTCGTCCACGGTAGGCCCGAGCCCTCCGGAGACTATGACTATTCTGGCCTGGGTTTGGGCGAAGCGGAGTGCACGGCTGACTTTTCTCAGGTCATCAGGGACGGACAGATGTAGCCGGGTTTCCATGCCGTGTTCAAGCAGGAACTCCGAAATCCACGCGGAGTTCGTGTCCACCACACTGCCGGTGGTGATTTCATCTCCGATGCTGATGATGGCCAGAGGCAATTCTAGGCTCCGAGGACCAGCCGGGCTATCTGGAGACAGATATTGGCATATATCCCTGCGACGACATCATCAAGGATAACGCCGTACCCGGGCGGGCCTTCCCTGTCGAAATAGGATGCGGGATATATCTTGAAGATGTCAAAAAAGCGGAAGAGAAGGAACCCGGCGAGGATGTAATGCCAGTGCATAGGGAATGTGAACATGGTCACCAGATAACCCACGATCTCGTCAATGACTATTATCCCTGGGTCGCGCTTTTGTAGTATGTCCTCGGATCGGGCCGCGAGCCAGCAAGAGAAGAAGAAGAGCGCGAACAATATAATAAGGTAGGTCAAGGCGTGAACCCTGGCCATGCCCAGGAAGATAACTATCCCGAGCAGGGTTCCCACTGTCCCGGACGCTACGGGCGAATAACCGAGGCCCAAACCAGAGGCTAAAACCAGGATCAGTCTCTTCATTAATAATCCCTGCGGCCTTTTTGCTTTTTGTCCACGATCCTTGAAGCGCATTGTATGGAGGATGGCAGGATAAGTCAAGATCAT
>CAZOMR010000116.1:0-10059 GCA_964580655.1 uncultured bacterium
ATGCCACAACTTCAGGAGGATGATTTACGCAAAACCTATTTTGGACAAGAGTGTGCAAGAGAAAAGAAAAAAAGTCCGGGAAAAGGGCTCGAAAAAGGTGAGAATTGAAAGCCCACACAAAAGGACTGCTTGAGGAGCTTTACGCGAGGTACAACCGCCGCGAGTTAGTGCACCCTGACCCGCTTGAGTTTCTTTATGCGTATGATGATATTCGCGACCGCGAGGTTGCAGGGCTTGTTGCTTCATCGCTTGCATATGGCAGGGTCGCGGGGATTCTTGCCAGTGTTTCCCATGTTCTCAACCTGATGGGCCCGTCCCCGTCTTGCTTTCTTGAGCGGGCCACACGGAGATCACTTGAGCAAACTTTTGCGAGTTTCAAGCACCGCTGGACCACGGGCGAGGATATTGCATCATTGCTCTTCGCCGCAAAGCATACAATCGAAAGATACGGGTCCCTTTATGAATGCTTTGCCTTCGCTCTTAATGAAAATGACGATACAATCCTTCCCGCGCTTTCGGCATTTGTTAAGGAACTGTCAGCCGAGTGTAATGGCATGCACAAAAGTTTCCTGCCATCACCAGATGCTGGCAGTGCGTGCAAAAGGCTTAATCTTTTCTTGCGATGGATGGTGAGGAATGATGATGTTGACCCCGGAGGCTGGGACAATGTCCCGGCCTCCAGGTTGATCGTGCCCCTTGATACTCACATGCTCAAAATTTCTCTTGCTCTCAAGCTCACAAAGAGGAATGGGGCGAACATGCGCACTGCCAATGAGATAACCGAGGCCTTCAGAGCAATCGCCCCTCGTGATCCTGTCCGGTATGACTTTGCCCTGACTCGCCTGGGAATCCGCAAGGATGCGGACATTGGTGCTTTCCTTGAAGAATGTGCGGAGGCGGAGAGAACCTTAACATCAACTCGCTGATCAGCGAAATTGAAAAACTCGGGTATAAAGCTTATATTAAAAATAACCCAAAGAATTCCGAGAAAGTAAAGGAGGATTGACAATGGAACTGAAAGGATCGAAGACTGAGAAGAACCTGCTAACTGCGTTTGCAGGGGAGTCGCAGGCCAGGAACCGGTATGACTACTTCGCAAGCAAGGCCAGGAAAGAAGGGTATGTGCAGATCGCGGACATCTTCGCGGAGACGGCAAGCCAGGAGAAGGAGCATGCAAAGAGGTTCTTCAAGTTTCTTAAGGGCGGAGATGTGGAGGTTCAAGCGGCTTTTCCGGCAGGTGTCATCGGCACGACAGCGGAGAACCTGAAGGCCGCGGCCGGGGGGGAGCACCACGAGTGGTCGGAGATGTATCCCGGTTTTGCGAGGGTTGCAAATGATGAGGGTTTCAAGGATATTGCCAGGGTATTCGAGGCCGTGGCGGTTGCTGAGAAACAGCATGAGAAGCGCTACCTGGACCTACTTGCCAACATCGAGGCCGGAAGGGTGTTCAAGCGGGAGAAAAAAGTTGTATGGCGTTGCAGGAACTGCGGGTATCTACATGAAGGGCCCGAGGCGACTGATACTTGCCCGGCTTGCGCGCATCCGCAGGCTTATTTTGAACTGCTTGGCGAGAACTGGTAGAAAGAGGATCAGGTGATGAAGAAGGTCAAGGATGCGTTTTACCAGGCATATACAGGCGAGGCCAAGGCCGCGCTCAGGCTCAAGGTCTATGCGGACAAGGCGGAGAAAGAGGGGTATCCTCAGATGGCCAGGCTTTTTCGCGTGATATCATTCTCCGAAGAGATACACGGGGCCCGCGCGCTTCGGATGCTCAAGGAGATAAAGAGCACGGAGAAAAATCTTGCCGCGAGCTTTGAGTCAGAGACGAAGGTAGCCGGGGTCGCGTATGATGAGTTTATCAAGCTGGCGACGGAAGAAGGCGATAATGTGGCGGCGACTTTCTTCAGCCAGTCTCGCGATGTCGAGGATGTCCACGCCAGGCTTTACAAGGAGGCCATGACCCATTTTATGGAGGAGCGCGAGACGACCTACCATGTGTGCAAGGTCTGCGGGTATGTCTCGGATGGCGTTCCGCCGGATGAATGCCCGGTCTGCGGGGCCAAGAAGGAACAGTTCGTGGAATTCAAGTAAGAATGAAAGGATGGGTATAGCCATGACGGAAAGACTACAAATCTACAAATGTGAAGTATGCGGAAACATTGTGGAGGTTCTGCATAAGGGCAAGGGCCAGCTCACCTGCTGTAATCAGCCCATGAAGCTTTTCGAAGAAAACACGGTGGATGCGGCAAAAGAAAAGCATGTTCCCGTGATCGAGAAGACCGACAAAGGAGTAAAAGTCAAGGTAGGGGATGTGCCGCACCCGATGGAGGATAAGCACTACATCGAGTGGATTCAGGTATTATACGACGGGAAATCCTGCCGCAAGTTCCTGAAGCCGGGGGATGCTCCGGAAGCGGAGTTCGAATTCAAGGCTGACCAGGTCAGCGCCCGTGAGTACTGTAACTTGCACGGCCTATGGAAGGCATAATCGCCTTACAAAACTTCAAAATTACCATGCCGAAGATGCCCTGCAAGGGGCTTCTGATCTGGGCAGGAAAGCCATAACAGAGGAGGGGATAGATGAAGAAATACGAGTGTAGCGTATGCGGTTATATTTATGATCCTGAGAAGGGCGACCAGGAAGGCAACATTCCTGCGGGAACAGCTTTTGAAGACCTTCCTGATGACTGGACCTGCCCGGTATGCGGGGCCGAAAAGTCAGAGTTTGAACCCCTGGATTGATCGGGCTTCTATAAGAATCCGTGAGTCTGGCTTCGGATCAGGATCCTTCTTCGGTCAGGGTGGTCCGGAGCCTGTCTGCAAGGCTTTTCAGATCGGCCATTGCCGATTCTATATCCTTTGCTCCCTTCTCCACATTGGCCGCTACCTCGTTAACCTCCATGACCGATGTGACCATCTGCTCGCTGGCCGTGGACTGCTGTTGGGTGCTTAATGTGATCTCTGATGCGGCGCGGGTGGTGCTGTCCACCATCTCCAGGATGTGCCCGAAGGACTCTCCTAACTGGTTGACCGCTCCTACACCTGATTCAACAGCTTTGATCTCCTCCTCGTTGAGCATCACTGTAGTATTGGTCAGATGCTGGATATTTTCTATCAACTTCCCCACCACCTTGGTGGCCTCGAGTGTGCGGTTGGCGAGACGCCTGACCTCCGCGGCCACCACTGAAAAGCGCTTGCCAGCCTCTCCAGCCCCTACCGCTTCTATAGCCGCATTCAGGGCAAGCATGTTGGTCTGCTCGCTTATCTCGTTGATTATGTCAATCACGCCTCCGATCTGCTGGGACTGCTCTCCCAGCTCAAGGATGCGCTCGGACACCGTCTTCACCCTGTCGTTTATCAACTCCATGCCTGACATGGCGTTCTTGAGAGAGCTTCTGCCCTCCTCGGCTGCGTCGGAGGTGCGCTTGGCGATGTTGGTCACCTCCTGGGCACCATCCGCGATACGACTTGCTGTGGCCGCTATCTCCTTGCTGGTGCTGGCGGTCTCCTGGACCGTGGCCGCCTGTTCAGTAGCACCGGTGGCCTGCTGAGCGGAGATCTGGAAAATCTGATTTGTGGCCGCGGTAAGGGTGGTGACAGCCTCGGAGATATTCTCAACAAGCATCTGGCTACGCTTGATCTGGTCGCGAATCCCGGCTATCATCTCGTTCATGGTCCGGGCGAGCTGGCCCAGTTCATCCTGCGTCTGAACCGGTATCTCCACAGAAAGATCACCCTTACCCACCCGGTGAGCAAGCTCGGCCATCCTCACGAGCGGCTGGGTCACTGTGCGCACAAGATACCATAGCCCGGCAAACAACAAGACCGCCATCGCGGCCATGGCCACTATCCCGAAACTCCGTGCCCGGGCGCGTTGCTGGTAGATACCCCTCAAGTTCATGCCCATGATGACTGTGCCCAACTGAATCGGCGCGGCCTGCGGAGAGGGTTCCATCTCCATACCAGCGCCTTTCATCTCCAGGGTAATCGGCACCCATAACGCCAGATACCTGTCCCCAAGTTTAGAGCTCAGGTAGTCCAGCTTTATCAACTCCCCGGGTGAAAGAGGCTCTTCAACTATTTCCTTCAGATTCAGCTGGTCCTTAAATATGCCGGGTCCAAAGTTTTCGTAGATGATCTCCTTTTTATCATCAGCGACCAGTACCCAGCTCACCTTCGGGTCCTTGATGATCTGCTCGACCTTCTCCTTGATGATCTCGCGGTCTCCAGTCATTACCCCGAATTGAGCATTCTCGGCCAGATTCAAAATAAGGCTCTGGCCAGACTCCCGGTAGCTGGCCAACTGGGCATCAAACCTATCCTGGGCGGTTGTCCAGAGAATGATGAAAAGCACGATCACGAAGATGATGAAAATACTCCCGATCAGGAACAGAAACTTATTCTGAACACGATTGAATATAAAAATTCCCCCCATCTTCCCTCTGCTAGGTTTCGAACTCAAGGTACGCACCTCTCTTCTCTCGCTTTATCATTGCATCTAACTTATTCGAACCATGACAAAAAGTCAATGATTTTCTATTCCTGACCTTGCCTGGATTTTTGAGTTACAGATAGGGGTATCTGGGGGAGAGGATGTCAGTAATGTCGCGATGTATCCTGGACTTTTCAGAATTCCTCATGGCTCTCATCAGGGGAGTCAGCCAGGAGGGTTTTGAATTGAGCCGTGCCCATGTAACGGTCTGCCCTGTCAGGGAACACGGTGATGATGGTGCTACCGGCGGGTGCGTCTTTTGCCAACTCCAGTGCTCCGTGAAACGCGGCGCCGCTTGTTGGACCGAGTAGCATTCCATGTTTCTTGATTAAAGTCTCCAGGGCTTGTAATGCCTGCTCGTCATTTACCGGGATGATCCGGTGAATCTTGCTCGGGTCATACACCCCTGGCAAAGGCATATAATAAACATTGAGGTCTCGCAGACCTTGAATCTGGTGATTTTTCACCGGCTCCACGCCTATGATCTGGACACCGGGGAAATGCTCTTTTAGCCTGCGGCCCACGCCCATGAGAGTGCCAGTGGTTCCCATGCCAGCCACAAAGTGGGTGACCTGTCCCTGACTCTGCTCCCAGATCTCCACGCCAGTGGTCTCGTAATGCGCCTGCGGGTTGGCACCGTTGTTAAACTGGTTCGCCATAAAATATCTCTCCGGGTCATGTTCAAAAACCTCATACGCCTTCAGAATGGCTCCATCCAGCCCCTTACTGACAGGGGTAAGAAGGAGTTCGGCCCCAAAAACCTTGATCAGCATCCGAAACTCCATACTGGCACTACCCGGCATGCACACCTTGAGCTTGAGACCCATGGCCGCCGAGACCCATGCGAGGCTGACACCTGTATTGCCGGTTGTCGCTTCGAGAATGATCTTGTCCCGGGTAAGCTGACCGGACTCAAGGCCCTTCTTGACCATATAATAAGCCACTCGATCCTTCACCGAGCCGCCCGGATTGGCCCCCTCCAGCTTGGCTAAAAACCGGATTCGTGAATTATATCCCGAAACCGGAATCTCTACCAGCGGCGTCTTGCCAATGCTCTCAATAAAATTCATCTCAATATCCCTCAATCCTGGCCCATGGCCCCTTTAATTCATAGAAATTCTAAAATAAAAACCCGTAAAATTCAATATAAATACGGCTCAAACTACCCTGATCCGGATTTTTATCCAGGTGAAAAAATCGGCTACCGAAGAATTGCTTAAATATCAAGGGCTTATCCTGGCAAGAAAATTTTTTGAATACAATGCATTTTTTCCTTGACAAGAAAAATCTGATGTGCTTAAATGGCTGACAAGTTCCGAGGGGGATGGATTTATATACGAGAAACTATAAAAAATTCATTGATTCTAAAAGAATTTTGAAAAAAGTTCATAATAAATCCAGGGAGATGGAAGATTAAAATTCTTAACCTGTTGAATATAAAGTGGAAGGCTAAAGAGTGATAAGTTGGCGTGATTCTTGCAAAATTTGGTGGGTAAAGTAACTATTGAACCGGAAATTGAGACCAGAAGAAAGCGTTGTCTTTACGGATTTGGATGACGGAAGCGGAGTTCTTTTACATCTGGATAATAAGTTCTATTACAGCCTGAATGAAAGCGGTTGTTTCATGTGGCAGGTGATCGAGGAAAAAGAGGAGTTGAAGGAGGAAAGCCTTATAAAGGAGCTGTGTGAGAACTTTGAAGTAGAAGCGGAAGCCGCGGCCTCGGATGTCAAGGAATTTGTTGATGATCTGGCAAAAGAAGGTTTGATCAAAATAATTGAATAGCTTGGAAAAAGGGGGTGAGATTAAAGGAAAAATCAGATAATTTCAACTCATAAATCGGAGCTAAATTTTTGAGTTGAAAGCAAAGCAACCATAAGAAAGGAGAATGAGGGAAATGAGAGAATTTTTGAAAAAAGGCAAATGGGCGGTTCTTGTCTTTGTGAGCGCAGGACTGCTGTTTGCTGGATGTATGGGGACCGAGTCATCCTCGTCTTCAGATGATGATAATGCACTCCCCATACCAGTAGGCGAAAACGCTTTCCTCGTCCAGGTGGACCCGAAAGAGGCGGACGCTGAAATCACCCCGTTAACACAGGGCGGTGCCACAGCCAGTTTCGATGGGCATCCCGTGCACATGTACACAGAGGGCGGGGCATGCTCCTGGGATGGCGCCAAGCTTACCTGTGACATCACCCTGGAGAACCTGGACCCGACTCACATTTTGGGCCCTGCAAGAGCCGTGACCACTGACTGCACAAGCACTAATGCCACGCTCGCCACAGCGGATTACCCCGCCCCGGGCGAGAACCTTATGTCCGACGCTGGCATGTGCTACGCGGAAAACGGCAAGGATTCCGGTGCGACCCCGACCGTGGAGGGCGGTTCGACCTTTTCCATCGAGGGTCTGCCATTTGCGATCACGTTCCTCGGTGCTAACGGCGGCTCTCAGACCGAGACATGGGAATTCACGAATGAGACCGCTTTGTATCAGTTCATCATCTGGTTGACAGGAGGGGCAGTCGGAGACAGTGAGTGGTATCCGGAGAATCCATACGACGGAGACCCCCGGTATGACTTCACAAATTACACCACCCATGTCATCAAATTCTATGGACATGATAATCTGCATCCTGCTTACTGTATGATGGGGACCAAGAACAAGAAAGGGTGGCAAACAGGAACACCGTGGTGCTCCTCGGAAGTCCAGGATGTCAAAAACGGAGATACCATCTGGCTCAACTTGATGGGCGAATATGCTGACAGGATCGAACAAGAGCATTTTGATGTATGGAGCGTCTACGACAACAACGCGAATGGAGGCCCCACCGGTGAAGATTACGAGTACTATGTTGAAAACAGCATAGAAGTTATTTACGATCCTACTGTCCTTTCGCATCCAGGGCTCTCGCCCGATCGTACGCCCTGTGTTTCGAACGCAGGCGAATATAATTGCGCGCAGACTCCTGAGCATTACCAAATCAACGCCTTCGCAGTGGATTTTTCCTATGTCATCTATCCCGACAACAGGATCGTCACAGCTCAATCCCGGGCCGTGAATACTTTTGCTTTCGCTTATTATCACTATGTTTACACCTTGACCGGCCAGGCAAAAAGGCTTTGGTCCGGTGGACCAGGTGCAGACTTGCCCAAGGAAGTCGGCGAGGAAGGCATGATGCACTGGGATGATGCTAGTCTCAAAATGGTTCCCGACGGGGTTGATTCGGATGTGGACTTCTGGTTCTCCAGGGTCAAAATGACCGTGATAGGCAACTCCGGCGATTACACCACGGTCAAGCTCGGTCAAAGAGCAAACGCCAACTGGGTGTTTAACCATTCCAACGGCACAGCGGCTGGAGGCTATACCAGGGATGAGGACATCAGAGGCTTAGGCGCTACCGGATGGTGCTATGATGATGGGGGCCTGGGCTATCCCGCGTGTAATACCAGCCAGACCTGTGCGGACCAGGTTCATATTTTCTTCGGAAGTGAATTGGGAAACTGCAATCTTCCACCGGCACGGGGATACGGCCGGGCAGATTGCGCCGCAGGAGCCGGTCTGTGCGGAGGAAAGCAGGAGTGGAGTACACACATCAAGGTGCAATAGCAATAACTCGTTCAAGCCTTGGGAGGGGTGCTTGCGCCTCTCCAGGGGAGCCATAGAGAGGAGGAAAGGAGACGCTGATGAAAAGAAAAGAAAAAAAGAAATATACGAAACCGGAGGTCAAAAGGAACGAGCCGTTGCTTAATATCACCTTTGCATCAGCTCCGATTCCTGGAACCGGCGGATCGCCCGGGAGTGCTACAACTGTGTGAGAAATATCTGTCTATTGAAAAGAGGGCGGCTTTAAAGAGTCGCCCTCTTTTATTTCTCCTTAAACCCATATTCGGCAATTGAGAAAAAATATGAACAAAATATGCCTGGCAATAATATGGATTATATTGGCGCCTCTCTGCCTGGCCGCTGTAACTCACCCCGACCAGACCCCCTGCAAATCCTACGGACCTGGAGGAGACGAGCATGGTCCCCGTGGATGGCACATGGATTCAGTGGGCGACCTGGAGAATGATCCTCCCTATTACCCCATTTACTGGATTTACAAGTGGCTCTTTCCAATCACGGACGCGGACTGCCGGATCAAGGAATTCTTCAAGGGCCAGGACCTCTGTTTCGGCCAGGACTTGCCCGGACAGCAAGGCCCGGTAACCAGGGTCCGGCTGGCCGCAGTCGGAGACATGATGGTCAAAAAGCACCTGAACCCGCAAACAGCCCGGCATCTCTTTGACGATGTCCGCGACCAGCTTTACCTGCCGGACATCTCCTTCGGCAACTTGGAGAGCCCTGTAGACCCATCCAGAAAAATCGGATCATTCCCCGCATACAATGCCACTCCGGATCAGGTGCGGCTTTACAAGGATGCCGGCTTTGATGTCTTCTCAACAGCCAACAACCATGTGCTCGACCAGAAGGAATCCGGACTAATCGCCACACTTGAATTCCTGGATCAAGAAAAAATCTCGCATGTGGGATCATCACGATCCATTGAGGAACGAGATGAAAAATTCCCTGTACTTGAAGCTAAAGGCATCCGCATAGCTTTCCTCGCTTATACCTTCAGCACAAACGGCCGAAAGCTCTCTTCCGGACATGAATTCATGGTCAACCTCATTCCCTTCAACATCATTGGAGAACAACCGGACATCTCCCTGATACAAAAACACATCCGCACCGCCAGAGACCGGGGTGCGCACCTGGTCATTGTATCATTGCACTGGAACATGGAGTATGAGTTCTTTCCTCCAGAACGGATCATTGTCCTCGGACACAAGATAGCGGACTCCGGCGCAGACATCATCCTGGGACATCATCCACATGTCCTTCAGCCCCTGGAAAAATATGTTCCATCCAGAAGCGAGGCCGGACCAGCAGTCCCGGAAGTGCTCATCGCATACTCGCTCGGCAATATCATCCCGGATGCATACCAGCTCGAATGTCAGACCAGCATCATCCTCAATGTGGAATTCTCACGAGCACTCGTGCACGGCTGTGAAAAATTCTGGATCAGCCGAGTAAGCTGGACACCAGTCTGGTGGTATGGCCGGGCTATTCCCGGATCGCGCGACTATCGCATCATCAACATAGAAAAGGCGCTTTCCCACGAGTCCGATCCATCGGCCTACCCTTTTCTGAAAAAACGGCAACTCCGCAAACTGCATCAAGCGCAGAACATCCTGCATGACCTCTTTGAGCCCAGGTAATAATTACTCACCGCAAAGACGCAAAGGACGCAAAGAGAATTTTATTTTAACACACGCCCACCCTTGCTTTCGCAATGGCGGGTTACATCGGCATCGTGTCCTCCAGATACTTCGGACATTGCTCTTTTACTTTATATTTTCTTCTCTGCGCTCTTTGCGTCTCCTTCGGATCTGTAGGACCCAACGGGTCTGGAGGATCTGCGGTGAATTTATTTCTCCCTCAACTGTAAGATCTCAGGACATTCCCCGAAAATTACCCTGATTCTTCTGTAAATCAAATGGGTGTAAGGATTTTTTGATTTCAACAAGT
>CAZOMR010000117.1:0-10021 GCA_964580655.1 uncultured bacterium
CTTCTTCTCCATTGTCCCGCCTCCTTATCGTCATAGTGACAATTTTACCGGAGGCATTCTCCATTTCCAACTGAGGCAGGACAAACCAGCGAGGCATACCCGGCACCGGGCTTGTGCCCTGGGAGGAATTCTATCACGCAATTCGCGCCGTGGGTTATGACGGGTGGATAACCATTGAGTCATTTGACCCAAACATGGAGAACATAGCCAAGCTATGCTGTATCTGGCGCAAGCTCGCGGATAGTCCGGAAGAGCTGGCATCGCAAGGCCTCAAGTTCCTTAAGCAGGTGGAGCGAAAAGCCACCTTGCAATAAAATCGGTTCCTCAGAGTCCACAGGCATCCATCAACTCAGGCACATATCTCTCCCAGCCCATGGGCATGAGGTGTATTCCCTGGCACAGGGGTTTGAGCTTATGGATAAGGTCAACGGTCAGCTCAATGCTTTTCTTTGGCCTGTCATCCTTGCTCGCCTCGGAAAGGGCCTTTATCCAGGAGTCCGGCACGAACACCCCGGCTACATTCTGGTTCATATACTTTGCCATGCCAGCGCTCTTGACCATGACTATCCCGGCAAGCACCGGCACATTGAACCTGCTTGCCTCCCTCATGAAGGCCTCGAACTTATCCGCCTCGTAAATGGCCTGGGTCTGGAAGAATTTGGCACCGGCCTGGATCTTTTTGTCCATCTTGATCAACTGCGGCTCAAGCGGGTCAGCTCCCGGTGTGACCGTGGCACCGGGGAAGAGTTCCTCGGGCTTGCCCGCGAGGTTCTCATTGGCCAGGTCCTTGCCGTTCATCATCGCGGTGATGGTAACCAGAAGCGAGACCGAGTCCAGGTCAAACACGGGCTTTGCCTCCGGGTGATCTCCCAGGGTCGTGTGGTCCCCGGTCAAGGCCAGGATGTTTCGGATCCCCAGAAGGTACGCACTCAAAATATCCGACTGGATAGCGAGCCGGTTCCTGTCCCGGCAGGTCATCTGGAAGATCGGCTCATAGCCTTCCTGCACCAGCCTGGCGCATATTCCGAGGGACCCGATCCGCATCACGGACGACTGGTTGTCTGTGACATTAACCGCCACCACCCTGTCTTTGATGATCTCTGCTTCCTTCATCATGCCGGCAATGTCCACACCCTTGGGCGGGCCAAGCTCGCTGGTTACCGCAAATTTTCCATGCTTCAAGGTCTCCTGCAACCTGGTCATGCTAGCCTCCTTTACGACTTACCCTCGGTACCAGTTGCTTCTGCTTTCGGCGCTTCAAAGATTTCATCTCGCTCAAGCGCCCAGCGCGTGGTCCTGCGCTCTTCCCCCGGCACATCCTGCTTGCGGTGATCTCTTAACGGCGGAATCTCCTTGAGCTTGTCCAACTGGCCCAGGCTTTTCAGCCTATCGTATATGAGGTGCCAGCCGCAGTCCCGCTCAGGATGAACCTCGCACTTGCCCTCGTGCGCGCCTCCGCACTGGCCGTTGATCAGACTTTTCGCGCACATGGTGATCGGGCATATCCCGCCAGTCTTGTCAAGCAGACAATCACCGCACCCTCCACAGCGCTCCTCCCCTGGCCATAGCCCCTGCATGCCCTGGGCCGAGACCGTGTTATTGGCCGGACTGACTGGAATGTCCACCATGGCCGCGGTTGCCTGGACCCCGATGCCGCAGGATACTACCAGAACCGCATCCGAGGCCTTGAGCGCAGGCAGGTAGTAATTAAGCTGAGCCCCGACCAGGGCTTTGTTGCAAAGGAATTCAATCTCGCATGAGCCAGTGACAGCCTTTCCGCTTGCAGAAAGACCCTTGCTCAACTCGTCAATGCGCTCCTGGCCCCCGCTTTTGCACCCGAGGGGACAGCCGCCACAGGCCACGATAAAAATCCTGTTTTTCCCCTCCAGATTCCCGACAACCTCTTTCAATGGTTTGGGTTCGGAAATAATCATTCCCCACCCTCCTTTTTCTCGCTCATCCGCGGTTTATCTCCTGCTCTACTGTCCGGATATACTCTTCCATCCTTCTCTCAAGCGCGGGCGAGAGGGCCTCTTTTAATTCAACCTTAGCAGGCTCCACGCCGATGAAGATAATCTCTGCCGGCAGTCTCTGCGTGAGCCGGGCCATGGAGAGTGTCTCTTCCACGCCCATCTCGTGTATGGACATCATCAGGCCATCGGCATTCCCCTCTCTCCGCTTCTCCAGATCCTCCAAGGTGAACCGGTAGATGGTGCAGGGGGCCTCGCCGCCCCGGACCGCATCTACCACGATCATCCGGTCATATCCCTCCAGCCTGGGCAGGAGCGCATGGAGCGCAGTGCCTGCATCAAAGAATTCAACGCCTCTTTTCGCCTTTTTCGCCGATTTCGCTTTTTTCGCCGATCTCTTCTCCAGAGCCCCCACGACCCTGACCCCGATGCCTTCATCTTCCATCAGGATGTTGCCAACACCTACCACAGCGATTTTCAGATCAGACAACCTTGAACTCCCCCAGCTTGCGGCCCCTGTGATTGATTGTATGGATAGCGCAGGCCAGACAGGGATCAAAGGACCTGACGATGCGAAGTATCTCGTAGGGGTTCTCGGGGTCCCTGATCTTAGTCCCGATTATGGCCTGCTCCATGGGGCCGGGTTGTTCCTTGTCGTCCCTGGGTGACGCGTTCCAGGTAGTGGGAACCACCAATTGGTATTTATCAATCTTCCTGTCTTTGATCCGGATGTAGTGGAGCAGTGCCCCGCGGGGAGCACCAACAATGCCGAGACCTTCGGCATCCTCCGGAACATCGTACTCCGCACAGACCGGCTCACCGGGTTTCAACTCAAGGAGCCAGCTCGCCATGGCATCTGCCACAAACTTTGTCTCAAGCGCACGGGCCGCGTGCCGGCCCAGTGTGGAGTTGAGAACCTCCGGCCTGGCTCCGAGTTGACCCAGAACATCGTCAACCATGTTCTTGACCGGATCGAGCCCTGCGAAATATGACACGAGCATACGGGCGAGCGGGCCAACCTCGTAAACCTTGCCGTCATAGCGAGGGGACTTGATCCAGGAATAGCCGTCCTTCTTGGCCCGGTCAGGCTCGGTAACCTCTTCACACGGAGGCCGTGTCCAGTCGCCCTTGTACCATGAGTGCTTGATGCTCTCTGTGATATTGTTCAAGTCCAGAGGATGCAGTCTCTTCATCCCTTCCAGAGCGCCCTGGGAATGGAGCCGCTTGCGGGCCCCGTAGTCCGGGTCTTTGCCATCCAGGTCGAAAACGCCGTAAGAAAGGAGATTGCCACAGCCATCTCCGATCTCGAAGTAGTCAGGATATGCCCTTGCCACGGCGAGGATGTCCGGTACATACATGGTGTCAATGAAGTCCCGGACCCGGTTGAGGCGCCAGAGCAAATTAGCTATTTTATCCACGGTCGGATGCTCGGTGATTCCTCCGGGGCACACCGTGGCATTGTGAGGCATCTTTCCTCCGAAGATCGCGAGCGCCTCCTGGGCCAGCTTGCGAGCCTCCAGTGCCTTGATGTAGTGCCCTGTCAGTTCCTGGTTTGTGGCCTGGTCAAATCTATAGTCCCCTTCGTAGCGGGGCACGAGTGGCCCTAGTTGACCCCGCGCCATGAATTCCTTGACCGCTTTCAGGTCCCAGTCGCCCCCTGAGTAATTTGCGACCGCGGTTACATCCACATAATCCAGAGCCGCAAGATGGTAAAAATGCAGGATGTGAGATTGCAGGTAGTTGGCCCCTAGCACCAGGTTTCTCAAAATCCTGCCATTGTCCGGGATTTTATCCGCCAGTCCGAACGCGCTGTCCAGGTTGAGAGCCGAGGCCACGGAGTGAGAAGTGGGACAGACCCCGCAGACCCGCTGGGTGATGCGCTGGGCGTCGCGCGGCTCCCGGCCTTGCAGGAAGATCTCAAAGCCCCTGAAAAGTGTGCCGGAGCTCTTCACCTCCTTGACCTCTCCGGCTTCAACCATGGCCTCGATCATCAGATGACCCTCGATCCGGGTGACAGGATCAATCGTTATCCTGGTGGCCCCTGTTTTCTTCTTCCCTTTGCGGAACCGCGAAAACAAGCTTGACATCCTTTTCCCCCTTGCCAGACCGCGCCTACCTGGTTTTGAGCTTGAAGCGAGAGAGCCGATCATCATTGAGCTTATGATACATTGGCTGGAGTTTATCCGGAAAGGTCGGCTCCACGCATCCGATGCAGGGCGCACCCGCTCCCACGCACCAGTTCAATCCGTTGTTCCAGAGCCTGGTGGGGCAGTCCGCGTAGGTCATCGGGCCCTTACACCCTAGCTCGTAAAGGCATCCCGGGTCACCGGTATGGCGCGCGAACTGACCCGCATCAAAGTAGGCCCTTCGCGGGCAGTTGTCGTGGATAAGCTTGCCGTAGAATGCTCTGGGCCGCCTGGCCGGGTCCAGGTCATCCGGTCCGGGAAGACCATTAAGAAGAACCATGGCAATGGTTCCGACCACCCAGTCCGGATGCGGCGGACAGCCCGGGACATTGATCAGCGGGGTTTCAATTCCATTTTCCTCCAGGACCTCGCTCACGCTCCTGGAGCCCGAGGGATTGGGAGCGCTAGCTGAGATTCCTCCGAAGCTTGAGCATGTGCCCACGCAGACCACAGCCATTGCGTCCCCCGCCATCTCGACCAGGGTGTCTTGCATAGTCATGTGCTTGCCCGAGAGATCCCCGATGGTGCAGTAAAGCCCCTCTTCCGCTGTGGGAACGGCTCCCTCCACAAGAAGAAGGTAACCCTTGGGGTTTTCCACCCGTGTGTCCAGGAGCACCTTCATCGCCGGCTCTCCCTGCCCGGCCATGATTATAGGATGAAACCGCAGGTTCACATGCTTGCCCGGAAGAACAGGGTCAAAAAGCACATTCCGGATGTCAGGGCTGACCGCATTGAGCAGTGACACCGAACACCCGGAACAACCTGCGCCAGCTAGCCACACAGCAGGATATTCGGTCACAGCACCCCTGGATTCGGACAACATATCATCCATCCTTTCACCTCACTGCCACAAGAGAGTAATGAGGGTCAGAGATTCACTTAAAACTTAACGGCTGAAATGTGAAGACCCGATCCCCATACTAATTCTTGACCTTTGTTCCCAATTTCTTCTCCACCGCGGCGATCTTTCCTGTGATTCTTCCTTTTGCACCCTCGCGGTCGTCAATGATGATCGTGGTCAAAACCCTCCTTGATGACTGCCGTGCCAGCTTGTGGCAGTCCATGATCAGGGCCATGACCTCATCAAATCCGCCTTCCACCACCGTGGCCATTGGGGTGAGCCTGTAGTCTATTCCGCTCCTTTTTACCACCTCAATTATCCTGGCCACTTCCCCGGAAAGATTTTCCCCCGCATCCAGTGGCACAATGCTGAATTGCGCTATCATGAAAAGACATCCCTGCTTGAACATAAAGAAACTGCTTGAGTATATCATACTTACAGGAGATATTTAAATTTTATTGCAATAATAAGGGATCAGGGGTATATATAAGGAAAACTTTTTTTGCACTGGTTCGTTAAGGAGAGTATAATATAGAACAAGGAGTCTTTTTATGGCCAAGGTAATGAAGAAGCCGGGGGCATTGCTTTTGCCTGTTCCCACGGCTTTGGTTAGCTGTGCTGAGCCGGGAAAGAGGCCCAACATAATAACCATTGCTTACATCGGTATAGTGGCTTATGAGCCGCCGCTGGTCCAGATATCTTTGAGAAGGGATCGGTACTCCCGCGGGATCATCATTCGCTCAGGCGAGTTTGTCGTCAACCTCCCCACAGAAGACCAGGTGGAGATCACGGATTTCTGCGGCACCACTTCCGGCCACAAGGTTGACAAGTTCAAGGCCGCGGGCCTGACTCGCTCACGCGGCAGGAAGGTCAAGGCGCCTTTGATCAAGGAGTGTCCGGTCAACCTGGAATGCAAGGTAACTGCGGCCATCGAGTTGGGCACCCACACTCACATTATCGGCGAGATAGTTGCGCTGAATATAGACAAGAAGGTGCTGGATTCCAGAGGAAGGCTATCGGTGGCTAAGATGAAGCCGCTCGCATATTGCATGGGCGCAAGCGAGTATTACGGCATGGGCAAGAGGCTTGGAAAACACAGCTTTACTGAAGGCAAGCTGAAAAAGAGACCGGGCAAGAGATGAATCGAATAAGCAGGTTCTTGATTCCTTTTACTTTGACCGTCGTCTTGTCGTCCGCGCTGTTTGCGAAGGAAGAGCTTGGGGGTGTATTTGAACAGGTCAAGACCGGGGTCGAGAACAGGGCGGTAAACCTGGGAGAGGCTGTCAATTCTAACTCCGCGGATTTCGGGCCGATCATTTCCGCTGATGGAAACCGCCTTTTCTTTACATCGGACAGACCCGGTGGGCTCGGTGGACAGGATTTCTGGGTGTCGGAGCGAATCCGGGGACAATGGACCAAGGCCAGGAACCTCGGGCCTCCTGTGAACACGAAGGATGATGAGGGGCCGGATTCTTTTTCCATATTCGAGGATGCGCTTTATTTCACGGCCTGCAATCGTGCGGACGGGCACGGCGGGTGCGACCTTTACATGACCCGCGAGACCGAGACTGGCTGGAGCAAGCCGGTTAACCTGGGCTCAAGGATAAATAGCAAGTATAACGAGGCCAATGCTTCTGTCTCAAGCGATGGCAATCTTCTCATCTTCGCCTCTGACAGGCCCGGGGGTAGAGGCGGCTATGACCTGTGGATGTCAAAACGGAAGACATCAAGGCTTGGCCACAAACGCTTCTGCAAGCCTGAGAACCTGGGTCCGGGGGTGAATACCTCGGAATGGGAAGGCGTCGGGTTCCTGCATTCGGATAACCGGACATTGTATTTCAGCTCCACAGGCCGCGGCGGGTCCGGGAAGGCCGACATATTCCTCTCACGACTCAAGGATGGAGAGTGGACTGATGCAAGGAACATTGGCGCGATAATCAATACCCCTCGCGATGACATCTATTTCACCCTCCCGGGGTCCGGGGAACTGGCATATTTCAGCTCCAACATGCGGGGCGGGATAGGCGAAGAGGACATCTATTCAATCGAGATTCCTCTTTTGATGCCGAAAAAGCGGTTCTTTTTGCTTCAAGGGGTTATCCGGGATAAAGACACCGGGGAACCTGTTCGGGCCAGGGTGGAAGCCATGGATCCGGAGACCAGCAAGACCCTAGTCATGGCCAACAGCAGTCCTAAAAGCGGGCTTTATCAGATTCTGCTCAGCGGCAAGGCAGAATTAGCCTCCCTGAAGGTGCATCTGATTGTCACTTCAGAAGACTATCAAGCGAGCGAGCAGGATGTTGACCTTGAGGCCGCGGAGGATCAATTGATATTGACCAGGGATTTCGCGCTTGAACCTGAAAGACCCTGAACCAGGAGAGAAAGCATGACCCAGTTCGATGAGCTGTTTTCTCAGCCGCTGACATCAAACCTCCTTCTCTATCTGCCGTTCTTCGGATTTGTCATACTGGTAGTGGTGCTTTTCGCACTACTCTTTCAGCGAGAAAAAATGATCGTGCCAGGAAGCCTTGTAGGAATTCTTGTCTTTCTAACTGCCGCGGTCATTTTTGAATATTCCACCGAACTCCGGTCCGCAATAGAAAGATACCGAACTCCCGTGGAGTTATCAAAACCAGCGGAGCAAAAGCCGGCCCCGGTAGCCAGGGTTACACCCCTCGAGGTACCAGAAGAAGCCCCTGTGGAGGTTCAGCGTGAGCCGATTGTCAGGGAGCCTAAACCTCGGCTGGTTCCGGTGGATCGAAGCATCCTGGATGCAAGGCGGCCTAAGAAGGATGAAGGAGGAGGGTTAAGTATTATACGGGAGCCAGCAAGACCGAGACCTGCCCCGGTGCCGGTTGCGCCAACCCCCGCGCCCAAACCCAAGCCGCAACCGGTCAGCCCGCCTCCGAAACCCGCACCGATCCCGGTAAAGCCAGCCCCTGCACCGACCCCGGCACCTGCGCCCCGGCCCTCTCCCCCGAGCACCTCACCATCAACCGACCTGCGCGTGGCCGTGGCAAGCCCGTCTGCCACGACAGGGAATCTCAAAATCGAGGTCAGGGGGCCCCTGTTGGAGATCAGCAAGAGCCATGACAAGAACGCACACCTGATGATCATACTGGACGGCAAGCTCCAGCAGGTGATCCCTCCCACACGCTATCGCGAGGACTTCGTGGAAACTGACATGGGAGAAAAAGGACAGGTCACCTCCGTTACTTATTTCTGGGAAAAAGTGGTGGTCACCTTCGAGAATCTCCAGGCAGGGCCACATTCAGTCATGATTGATACCGCTTTCATGGAGTCCGCATCGCACCGCATCCAGATGATCGGGCCTGCAAACCTGAAGAACGACTGGAACGGCTTTGTGGATGTAAAAGCGGGCCAGACCACTCAACTGGTGTTCGGAGGAAAAAACTGGATGACCCAGCAACTCGACCGACTCCGTTGAGTATATTTCACATTCTCAGATGTGCGAGAGAATTCAGTCTCGACATAATCAAATTGAAGCCTTAACTTAAAACCAACGCCCTGACTCTGAATTCTAATCCACCTCTTCAAGAACCTCTGTAAGCTCTATGACTTCATCCTCATCAAGGTCATCACTTGGAGTAAAGAAATGCTTGATTCCCTCGCATTCAGTGATGGGACCCCACGGCCCTTCTTCTCTTTGTATCTCTTCCTGTCCTGTGAGGTTTCCCGCGTTGAACAGGTCCTTGATAGTGCTGAGCTTTACCGGCCCCAGCACCATCCCGTCAGAATAGCGCACCCGGTAACGCGCCGTGTCCTCCGATTCAGCCTGTGCCGAAACCTCTTCAGCACCCTCCGGCTCCTCCACCAACTCCTCTAACTCCTCTATCTCATCAGTCCCCTCAAACACCTCTTCTTTTTCTTCTTTTTCTTCTTTTTCTTCTTTTTCTTCCTCCTTCTGCTCTGGCTCCGCTTTCTCCACCAAAGGCTCCACCTTTTCTTCCAGAGGCTCCGGGAATTCTTCCTTTATCACTGTCTTCTCGCGCTTCTTCACCTTGTCCTGAAGCTCGGCCCAATATTTTTCCTCAGCCTCGTCAACCGGACCCGGGGCAGGCTCACCATTTTCACCGATCCCGCTCTCAACCTCGGCCCGCGGACCAGAGACCTCATCGAGATCGAACACAGCCGCGCCTTCCTCTACCTCTTCTTCCTCTCTTTCATCGCGCGCTTCTTCAACCAAAGGACCTGCCTCTGCAAAAGCCCCGGGTTCAGCCGGAGCATCCTCTGTCTTTTCGGCCAGTGCCTCTACCTCTTCCTCCAAAGGAATCTCGATTTCCTCCTCTATCAAATCCTCCTTTTCGCCCGCGGCCTCTGCAGGCTTTTCCTCCCTGGCCTCCTCCTTTGGCTCTGGCTTAAGATTAGGAAAGAACTGGGCAAGCTCCGGAAAATCAAGAAGCGGTTTGAATGAGCCCTCATCCTTTTGAACCTCTTCATTGCCGTGAATTCGCTTTTCCCGCACAAGCACTGTCACGGTTCGGAGCTTGATCGGTCCGAGGACCAGGCCGTCCGGATTTCGGAGGGTATAGCGGTGCGACTCTTCCTCTTTAATCTGCGGCAGGGCAGTGGAACTCGCCTTTTCGCGGGTTTTGGACACGATGGCGTCAAGCCTGCACTGGTAGCATAGTCGCGATTTATCACGGGCATGCTTGATGAAGCTTGTGCCGCATTTCTGGCATGTGCACTGAAGAGTAGAGGGCTTTCCCTTCGGGGCAGGGATCGTGGTAGGAATTTTAACTGGGGCCGCAGAAGGGGTCTCGGCAGGGATCACGATCATGTTCTGGCATTTGCCGCACTTGAACCGCACAGGCTTGCCAGGGCTTTTTTTAATGGTTATCTTGTATTTGGCGTGACACTGCTCACATTCGACGAGCATCTTAGAACCCGCTCCCTCTCCCTTAATATGATAACACCTTTCTAATTTTCACTCAAACCAGCGTGGTCCAGAACAGCGATTCCGCAAACCATCCCCTTGATGATGAATAAGGTGGCTGGCTGAA
>CAZOMR010000118.1:0-9925 GCA_964580655.1 uncultured bacterium
CAGAGACCCTAAACATCCTCCTAAGAGGTGTTTACCATGTGTTGAACCTGTACAAATACTTGCCAAAATTTGAAAATGGTGATAATAATATCGTGGATAAGTTTAAGGTTTTAGAGATGCTGGAAGATCGGAAACTGGGTCAACTTTTACTTGATGAAGGGGCTTTATCCCCCGAGGATTTGCAAAAGGCACTGGCCTATAAGAAAGAGAATTACTCCAAGTCCCTGATCCAGGCTTTGCTCGACACGGAGCTGATCAAAGAGGCGGAGATTCTTCGCCCCCTTGCGCGTCACTATCGGACCCAGTATTTGACCACCAACAAGCTTTCCGAGCTTGAAGTTCCCGATGCTATCCTCAAGTTGGTTCCGGTGGCGACTGCGGAGAGGTATCATCTGTTCCCGGTGCAATATAAAAAGACCGAAAAGGCCTTGACAGTGGTAATGAAGGACCCCACGGATGTGGCCGCGATTGACGAGTTGAAGTTTGTATCAGGGATCGGGAACATAAAGGCGCTGGTGAGCATGGAGGATGCTATTCAGGCCGCGATCAATAAGTGGTATAAGGGCGAGCGCACGGCCTTCGGGGTCTCTCTGGAAGAGACACCTGACGAGACGGACATGAGTCTTTATGCCCCGGGTCAGCAAGGAGACCTTCCTCTGGGGCAAGAGGATGATGAGCTTCTTGACATCCACTCGCTTGTCAGCGGGACCCGGGAAGAGGGTAAGGCAAACGCTTCCGAGCCGAAGAGTTCGGGTGCCGAGGCCGCCAATGAAAGCATTTTCCTGGGGGACATGGAAGAGGCCACAAAGGCAGAGAGCGGAGAGTCCGAAGACGAGATAGTAATTGAAGACATAAACGAAAACAGGCCGGAGATTGAGGAGATCATGATCAAGCCGGTCAAGCCTGAAGGGCCGGCCCATGTTGCGGTGAAGCAGGAAGCGGAACAAGCTCCGGGCCCACCGAAGCGGACGGTGGATCAGAAGAAATACCGGATGCGCATGCTGCTGGTGGAGCCGCATGATCAGGTGCGAAAGTTTGTCCTCAAACTCTTCTCGAGCGAGGGCTATCGCGTGAAGGGTTTTGCCACCCGTAAGGAAGCCTTTGCTGAGTTGGGCAAAGGGGAATATGATTCCCTGGTGATCAAAGAGCGGGAGTTGGGTGAAAGCAGTCTGGAGTTTGAGGACAGGTTCCGGGAGCGCTTTCCCGGCGTGGAGCTTTGCATCATCAAGGATTATGGGTCCGCAGTAATCGGCGAGACGCAGATGATGCAGCGTCTCACCAGTTCCTTCCTGGAGACCCTGGATGTTCTGGTGGGGCTGTTGGAGATAGAGAGCCAGGGAATTCAGGGCCACAGCCACAATGTGGCAAAATACGCCAGGCTGATAGCGAGCAAGCTAGACCTGAGTTCCCGGGAAGTGGATGCCATCACGCTGGCGGTTACTTTTCACGATCTGGGAAAAAAGGGGTTAAGGCACTTCACCATTCTTCAGGTTGATGCCACCACAGATGCAGAAGAGGTGATGGAGCAGGCGGAGATTCCTCTTAAACTGCTGGGCGCGGCAAAGTTTCCGCTTGAAATCAGGCCGATCATCCGGCACCAGTTTGAGAGATGGGACGGCCGGGGTATTCCGGACGGCTTGAAGGCCGAGGCCATCCCGATCGGGGCGAGGATTATTGCCATCGTGGATGCATTCGAGGATTTGACCAATAAATATTCGGGTCGGGAAACCGTGGACCCGAGTGAGGCCCTGGAGCTTTTGAACCGGCAGGCTGGCAAGCTGTTTGATCCACGGCTTTTAGAGATTTTCATGAGCGTGGTGCGGGACGACATTTACCTGCGGCAGATGGAGGCGGCGCAGGATCGCATCCTTATAGCAGATACCGAGATGGACCTGACTACCCTTCTAGAGCTCCGACTGATCAAGTCCGGCTATGGCGTGATCATAGCCCGTGACGGGGAGGATGCCCTGGCAAAGGCGAAGGTGGAGAAGCCGAGTCTTATCCTGACCGAACTGGAGCTACCGCGCAAGGACGGGTTCAGCTTCATCACCGAGCTGACCAAGGACGACTCCACCAGGGACATCCCGTTTGTCTTCCTTTCTCGCAAGGATGATCCCAAGTCAGTAACCAGGTGCCTGGACCTCGGGGCCGAGGATTACATCACAAAGCCGGTCAAGGTGGATGTGCTTTGCGCCAAGCTGATCACCATGATAAATCGGCTCAAGGCGGAGAAGAAGGTCGAGGCGCCTGCCGAGGCCGGGGTTAGTGGCTCGCTTTCCGAGATGAGCCTTCCGGACATCATCCAGATTCTCGGGGCTGGCCGAAAAACAGGTCTGGTTACCTTGACAAACGACGGGGAAACAGCCGAGATTTACCTGGAGGAAGGCCGCATAGTGAATGCCAAAATTGACGACCTCAAGGGTGAAGAGGCCTTTTACAAGATTCTTTACTGGAACGAGGGAACATTCAGGGTAGAACCCAAGGCCGAGATAACTGAACGGCTGATAAATATAAGCAATGATTCCCTGATGCTGGAGGGGTTCCGGAAGATGGACGAGGCCGCGCATGAAAAAGGCGAGGGCACTGATAAAGACATCAGCATTGACGGGAGTGACTTTTTCTAATGCACCGACAACCTTATAATGATGAATATGAAAATCAATGTAGGGGCAGGGCTTGCCCTGCCCAAAGAGGGCGCAGCAAGCAGCGCCCCTACGATTTAATTCCGCATTTCTGAGAGCATTAGTCCACATGAAGGGGGGTGATTAAGACAGTACCTTTTGACATATTATTCAGCTTTATTGGTGGGCTTTTCATTGTTCTTGCCTGCGCAAGACAGGTGAAGGGTGTGCCGGAGGTTATGAGGAATCATTACTTCCTGGGGGCTGTGCTTTTTGAGGCTTTCTTTTATATCCCGCTCGGTGTTTACCTTTATTATTTTCACACTGACTGGAGCTGGATGTACTTCTTCAATCCTGCGGACCACTCCCCTGCGACTATCAAGGCGCTTGGACTCTTCGCCATGGTATTCTACATGCTCGCGCTTGTAGCCGGCTTCCAACTGGGCCAGTTCCTGATTCGACGGGACAACGAGAGAACCGCGATCAGGATTCTAGTCGTCTGTCTCCTGGTATTGGGAGTATTCTCCGTGGCCACATTGAACCGCCTGCTATACATCGGCGATTACTCAACCTGGAGAAACGGGCTTGCCCAACTGCTTCTCACGCACAGGGTCGGATACATAAACCTTGCAATGGCCGTGACCGGCGGAGCCGCGCTTGTCTTCATGATCAGGAATTTTCGCAGGGAAAAACCCGGGATCAGGCATGAGGCGTGAGACTTGAGGCCACTGGCTACTGACTACTTCAAATTTTCGTGACCGATCATCTCGCGCGCAAGAAAAGTCTAAGGGGTGTCTTTGCACTTAATTCCTTCTTTGCTTCTCGGCTATTTTTTCTTCCTGGATTTATGGGAATGTGGCGGGTTTGTGAATGTGCGAATTATAGGCTCGCTGTTGAGAAATGATTTAATTGAATCATGCTCTAACTGATCCGGGTTGACATCCCATGGATAAGCACTGGTCCCGCGGTATCCAGGCGGTAGTCCTGCCATGCATTCCTTGACCGCTTGTTCGGCATAGGGCCTGTAGGATTCTAAAAGTGCAAAAGCCGCGTTATATGCCGCGGTCTTACCTATCGCCTCCTCTATGTCCTCGTCACTGAGCAGGATGAGTATGCTCTCGGCCGCGGTATTTTCGCTCGCGTAATGCTCGCTTTGCCATAGCAATTCCGCACTGCGGCAGTCCACCATCTCCAGCCTCACTCCAACAGTTACGGACGCATAGAGGACCGCGTATTTTGTGCTGAACTCAGTGATTGTGCCGTAGAGCACTGCATCCGCTCCGAGCCATTCACCCAGCCTGGCAGGACTGAATCCATAAACATCATGGGATATGAGAATCCCTTGATCCCTGAGGGTCTCATCCACCTGGTCCAGTGGCACGACCTGGTATCCCCTGTAATAAAGCCGCTCATGCAGGATAGGCCGGACAAGAGGCGTGGCATCAAGGTCCGCGCTCATGTTGTCCATGGGCAAGACAGCGATGGTGCGTGGTGCGAGATTCATGTAATCCGGGTGCAGGGTCTCAAGCTCTGAAGGCCTTCCCGCGCAGGCCGCATACCACGCGCAAACAGCCAGGCAAAACCCGAGGCGCCACAGCAGTCGGCCCATGATCTTCTCTCAATAACGGCGTGGCTTCAAGGCCGCTTCTTTTTGGGCTTGCCCTTTTCAGCACTAAGGCGCACCTGGACCACCTGGCGAGCCTCTCCTACATAAATCTCGCGCTCATAAGGCACAAAATTATTCTTCTTGATCTGGACAGAGTGAGGGCCGCGGTCAAGGGTCATACAACCCTTTGCCATCCCCACATGTCTCCCGTCAATATAAAGCTCCGCGCTTGCAGGTTGCACCTCAAAACAGACCTCGCCGGTCGTAGCGACCATCTCTTTCTTATGAGCTATCTCGCACGAGGAGAGTAAGAGGCCCGATAGACCGATCATCAGAAAAAAGACCATCTTCTTTTGCATGTCTTAACCTCCCATTACCATTTCCCGGAATCCTTTTCCATGACCACAAGGTCGCCTCTGGCCGCGCCTTTGCCTGAGATCATGTGCGCTATGCAGGCATCCTCGCCAGTGTAGTCCACCACCTCCGCGGTGCCGAGCGGCTTCTTTTTGTATCCCAGGAACTCCTGGGTTACAGGATCGGTAAGGGTGCCGGTCACCCTGTATACGACAAGGCGCGCGCCCAAAGGCATATTACTGAGCCTTCCCGCATTCACATAGACCATCTCCCGGCCACCCTCATGCGAGACATCAGCCACCCTGCCCTCCCAGGGCAGAGCAGAGACCTCCCTGACAAGGTTGTTGATGAACTGGCTTATCGCAGAGCGCAGAGCCTTGTCCGCCATGGTCTCGTCAAAACTTGCCTTTTCACCGAAACCAAACACAGTCTCAAGCTCACGCTCGGTGCGGCCTGTGCCTGTCTCCGCGAATATCTGTCTTCCGGAGGTTATGTCCACAACCCTTACATCCACAGTTGACTCCGCTATCTCGGTCTTCTTTTGATACACCCCGTAATCCTTGGCCTCCTCCCAGATGCCGAACTGGGATATGGTGCCGATGACCACAGCCTGGAGACCGGTCAATCTGCCCGGCTCAGCCGCAGTTTGAAGGGCGATCTTGCCAGACTCAATCAGGTCAAACTCCTTCTCCAGTTGAGCAAGGTCAGCCCGCTCATACAGGATAAACATCCCGGTCTTCTCCAGTTCCGAATACATAATATCCACTGCGGCCCAGCTCAACTTATCCTGGCCATAGCGGCTCTTGTTCTTGAACTGGAAGATTCCAACCCGCTTCTTGGGACCGGAAAGCTCAGGCCCACTTTCGGTCGGGGTAACAACCTTCGGCTTCTTGCTCCCACATGAACCTGATGCCAACATCAAGAAAAGACTCAAACCCGCGATGATCCAGTGTGATCCCTTCATGACTTCCTCCTTTTTCAAGTATTGCCAGCCTCTATGATTTTAGAATAAATACACGCATTGTCAATCAAGAATGGCAAAGTCGCACTCTCTTGCATAAGGGCCTGTTTTAAGCTAAATTAAAAAAATGATCTTGCGCTTTATCATAAATAGACGGACCATACTGGTTTTTCTTCTCATCCTGGCCTCTGGCATCCCCCTTAGCTCCAGACCAGCCAGTGTGGTCGAGCTGAGCCTGGATCAATTGATCAAGCGGTCCGATCTCATCGTGCGGGCCCAGGTTCTTTCTAAGGAGGCACAATGGAGCGGACTCCCGGGGCGGTCCCTGGTCTTGACCTACACCGAATTAGAGGTGCTGGATATTTTCAAGGGTGATAGAACCGGGCGCATTTTCATCCGTGCTCCTGGCGGTAACCTGGGAGGGCATAGCTTTGTGGCTCCAGGGTGGCCGACCCTGAACCAGGGAGCGGAGTTTATTCTCTTTCTCAGAGATACCCGGCTCTTGCGGCATGGCAAGCCGGCCTATGATCTTATCGGTCTTGAGCAGGCAAGCCTTCCTGTCCTGCGGGTCGGCGAGGAAAAGGTTGTATTGATGCGCCTGAATTGCGAGGGAAAAGAGGAAGCGCGGAAGGCAAAGTCCAGAGTGCTCGAAAGAGCGGTATTAGTCAGGGTTGAGTCCTTGAATCTTCAGATCCAGGCTGTGATGAAGAATCAGGGGGCCGGGCTTGAAGGGTCTGGAGAAAAGGCCAGCCAGCCGTGAATTATCTTCGGGTTCTGGCCTTGCTTGTATGCGTGACCTGGAGCGCCAATACGGAGGCCTTTTTCATTCTACATGTTGGCAATGATCTTGCCCGGGAGGAGATGTATATTCCATCGGCTAATGGAATCCGGCCTGGCCCGGGGATTGGGCCTCGACCCGTGTATTATATCCTTGACGCCAAGGGCTCGCTCTTGGTCCCGGGCTCTGAAATGGCGATCCACCGAGCAATTCAGCACTGGAACGCGGTGCAGGGGTCCACTGCCCGGTTTATTCCCGCGGGATACAAATACTTCCCTTCAGACCCCGGATGGAACATAGATGGAGATAATGAGGTTATCTGGGTGACGGAGGGCTGGATGTTCGGCTCGGCGCTCATAGCATGGACATACATCATGGCCGATAGTGCTACCGGAGGAATAGAGGAGTCCGACATCTACATAAATGCACAGCACTATACATGGGACATCCTGGATGGCTCGCGTGACCATCCGGACATCCATGTGGCTGATGTGGAGAACATCCTTACCCACGAGGCTGGACATATGCTTGGACTGGCCCACACCCAGGTGCGGGAAGCCACGATGAGCGGGAGTATCGGCCTGGGCGAGACAAAGCGACGCAGTCTGCACAGGGACGACAGGGACGCCCTGCGATACCTGTACCCGGAGAGCGAGAATGATTATCCAGGGCCCAGTCTCTGGTCAATTCGCAAAGGCGCTTGCACTTTTGACAGATATTCATATTCATCCCATATTGAAATTGAAATAGGAACTGGCGACACAACTGGATTCTGCCTTCTCGGAGCCGGATTCTATTCCTCGGATATTTCAGCCAGCCTTGAGAGGGATGGCATAACCGAGGATCCCGACCCTGTCTCTTCTCCCAGCTATGTATCGGAAAATCTTGTCAGTGCAGTCCTTGACTATTCAAGCATTGAAACCGATGCCTATGACCCTTGCGTGACCAACCCGAATGGAAAAACAGGATGCAAGTTCCAGGGAATCTTCATCAACCAGGCTGGGAATGACCTTCCCGTGGCTGTGGCCTGTGCCGAGCCGACCAGGGTATATGTCGGAGGGACCATCACACTGGACGGGTCTTCTTCATCGGACCCGGATGGGCCTCCCCTGTCATCCTTTGAATGGCTTGTGGCAGAGGCTCCGGAGGGAGCTTATCCTGATCTTCTGGATGCGCATTCTGTTCAAACCACGGTCAAGCTGGAAAAAGCAGGGGTTTATATCTTTTACCTTGTAGTCAACGATGGCATCGTGGACAGCATTGCGGACCCGGTTTCCGTGACCGCACTCTCTAGAGAGAAAGATGAAGATGATGACCGTGATGAGGACTTGCTTTTCGGGTGTTTGCAAATCGAGCCGAGAGCGAAGCCAGACAGCGGCCTGGCCATGGGTTTAAACCTCGGATTGATCTTCAGCCCCTTGCTCCTGATGGCGCTCCTTTTATTTATCGCACATATCCGGGGCCGCGCAGTCTATCTAGTCTTTTTTCCTCAAAAGACCGCGCGGTTGAATCATGAGGACAGACCCAGGGGGGTCTGGAGAAAAGGCGAGTGAGAATCCTTCGACTAGAAAAACAGGGCCAGCCGTGCTTCGGGATTCTGGAGAATGATGATGTCCGCGAGCTCAAGGGAGATGTTTTCAGCCGGTTTGAGCCTGGAGCGAAGCTTGGAAAGGTTTCCGGAATTCAGCTTTTGGCCCCGATTCTTCCGAGCAAGGTGGTGGCCCTGGGTCTGAACTATCGCGATCATGCCGCGGAGATGAACCTGCCCTTGCCCGAGGAGCCGTTAATTTTTCTCAAGCCCGGAACATCGGTAGTCGGCCCTTTTGCGGACATCATATATCCGGAGGTTTCGGCCCGTGTGGATTACGAGGCTGAGCTTGCTGTTGTGCTAAAAAAGCTAGCCAGGGATGTTGAGCCTCAAGATGCAAGCGAATATATCCTGGGATATACATGCCTCAATGATGTCACAGCCCGTGATCTCCAGGCCAGAGACGGCCAGTGGGCCCGTGCAAAGGGTTTCGACACCTTCTGCCCGCTCGGACCCTGGATCGAGACCGAGCTAGACCCATCGAACCTGAATATCCAGGCAATCCTCAATGACAATGTGGTTCAGAACTCATGCACAAGCGAACTGCACTTCAAGGTGCCTGAGATCATCTCGTTTGTCTCACGGATCATGACCCTGGTTCCAGGAGATGTCATCGCTACCGGCACGCCCTCGGGGATCGGGCCCATGCAGAAGGGAGACCGGATAACAATTAGCATTCAGGGAATCGGCGATTTGACCAATCAGGTCGCTGGAAGACGCAGAATCCGGAGAACCTGATCTTCGGAAAGCACTCAGCGGCCAAGCATCTTCAATAACTGAAGAATAAGCTCCTGGGTCTCCTTATCAAGGTTTTTGAACTCTATACCCATGCCCAATGGGGGATTACCTGGAATCTGCTGGCTATAGCGGATATGCCTGACCATCCCGCGCAGATGAACAGTCGGCTTACCGGGGATGGAAATCTGCATCTGGACCTGCGTGCCTACTGGCCTGGGTCTATCGGTCTTGATGAATATACCTCCCTGACTCAGGTCTGTGGCATTGGCCTCGACAAATTCTCCGAAATCTTCCAGCCGACTAAATTGAATCGAGAGAGCTACCGGGACACGGATAAACTTTCTTTTATTACTGCCTTGCTCATGACTCATCCTTGCTACTCCTTGTCCGCGTTTTATCCGGACACCCCGGACTGCAACTCCTTGCGGATAGCTCTCAGCATGGCGCTCAGGTTGCCGCGAAAAACAGGTTCCGGCTGAAGCCTGATAAGACCCTGGTAATCCCGTTGAATATAATACCGGATGATCTCATCATCGTCCCTGCCCTGCCGGAAGAATTCCTTGACCTCATCCCGAAACTCTATCCCCGACCGATAAGCAATGCGAAGATAGTCCCCGGCTTCTTCCCCGGTCAAAACACCGTTGTGCGGCAGGCATATATACTCCGCACCAAGTTTCTCCATCTTCAAAAGCGAGTCAAGATATGCCTGGAAATCCGAGAGCCCCTCGGCAAGAACCCTGCCTGAGCCGTTATAATAACCAATGGCCTCGCCGCTGAAAAGCGCATGATCGGGAATAAGAAAATACGCAAGACTGCATCGGCTGTGTCCCGGCACCTCGTAGACCTCTATATCCACCCCGCCTCCCAGCTCAATCCTGTCCCCATCCTTCACTACACGGCTCACGGGAATACTCTCTTCCACGCTCAGGTCAAGTCCGCATGAGTCCACTCCACCCAGTTTGACCAGCGCATCATTCATCGCCCGGATATAATTCATCGGCCCCGGTCTGGAAAGGATCTCCCCGGCCACCGAACTCGCCACAACCTCTGTCCCGGAAAAAATCCTGCGCAGGGCGGAGAGACCCCCGACATGGTCAAAATGTGAGTGGGTGATGAGAAGATATTTGACCCGCAAGTAAGCATCGGGATAGCTTTCGAACTGCTTGACAACCTCCGGAACGACCGGCGCAACCGCGGCATCCACCAGGGCCCATCTGTCCTGTCCCCGAAGGAGGTAGCACGGCGTCGCGGCATCGCCTAAAAGATCAAGATGCTCTGA
>CAZOMR010000119.1:0-9917 GCA_964580655.1 uncultured bacterium
CAGGATATGTTGAAAAGGGAGTGCTGGATTGCGGGCTAACCGGGCGCGACTGGGTCATAGAGCAGGGGGCCAGGGTCAAGGAGGTCTGCCCGCTTACCTACTCAAAGGTGGGCCTTCGCAGGGTGAGATGGGTAGTGGCTGTGCCCGTGGATTCCCGGATAAAATCCTACCGCGGCCTGCGTGGCAGGCGGATTTCGACCGAGGTTGTAAACATCGCAAAGGCATACCTGAGGAAAAAGGGGATCAAGGCAGATGTGGAGTTCTCCTGGGGGGCGACAGAGATCAAGGCCCCGCTACTCGCTGACGCCATTATAGAGGTCACGGAGACAGGTAGCTCGCTTGCCGCGAACAACCTTCGCATCCTGGACACAGTGCTATGGTCGGAAACCGTTTTTATCGCTAACCATGCGGCCTGGAGGAACTCCTGGAAGCGAGACAAGATTAAAACTCTCGCACTAATGCTGAATGGCGCATTGGAGGCCGAGAGCAAGGTGGGGCTCAAGATGAATGTTCCGGAGAAATCCCTTGAAAGGGTGACGAAGATACTGCCTGCCTTGCATACCCCTACTGTCTCCAGGCTCTCGGATAAGGGCTGGTACAGCCTGGAGGTGATGGTGGATGAAAAGGTAGCGCGTGATCTTATCCCGGAGCTCAAACGGGCCGGAGCCACCGGCATCATTGAATACCCCATCAACAAGGTGATCTATTAGCAGGACATTCCCCGAAATTTTTCGCCCGTTACACCTGGTGAAATCAAAAAATCCTCACAGTTATTTGGCTTACAGAAAAACCAGGGTGATTTTCGGGGAATGTCCTGGGTCTATTAGCCAGAGCCTCAGGCGTTAAGTTGTTCCATCACATGGGTTACAGTTTCATGAAGGGAAAGCGAGAAGGAGGAAGTACTCCTGGTTTCCTTTAGGGCCTTTGATGGATGCGGGCGCGACGGCCCGGCACTCTAACCCCAGGCTCTTTGCGAATGTCTTGATCTTTTCCACGGCCTGGTTCTGCTTGTCCGGGTCTTTGACCACTCCGCCTTTTCCCACCTGCTTTGGGCCCAGCTCGAACTGCGGCTTTACAAGCGCGAGTATCTCTCCGCGGCCATTTAATATCTCAATGATCTTTGGCAGGACCTTTTCAAGTGATATGAAGGATACATCCACGGTAGCAAGCTCGACCTTATCCTTGATGATGGCTGGATCAAAATGCCGGATGTTGATCCCCTCCAGGACCTGGACCCGATTGTCGGTCCTTAGTTTCCATGCAAGCTGGCCCTTGCCCACATCCAGGGCATATACCCGGGCCGCACCCTTCTTCAGCATGCAGTCTGTAAAGCCGCCTGTGCTCGATCCCACATCCAGTGCGGTCTTGCCATTCAGGTTTATGTTCCACTCCTTCAAGGCGCCTGCGAGCTTCAGTCCTCCCCGGCTTACATAGGGACATGGGTCTTCCCGGCAGGTGATCTGTGCGTCGCGGCTGATCATTGTTCCGGGCTTGTCCTTTATTCGGCCTTGAACCAGAACCGCTCCGGCCATGATCATGCCCCTTGCCTGTGAGCGGCTCTGGGCCAGGCCTAGATCAACCACCAGTATGTCCAGGCGCTCTTTGGTCTTTGGACTCATTTAGTGCTTGTGGAAACCGGTTCTGGCAGGAGTTCCTGCTGGCTTAGAAATTCCATGCACTGCCGGGCAATGCCTTTGGCATCCAGGCCGTATTTTTCCCTGAGAATTTTCTGCGGACCATGCTGGACGAACTCATCCGGTATGCCTATCCGTTTCAAGAACACATGGTTGTAGCCCGCTCTTTCCATCAGCTCGAGCACGGCAGAGCCAAAGCCGCCAGCCAGTGCATTCTCCTCGATCGTAACCATCCGGCCGACCTTCCCGGCCAGCTCCAGGATGAGAGTCTCATCCAGGGGCTTTGCGAATCGGGCGTTGACCACCGTGGCAGAGATACCCTTTTCAGCAAGAATTTCCGCGGCCTTGACAGCCTGTATGACCGGATTCCCCAGTGCGATAATGACCAGGTCTTCGCCTGTGCAAAGAATCTCGGCCTTGCCATGAGGGATGCTTTTGAGTTCCTGGTCCAGCGCTACCCCGAAGCCCCGTCCCCTGGGATACCGGATAGCCACAGGCCCCTTAATCTGAGTGGCTGTGAAGAGCATGTGCCGGAGTTCATTCTCGTCCTTCGGAGCCATTACAGTCATGTTCGGAAGATGCCGCAGGTAAGACAGGTCAAACAGCCCGTGATGAGTAGGGCCGTCCTCGCCTACTATGCCGGCGCGGTCCAGGCAAAAGATCACCGGCAGGTTTTGCAGGCACACATCATGTAGAATCTGGTCATAGGCCCGCTGTAGAAATGTGGAGTAGATGGCCGCCACGGGCTTGTATCCTTCACATGCCATTCCCGCGGCAAAAGTGACGCAATGCTGTTCCGTGATGCCCATATCAAAGACCCTGTCGGGAAATTTTTCATAGACCTTGTCCAGGCCGGTGCCCTGTGGCATGGCCGCGGTAATTCCGATGAGCCGCGAGTCCATCTTGAAGAGTTCAATCATGGTTTCGGAGAATATTCCGGTGTAGGTCGGTGGCCCGGAAGAGACATGGTTTATGTCCCCGCTTTCGAGGTTAAAGGGTCCGGTGCCGTGGAACTCCATGGGCTTATCCTCGGCAGGCGTATAACCTTTTCCCTTTTTAGTCAGAACATGTATAAGGATCGGCTCATTGAATTTTTTGGCCCTTCTGAGAATGGAGATCAACTGCTCTATCCGGTGGCCGTCCACCGGGCCCAGGTAGTGATACCCCATAGCCTCAATGAGTATTCCGGGAGTGAAGAATCCGAGAAAGCTCTGCCGCCACCTTCTTCCAGCCCAGGAGAGCTCACGCTGGAGCCACTCCGGAAGCGGCCGGACCAGCCGGCGCGTGGTGCGCGTGAACCACATTGCAGGACGGGTGGCCACTATTTGGCTGAGCAGTGTGGAGAATGACCCCACGCTGGGGGCGATTGACATCTCGTTATCGTTAAGTATCACGATGATGTTGTTCAGTGTCCGTTCCAGTGATCTGGGGGTTTGCGTCAGGGCCTCCAGGGCCATGCCCCCGGTTAGTCCTCCGTCGCCTATCACGGCCACCACCTTGTTGGGCTTGCCGGCCAGCATCATGGCCTCGGCCATGCCGAGCGCCGCGGAGATTGATGTGCTGGCATGGCCGGTTCCAAAGGCATCATAGGGGCTTTCATCCCTGCGGGGGAATCCGCTTATGCCTTGGTATTGACGGATGGTCTTGAACCGGTCTCGCCTTTCGGTAATCAGCTTGTGAGGATAGCTCTGATGCCCGACATCCCAGATGATCTTATCCTCCGGTGTGTCAAAGACATAATGCAGGGCAATGGCCAGCTCCACCACGCCCAGGCTGGAAGCCAGGTGTCCTCCATGCTCCGAAACAGTGGTCAGGATTTCATCGCGAATCTCCTGCGCCAGCTTGCGCAGATCATCCCTGGATAGAGAATTCAGGTCTCGCGGGCCTTTGATCTCATCAAGCAACCTCGCTCCCTGGCTAAAGTTTTGGAGCGTGGGCGACTTTTTTCCCCAATTCATCTTGCTCCATTCCTGATCAATAAGTCCTGGATACAATATATTCAGCCAGTGACCTTAATGGGTCTGCCCTGTGATCGAACCCGTCAATTGCGGCGCAGGCCTTCTCGCTCAACTCCCTGGCCTTGCTCCTTGATGCCTCAAGGCCGTGCAGTGCAGGGTATGTGGCCTTGCTCAAATTCTTGTCCCGGCCCCGGACCTTGCCCCATTCCTTGCCGCCTTCCACATCCAGCAGGTCATCCACGATCTGAAACGCGAGTCCTATGGCCATGCCGTAGTTAGTCAGTGCTTCCAGCTCTGATGGCCCTGCTCCACCCAGCCTGGCGCCGACCCGGACAGAGGCGGTTATCAGGGACGCGGTTTTATGTCTGTGGATGAATTCAAGCTCTTCCGGTCGGCAGGGCTGATCCTCTTTCTCAAGGTCAAGCACCTGTCCGGTGACCATTCCCTTGAGACCGGCCGCATCGGTAATCTCGGTGATGATCTCCAGGGCCAATACAGGGTTAATGCCCTTCTCAAGGGTCTCCCGTGCGATCAGGTTAAAGGCCTCGGTATTCAGGGCATCCCCGGCAAGGATGGCAATGGCCTCGCCGAAGACCTTGTGGCTGGTTGGCTTGCCGCGACGAAGGTCGTCGTCATCCATGGCGGGAAGATCATCATGGATAAGCGAGTAGGTATGAATGATCTCGATTGCACAGGCAAAAGGAATAGCTGTTTGCTCATCCCCTCCCACTGCTTCCGTGGCCGCAAGAGTGAGGATCGGCCTGAGTCTTTTCCCCCCGGAAAAAACACTGTAGCGTACCGCCTTATGTATCTCCTCCGGATAGGTGTCATCCCTTGGAAGATGCCGCTCCAGGGCATCATCCACAAGCCGCCTGCGCTCCCTCAGGTATTCCTCCATGTCCATGCTCAGTCTTCTCCTCCAGACCCTTCGGGCTCGGACTCCTCAGCCTCCGGTCCCTCGGGCTCAAATTCTCCATAAAGCGGCTCTCCACCTTGCTCGCCCACCAGCATCTCGATCCGCTGGCGCGTCTGATCCAGGTATTGCCGACAGGCCCGCACCAGCTTGACCCCTTCCTCAAAGGCCTGAAGGCTCTCTTCCAGAGGGATGTTTCCCTTCTCCAGCCGGGCCACAATTCTCTCCAGGTCCTTCATCGCCTTTTCAAATCTGAACCCTTGTCCTCCAAGTCCCCTGGATTTCTTCTCTTCCTTAGTCATGAGCAAACCCCTCTTTTTCGTCTTTTTTCGTCTCTTTCGTCTCTTTCGCCGGCGCGGGAATCTGTTATTGCAATTTATCCAACAGGGGCGCCAGTGCCATGACCGAGTCCGGGTTTACGCGTGCTCCCAGCAGGCGAAAGCCCCAGTGCAAATGAGAGGCGGTGGACCTTCCGGTCATTCCCGCCTGACCGATCACCTGTCCTTTCTCCACTTTGTCTCCCGGCTTGACCTTGTATTCGGAGAGATGAAAATACATGCTGTATATCCCTGAGCCGTGATCAATCACCACGCTCTTGCCTGAAAAGAAGCAATCCCGGACCATTACGATCCTTCCCGCGTTCGCGGCCCGGACAGCCTCTCCGGAAGCCGCGCGCAAGTCCTGCCCGGTGTGAGGGCTCTTTGGCTCCCCGTTGATGACCCTGCGTAGTCCGAATCCGCTTGTTACATCTCCGGGCACAGGCCGTTCAAAGCTTCCATTTAGAAATCTCTCATTGCTTTTCTGGCTCCAGATTTTTGAAAAGGCCGCGGAGTCATCCCTCACCCTCTTCAGCGCGGCTTCATCCAGCTCGGTCATCTTCCGCGGGAGTGTCAGGTGTTCCTCCGGAAACTCCCTGTCTCTGACAGGAATAATCACCTTGAATTTCCTGCGCACTCCTTCTGGAAAACCGATCTCCAGTGCAATCGGATACCTTCCCGGAACCATGTTCAGGTCTATTCCCAAAAGCGCGTACCAGACCTTTCCCTGCCTTGCCGGGAGAAAGGGAACATCTTTTCCGGCAAAGGTTCCCCGCACCTGGACCATGGTCTGCTCATTCATTTCTATGTAAATCAAGAAAGCCTCTCCTTGATGAAGTTCAGTCCTTCTCTCATCGCCGCCTGCGTAAATAGATACCGAGAGTTCCTCGGACTCGCAGGTGTTTGCGGCCACAAGCTGGCAAAGAAAAAGACAAAGGATGATTCCTCTTAAAAAGACACCCCTGGTCATCAGACTGTTCCCTCCGGGTCCATTTCTGCAGATTCTTCGGATTTGCCCCGCACCTCGCACTCCAGCTCGCCTCGCTTAAGGATCAGCTCAAGCCAGTCCCCTGTTTCCACCCTTTTTGCATCGCGTATTATCTCTTTTGAGTCCTTGCGCCGGGCAATGCTGTACCCGCGGGACAGGGTGGCGAGCGGGGACAGGGCATCCAGTCTCCCTGTCCGGCTTTCAAGCCCCTTCATTTCCCTCTCCATTTTCGCGGACATGGCCCCCTCAAGCGCGACATCCATTTTCGCGATCTGCATAACGGCCTCTTTATAATATACCTGTGGATGCTGAATGGAAAGGGCTCTTTCCAGATGCTGGAGCTTGCTTTCCCATGGAACAAGCCCGTTTCGGAGCGCCCTTTCTATTTTCCAGAGTTGATCATCAAGGATGAGCATTCCTTTTTCTATGTCCCTGCGCGGGTCTGGAAGAGACCGGGCGAGCCAGAGAATTCTCTCCCTGGCCTGTTCCTGCCCATTCAGGATGGTGCTGACCAGGCGTTCCTGTATATCCTGCACCATATCCTGCATATCTTGTTTTGCCGTGGTTACGAGTTCTGCGGCCGCAGTAGGGGTAGGAGTCCGCATGTCCGCGACGAAGTCCGCTATGGTGAAGTCAACCTCGTGGCCCACTGCCGAGAGCACTGGAATCCCGGACCGGGCAATGGCCCTGGCCAGCACCTCCTCATTGAATGCCCAGAGGTCTTCCAGGGAGCCGCCTCCGCGTGCAAGGATTATCAGCTCCAGAGGCCTTCTATCTTTGGGCCGCGAGATTTTCGGATTATTGGCCAGGTCAAGGGCTCCGGCCAACTCCTCTGCCGCGCCCTCGCCCTGCACGCGAGATGGGATGATCAGCACCTCGATTGGGGCCTGCTTGGACTTGATGACGCGGAGCATGTCCTGAATTGCGGCAGATGTGGGCGAGGTGATGATGGCTATCCGGACGGAGTATTCGGGCAGGGGTTTCTTTCTCCCCGGGTCGAACAGGCCATCCTTGTCAAGCTTTGCCTTTAGCTGTTCAAAGCGCACCTGGAGAGCCCCGATGCCCACCGGGTGCATCTGATCAAGGATCAGTTGATATTCCCCGCGTTGATCGTAAACACTTATCCTTCCTTTGCATACCACCTCCATGCCGTGCTCTGGCCGGAAACGAAGGTATATATTCTGAAACCTGAACATCACGGCGCGGAGCATGGCCTGCTCGTCCTTGAGTGTGAAATATAGATGTCCGGAACCCGGCTTACGGAGGCCTGAGATTTCGCCCTGAACCCAGACCTCGCTGAAACTGGTTTCAAGCTGGTCTCTTATCAGGCCTGTGATCTCCGCTACCCGGTAGATTTTTTTCCCGGAAAAAGTCTCCTGCCTGCTCACTGGACCATCTCCGATGCGGGCACGATCTGGTATCCTGCCGCGGCCAGTGCGGGCAGGGACTGCTCAAGCACCGCGATTGTCTCCGGGTATGGATGGCCTATGCCAATGGCCTCGCCATCCTCGTCAGCCCTGTTACAAAGCTCGATTATCTTGTGCCGGATAGCCCGCTTTTCCCGGATGTTGTCGAGAAAGACATTGCGCTCCGCCGAGGGAACGCCCATTTCCTGTGCAAGGATGAATCCGGATGTATCCTTTGTTGTGCGGGAGTCCACAAAGAATAGACCTCGCGAGCGAAGCACCCTTATCACTGGTCGCATGTGGTCAGGATCGGAGGTAAAAGCAGAGCCCATGTGATTGTTGATCCCGACTGCATGTGGAAGAGAATCCAGTGCCTGGTTCAGGGTGTTCTTGATCTCTTTAGAGTTCATGGAGAGCAAGAGCGCGCCCTGACCCGGGTCAACCGCTGGATACCCCGCAGGCTCCATTGGCATGTGGAGAATGACCTCTCTGCCTTTCCTGACAGCCATAGCTGATACATCCTGGCTGTATATTTGATATGGCAGGATCGAAATCGTGATCTCAAAGGGGATGTTCAGGATTCTGCGCGCTGAATCCAGGTTGTAGCCTAGGTCGTCAATGATGATGGCGATGCGGGAATAATTATGTGAGGATGCTGTGGGCACACGCGGCGGATTGAACACCGCTCCTGCAGAGCCTCCGGATTTCTGTATGAGGCTTGCGGAGAGCAGGGGCTTTTCACTACTGGCCCGAAGATAGACCGATCCGCGGGGATCATGCTCATGGTAATCAATTCGGACATCGAATCCGTGGTCTGTCCATAATCCGTGGATGATCTTTTCGGCCAGGATGATCTCGGTGTCTGTCAGGAGTTCGATACGAAGGTGCGGCCTTTCGCCATCCGGATGTGAGGTGTTTTCTATGGTCAGATCAAAGCGGCTGATGGCTGGCTCGTCCTCAAGCGCCTTTTCCGTCTCGATGATCACCAGCCTGATTTCTTCTTCGCTGATCTTGGCGGGTGTCGGGATAAGATGAAAATGCCGGCCAGCCCAGTAACTTGTTCCCGCGATAATCAGGGCGAGACAGATGAACCAGAAGAGTCTACGGGTTTTCGAGGAAGAAGGCTGTTTTCTTTTTTTTGCTTTTTTTTTCTGCCGGGCCATTCCCCCTACCGCGTGCTCTCAGATTTAACCTCGCTCTGGCTCAAGGCGCCCTTTTTCCTGAAAGTGCTTTGAAAGACCTCCCAGCTTTTTAGCAGGTCCAGGGCGCACTTCAATTGATAATCCTGTATCTCTGGACTTTCTTCAGGTGTTTCAGGTTCGGGCTTCATTGTCTCCGAGGGGGGCTCCTGTTTCCCGACATCCTCATGCTCAAAGTGGTGAATGAGGTCTTTTTCACGGATGAAATACCTTTGTTCGTCTTTCTTCCTGTTCAGGGCGGCCTGTTGTTCCGGGGACAGGGGTTCCACCCAGATGTCGGGCTTGATACCTTCCGCCTGGATGCTCCGCTCAGCGGGTGTGTAATAATAGGCGGTGGTGAGTTTCAGCCGGGAGCTATCCTTGAGCTTGAGCAGGGTTTGAACCGAGCCTTTACCAAATGTCTGGGTGCCGAGTATGACGGCGCGGCCGTGGTCCTGGAGTGCGCCGGCCACGATCTCGGAGGCGCTTGCCGAGCCGCCGTTTACGAGCACTATCATGGGGAAATCCTGATATGTTCCGGGCTTATGGGCATACCAGACATGGTTGTCGCCTTCGCTTCGGCCCCTGGTGCTTACGATAGTGCCTTCGCCGATGAAGAGGTCTGCGACTTTTACCGCCTGCTCGAGCGGTCCTCCGGGATTGATGCGGATATCCAGGATCAAGCCTTTCAAGCCCCCGGGAGTGTTTCCGAGCAGTTCTTCCATGCCGCGCCTCATATCTCTATCAGTGTTTTCGTTGAATGTTATCAATCTTATGTAACCGTATTTTTCCTCTATGCGCTCCACCTTTTTCACGCTTTTGATCTTGATGATATCCCTGATGATCTTGAATTCCTGGGATTCCTGCCAGCCCTCACGCATAATGGTGATGGTTATGGGGGTTCCTTTCTTGCCGCGCATCCTGTGCACCGCCTCCATGAGGTCCATTCCATGAGTTGACTCCCCGTCAATTTTGATTATCCGGTCGTCAGGCTTGAGTCCTGCGTTCCATGCAGGCGTGTCTTCTATCGGTGCGATCACGGTAAGCTGGCCGTCTCTGATCCCGACCTCTATTCCGAGTCCGCCGAACCTTCCGGAGATTTCCACCTCAAAATCAGTGGCCATCTGTGGGGGAAGGTGGACACTGTGAGGGTCCAGGGCGGAGAGCATGCCCTTGATCGCGCCATAGATCAGCTCCTTGGCATCCATCTCCTTGACATACTTTGCCTGGACATCGCTCAGGACCTCGTTAAAGACCTCAAGGTATTCGTATGTGTCCCGGGCCACGGCCCTGGCGGTTTGCAGTCTGCCCATAAGAAAAATAGAGACAAAGGCCAAGACCATAATCAGGACCAGTATAGACAAGGTTCGAAACCAACCTGGCCTGGGGGATGAACTCATTTGAGACCTCCTTTGAAATTGTCCTTTCGCGAATTATACCAGCCCATGCCGGAATTTTCAATGTGATGTCCACAGCCCTACCATCCCCCGCCTGCTCCTCCACCTCCGAAACCGCCTCCGCCG
>CAZOMR010000120.1:0-9916 GCA_964580655.1 uncultured bacterium
GGATTGCCGCCAATTCTTAATACCCCTCGGGACCGCACTGATCCTCTCTCTCCTCGGACAACCTTGTTTGGAACTCAAAATTTCGGGGAATGTCCAGTATTTTTATCTCATGCACCTTTATGTGATAATATGTTACGAGCTATCCCAAAGTGCTTTAACCGGACAGTAATGATGGTCACTATGCAAAGGGAAAAAGCACCATAAAAAATGGGGGTAGGCAAGCAGAACTCGGGCGCTTGACAAATGCAGGTTGATTCTTTTAGCCTGGCTTGAGAATTCCATCATAGAGGAAGGTCAGGGAGTCTCTGGCAAGAAAGGAGAGGTTATGCAGGGCGAGGTTTTGGAAGGGATCAAGGTTCTAGACCTTTCGCGTCAGTTCCCAGGGCCTTACTGCACCATGATACTCGCGGATTTCGGAGCAGAGGTGCTCCGGATCGAGGATAAGCGGTTTCAATCCGATCTCTACCAGTGGGATGTCATGCGCAACAAGCGGCACATGACCCTGAACCTCAAGACCGAAGGTGGCAAGGATGTATTCTCTCATCTGTTGAAGGATGCGGATGTCCTTGTTGAGGGGTTCCGCCCGGGCGCGACAGAGCGGCTTGGCATTGATTACGAGTCGGTCAAGAAGATCAAGCCGGACATCATCTACTGCTCGGTTACAGGCTACGGCCAGACCGGGCCATATAGTCACATGGTCGGGCACGACCTCAATTACATCAGCTTTGCCGGACTGCTTGAACTCAGTGGCGAAAAGGGAAATCCCCCGGTAATCCCTCCGGTGCAGATCGGAGACATCGGCGGCGGACTAAACGCGGCTATCGGGGTGTTGCTCGCCCTCTTTCACCGCCAGCGCACAGGAGAGGGCCAGCACATAGACATCTCGATGATGGATGCGGCCATCGGCTTCATGTATATTCCTTTTCAGGATCAGCGCGACCTCGGACAGGCTCTTTCGCGCGGAGAGATGGCACTCACGGGACAGTTCCTCTTTTATAGCGTTTATGAGACCAAGGATGGTCGCTATTTCACCCTGGCCGCGATAGAGCCGAGGTTCTGGATGAGAATCTGCCAGGTGCTCGGTTGCGAGGAATACAGCCGTGACCAACTCTGTACGGGCAAGCGCAGGGATGAGATTGAGAGGTTCTTGAGGGACAAGTTCAAGACAAAAACACTGGATGAATGGCACGAGGTGTTCAAAGCAGAGGATGTCTGCTTCGGCAAGGTGCTTAAGCTGTCCGAGGTCAAGGATGACCCTCAAGCCCGTGCCCGGAACATCATCACCACAATAGATACATGCTCCGGAGAGAGCAAGCCGACCATCGGCCCGGTGGTCAAGCTCTCGGAAAGACCAGCCCGAATAAAGAGTCCCCCGGCTGAATTCGGCCAGCATACCGAGGAAGTTCTGAGGGAGCTCGGTTACTCCTCAGAGGAGATCAAGCGTTTGAGCGAGGAAGGGGTAATCTGAATTCTGAGAGGAATATGTTCTTCAATCCTGATAAGATTCCCTGAAATCATGCGCGTCTCAAAATCAATGCAACCTCTGTC
The DNA here is from genome assembly GCA_964580655.1 of uncultured bacterium. Lineage (GTDB taxonomy): Bacteria > RBG-13-61-14 > RBG-13-61-14 > RBG-13-61-14 > CAZOMR01 > CAZOMR01. The sequence goes on from CAZOMR010000120.1 coordinate 1,549, forward strand.
ACTTATACCCCTGATTTTTTGTTCCGGGTGATGAAAAAGCTGTCGTGTTCTCACTGGCCATTTCTTGCTTTGAAATCGGTAATAGTCTAATATAAAAAACAGTCGTTAGATCATAATAAAGCAATGAAACTCGGGATCATAGGCGGTGGAGGATGGGGCACGGCCCTGGCTCAGTTGTGCGCACATAACGGCCTGGATGTCCGCTTGTGGGTGTATGAGCCTGAGCTTGTGGAGATCATCCATCAGCGGCGCGAGAATACTTATTATCTTGCTGGCATTTCGCTTTCGGAAAAAATCGAGCCCACGAACAGCCTGGAGCAAGCTCTTTCGGAGCGAGAGATGGTGCTCCTTGTCGTGCCCTCTCATTTGATGCGGGAGGTTTTGAGGAAAGCGGCACCGCATTTCCCTTTAGATGCCACGGTGGTCAGCGCCGCCAAGGGCATCGAGACCGAGACCCTTTTAACCATGTCCGGGGTGATAAGCGAGGAGCTTCCTTCCGAGCTCTCAAGCCGCATGGTGGTTTTATCCGGGCCGAGTTTCTCCCGGGAGGTGGCTCAGGGGGTTGTAACTGCTGTCAGCGCGGCATCCCATGATCTACATGCGGCCGAACTGGTCCAGCACACCCTTAGTTCGGAATTCTTCCGGGTCTATACAAGCAGTGACCTTATCGGGGTCGAGCTTGGCGGTGCGACAAAGAATGTAATAGCGATTGCGACCGGCGTGTCCGACGGCATGGGGCTTGGCACCAATACCAGGGCCGCGCTTATCACAAGGGGCCTTGCCGAAATCGCACGGCTAGGTGTCAAGATGGGAGCCAATCCCATGACCTTTGCTGGTCTTGCCGGCCTTGGAGACCTTGTCCTGACTTGCACAGGTGACCTGAGCCGGAACCGCCGGGTTGGACTAAAGCTCGGTCAGGGCAAAAAGCTCAAGGAGATAACGGCGGAGATGAAGATGGTTGCAGAGGGCATTCATAACGCGGAGTCTATATACCGGCTCAGCCAGAAGATGCAAGTGGAGATGCCTATTATCGAGCAGGTCTATCTTATGCTTTACGCGGACAAGTCCCCGCAGATGACCATCAATGCCCTGATGGGAAGAAAACTTAAATCCGAAATAGGGTTATAGGAATCTAAAAGAAGGGGATAAATGCTCTCTTTATTTTCCGTTTTGTGTTTTCTGGCATGATACAAAAGGAGCGATGATGGATTCAACGGAAACCAGGCGGCCTCGTAAAGGGAAAAACATCTTTTCAAGGGATCGGGCCATCACCACGGAGAACCTGTGTGATCTCCTGGTTCGCGAGGGCATGCTGACCGAGGACATGAAGAAGGAGATACTGGTCAAAGAGCGCCAACAGAGGGCACGGCTTATGAAGGAGCGACGTGAGATGAAGTTTTCCCGGAGCCGCCAACAGCAGATTCTTGCCGGTATTTCTCCTGCCGAGTTGATTGATTCCTTTGAGGTGCCCCTTCCGGACGAGCCCGATCGCCTGCTCAGCGAGGACAGGATAATGATGGCCGTGGCCAGGGAGGTGGGCCTTGATTATGTAAAAATAGACCCGCTCAAGCTCGATATGGAACTTGTCACGCGAACCATTTCCCGGCCTTTTGCGCGCAAACATTCTATAGTGCCGATCGCGCTCGAGGGCAATGTCCTGACTGTGGCCCTGGATGATCCCTTTGACCATGAAGGAATTGACGGCATCCGCCGCGCATCTTCCAGGGGGCTAAAGCTTGTCGTGGCCACCCGCTCGGATATACTCAAGATCATCAATGAGTTCTACGGTTTCCGCACATCCGTAACCGTTGCCGAACGAGAGCTCCGCCCCGGATTCGACATAGGCAACCTCGAGCAGTATGTCAAGATGAAACCCGAAGAGGCGATAGATGCCCAGGACAAGCCAATAGTAAATGCAGTGGAGTACCTTTTCCGTTATGCCGCTGACCAGCGTGCCAGCGACATTCACATCGAGCCAAAGCGAGAATACAGCCTGGTGCGGTTCCGGATTGATGGAATGCTCCATGACATTCACCGCATCCCGAAGATAGTGCATGCGGCTATTATCTCCCGGATTAAGATGCTTTCCCGCATGGACATTGCGGAAAAACGGAGACCACAGGACGGCAGGATAAAGACCGAGCACAAGGGAAAGGAGATAGAACTCAGGGTCAGCACCCTGCCTGTGGCATTTGGAGAAAAGGTCGTGGTCAGGATATTCGATCCCTCTGTGCTCATGCAGGACCTGGAAGAACTCGGGTTCTTCGCCAGGGAACTCGCGCTATTCAAAAAATTCATCTCTCACACACACGGGATAATCCTGGTTACCGGTCCAACCGGGTCCGGCAAGACCACGACACTCTATTCCGCGCTCAAGGAATTAAGCACTCCGGATGTGAATATAACGACCATAGAGGACCCCATTGAGATGGTATATGAGGAATTCAACCAGATAGCAGTGCAACCCAAGATTGAAATAACCTTCGCATCATCGCTCAGGACTATACTCCGTCAGGACCCGGATATAATCATGGTGGGAGAAATCCGGGATTTCGACACCGCGCAGAATGCTATCCAGGCCGCACTCACCGGACACCTCGTCTTTTCCACGCTTCATACCAATGATGCGGCCAGCTCAATTACACGGCTTCTGGACCTGGGTGTCGAACCCTTCTTGATCTCATCCACCCTCATCGGGGTCATGGCCCAGCGGCTTTTGCGCAAGACTTGCCCGCACTGCAAACAGCCGGTGGAGCTGGGTTCTGATGAACTGAAGGAGTTGAGGATTCCACTCAAGGACCAGGCTCAAAAGGTTATGGTATATGAGGGAGCTGGCTGTCTTGAATGCCGGCAGACCGGGTTTCTGGGCAGGACTGGAATCTTCGAGGTACTGGAGGTGACGGAGAAAATCAAAAAGCTCATCAATGCCAGGGCCGATTCAAGCGAGCTGGTCAAGACCGGGGTGGAGGAAGGGATGATGTTGCTTCGCGAATGCGCGATCAAGAAATTGGGCATGGGCGTTACCTCTCTGGACGAGGTTCTGAGGATTACCAGTGCGGAATAGAAAATGATGTCGGTAGCTGAACTGCAAGCGGCAAGCAAGATATACAAGCAGGGCAACAGGGAGATCAGCGCTCTCAAGAATGTCTCGCTGAAAATCCAACAAGGGGAATTCGCGGCAGTGCTCGGGCCCTCCGGGTCTGGAAAGTCAACCCTCATCCATTTAATCGGGTGTCTTGACCGGCCCACAAGCGGCAGGGTCCTGTTCCGGGATTGTGACCTGGGACAGCTTTCCAATGCGCGACTCGCGTATTTGCGGAACCGCAATATCGGCTTTGTATTCCAGACATTTTACCTGCTTTCACGCTACAGGGCGCTTGAGAATGTTATGCTTCCTTTACTATACAGGGGTCTGTCCAGGTCCGAGCGTCGAGCCCTGGCCGAGCAAGCGCTCTTACGCGTGGGGCTTGAGTCGAGAATGACGCACCGGCCCACGGAACTCTCCGGCGGAGAATGCCAGCGGGTCGCCATTGCACGGGCTATCGTGAATCAGCCGGACCTGCTATTAGCTGATGAGCCCACCGGGAACCTTGACCGGAAGACAGGGCTGGAGATAATCGAACTCTTCTCCATGCTCAATCAGGAGACAGGAACAACAGTGGTGCTTGTCACACATGATGAAAAGCTTGCCGCATTCTGTCATAGAAGACTCATCTTACACGACGGCGCAATCCAGGCCGAAAATTGAAAGCGCAAGCCGAATTAGAGGATATAAAAAGGTGAGAGAAAGATGACCGAGGCAGTGTTACGGATAAGCGAGGCCGCTTCTTTAGAGATGTTGCCGATTTATTCTTCGCTCAAGCGGAATTATGCTCAGCCCTTTTATTCTTTTGTCCCCGGAGATTCTCTTCTCCAGGAGGATGCAATGAAAAGTGGCCGGCTTGATCTTGGCCTGGTTTCATCATTTGCCCTCGCATCGGACCCGGGACCCTATCTGATCCTGCCCGGCCTCGGACTTGCAAGTCGAGGCCCGGTTGGTTTCGCCCTGCTGTTTTCGGACATCCTTCTTGAAGACCTGGACGAGATGGCCATCTCCGAGTCCCCGTTTTCCTCGGACACCAGCACGGCTTTGGTGAAGGTTATCCTGGGCAAGTATCTTCAGTATACCAATGAATTTGAGACCACTTGGGCCGGTGCGGATGCGCATATCCTGGTAGGTGATTCAGCGCTCCGGGAAAGGATGCTTGATCGCTACCCTTATACTTACGATCTGGGGGAACTATGGCATCATTATACCGGTCAGCCATTGATCTTCTCACTCTGGATGGTCCGTGCGGATGCGGCTCAAGAAAAGCGGGACATGATTCGGCTATTTTACCGCTCGCTCAAATATGCCGTGGAAGAAGCAGGGCAGGATTGGAAAGGTCTGGCGGAAGAGCTTGATGGATACGATTGGATAAAAAAAGAAGAGGTCGTCAAATTCTGGAAGAACATTGACTATCAGCTTGCGGACGAACATTATCAGGGCCTGACACGGTTTTACGAGGATGCCAGTGAGATCGGCCTGATAGAAAATGTGCCGGAACCGCAATTTCTCGAATTCAAGTGAGCCTTACCAATTCACATGGAGACAGGATCGCCCAGGCTTAAACACACACTCTTTCTGGCTCTGGCGATCCTGATCCCGCTTTCCATAATTCTTTGCGCCGCGGAGTTGACCACGCGATATTTTGATCCACAAATCCGCGGGAAACAGGGTCTGCAAAACCCCTTCTGGGCGCATCATCCCACCCGGCATCATGCCTTGAAGCCCGGAGATTATGCGGATACGATCTGGGGAATTTTCTTCCATGTCAATAAGCTGGGCTTCCGTGGGCCGGAGATCTCGAAGGACAAGCCTCAAGGGACCATGCGGATTTTATGCCTGGGAGACTCCATCACCATGGGATCAGCTTTGCCGGAAGAGGCTGTCTATCCACGGATAGTGGAGGGAATACTCCTTGAAAGGTATCCGGGGCATCGGTTCGAGGTGATCAATATGGGGGTCTCAGGTTACGACATAGAGGAGGAACATCTTCAGTTCAAGGAGGAAGGACTTTTGCTTTCACCGGATGCAGTGGTTGTGCAGTTCTGCCTGAATGATGTTCCGAGTGTGGAATTCGTTGACCTGATCAACCCCTTGCGTGAACTTGACATCCCGGGAAAAAGATTCCTGCTTGCGCACCTCGCGCTGGCAAGGTTCTTGAGGGAGCGCTACAATCGTCTCGGACTTAAAAATGCCTTTCTCGGAGTGGATCATCTTTTTGAAATGGACCCGGAAAGCCCACAAGCGCAGAGGATTGAAAAAGGATTCAGTGAATATGAAACAAGGCTTCGCGAGATCGCAAGCCTCTGTCGCAAAAGGGGGGTCAGGTTTCTTCTTCTCATCGTGCCCCATCGCGCACAGTTCGATGACCGGAGAGCCCGATACATCCCCCAGAAACGCCTGATCGCGCTCGGCAGGGAATCCGGCTTCGATGTGCTTGACCTTGTTCCTCTATTCTCCTCGCTCGAAAAGCTACCCTATGCTTTCCCCGATCCGGTGCATCCTGATCCGATCGGACATAAAATCATTGCAGGGGCTATCGTCCAGTGGCTCGAGTCCGGAATTGAAGACATCCCCCTGAAGTAGGACTCAAACGAGATCACGGGGATTGGTGTGTTCGGACTTGAAAACCTTTTTCCGCTCAGGTAGAAATCTCAGGCACGTAATCATCGGTATAGCGGCTTTCAAGTGGTTTGAATGAGGTGTATTCGGAAAAGAAGTTAAGCGGGACCATGCCCAGCGGGCCGTTGCGCTGTTTTGCAATGGTCAGTTCGGCATAATGTTCATCAGCCTCTATTATGGCCTCTGAATCATCATCCATGTTGGGATTAGTCATCTCTCCATAAGCCCCTTTTACCTTCTTTTTGAACAAGCAGGGCCGTATCAGGAACAGCACCACATCTGCGTCCTGCTCTATCGCGCCCGACTCGCGAAGATCAGCGAGCCGAAGGGTTTTTTCCTCCCTCTGCTCCACCGCCCGGTTGAGTTGGGAGATGGCTAATACCGGAACCTTCAACTCCTTTGCCATGGCCTTGAGCCCGCGTGAGATATCCGAGACCTCCTGCTCCCGGCTGTAACTGCGACGGCGGAGTTCCGAGCCGCGGATGAGTTGCATGTAATCCACAACAATCAGGTCCAGTCCGAACTCGGACTTGATCCGGCGGCTTCTGGCCTTCATCTCAAGGACAGAGAGACTGGAAGAGTCATCAATGAAGATGGAGGCCTCGGAGAGTATCCCGGCCGCGGTGGTGAGACCGGGCCAGTCTTTTTTAGAGATCATGCCGGTGCGAAGCTTCTTCAGGTTAAACTCGGCCTCGGAACAAAACATCCGCATTACCAGTTGCTCACGCGCCATCTCCAGGGAGAAGAATACCACGGTCTTGTTGTGCTTGACCGCGGCGTTCCGCGCCATGTTCAGCGCGATCGCGGTCTTGCCATGTGAGGGCCTTCCCGCCAGGACTATCAGGTCCGAGGGCTGGAATCCCGATGTTAGCATGTCAAGGTCATTGAACCCGGTGGGCACCCCTGTGATCACCTGTTTCCTTTGAGCGAATTCCTCTATGATCTCAAAGCTGTGCTTGACCAGGGTGCGCATGGGCTGGTAAGGAGTGCCGGTCTGGTCCATGGAGATGTCCAGAATCTTGTTCTCCGCGCGGTCTAGAAAATTCTCCAGCTCCTCAGGCTCGTCGTAGGCCTCGCTTATGATATGAGTGGCCTCGTTGATCAGCCTCCTGAGTAAAGATTTCTCCCGCACCAGCCTGGCCCAGTAGTCCACATTAGCCGCAGTAGGAACACGGTCGGCCAGCGCGGAAACCCCTGCCGCTCCACCGGCCTTGTCCAGATTCCCCTCACCCTTCAGGTGATCTGAAAGGCTGATCAGGTCAAGCGGCCGGCCCTTTTCCCTCAGCCGGCAGATGGCCTCGAAGATGAGCCGATGCGACTCCAGGTAAAAATCAGCCGCGCTGACCATGTCCATAACCCTGTCAAAGCAGTTCTCATCCAAAAGAAGAGCGCCTAACACCGCCCGCTCGGCTTCCAGGTTCTGGGGGGGAACCCGTTCCATATTAATCCTCCTGGGTCCGGGATTGTCTTATTATCAAACCGCCTATCTTATTTAATTCATCCCGTAGAAAAAATCAAGTAAAAAACCCAGGGTCTCCACAGGGTCATCCATAATCAAGACGCAAGCATCAATCTGAAAACGAGACCCTTTAGTTGAAAGTTAAAAATTTTTCTCCTTTGCGTCCCTTTACAGGTCTTTAGGATTTGCGCTAGAATTATTTTGTATTCAACTGGAAAATCAGGGTTAAATTTTTATGTCCGCAACTTTACGCTTCGGCACTGCAGGGTGGTCATTCCCCGATTGGGGAGGAATAGTATATCCAAAACCCAGGCCCAGAGGTTTTGACCCGCTAAGCTTTCTGAGCGAATACCTGGACACGATTGAGATCAACTCAAGCTTTTACCGACCCCCGTCCGAGAAAGACTCTTGTGTCTGGCTAAACAAAATAGAGGCCCGGCCCGAATTCCGCTTTAGTGTGAAACTGTGGCAGGGCTTCACGCACGAGCAAGAGCCCTTCGGTGCAGACGAGGTCAAAAGATTCCGCAAGGGAGTGGACATCCTTTTAGAGGCCGGGCGCCTCAGTGCAATTCTCATCCAGTTCCCCTGGGCCTTCAAGAACACAGATGAAAGCCGAAAGAGGCTTGATGCGGTGGTATCCGCGTTTTCTGATTATCCGCTGGTTCTTGAGGTCCGCCATTCTTCCTGGAACAATGAGGAATTCTATGAGAGCCTGCGAGAGAGCGGCGTGGGCTTTGTCAATATTGACCAGCCTGTCTTTTCGCGCTCTATCAAGCCTTCCGGAAAGGCCACTGCACCGGTAGGCTATGTCAGGCTCCACGGCCGCAATTATGAAAACTGGTTTAGCGAGTCCGAAGGGTCTCTGGGACATGCAAGCCGGGACGCGCGCTACGATTACCTTTATTCAATAGAGGAACTAAATCCATGGGCCCAGAACATCAAGGCGCTTGAGCGAGACTGCAGGGAAGTTTATATCATTGCCAACAACCACTTTCAGGGAAAGGCGGTAGTCAATGCGCTTGAGCTTAAGCAGAGTTCAACCGGGGAGAAGATCAAGGTACCTGCCACACTGCTTGCAAGGTATCCGCGCCTGAAGCGGATAGCTAAAGAGGAATCCAGGAGAGAGACATACCAGCCAGACCTGTTTTGCAGCGATTCCGCAAGCAATAGGTAATTCTTGTCATAACGCACCATAATCTCTA
>CAZOMR010000121.1:0-9815 GCA_964580655.1 uncultured bacterium
GCGCCCAGGTTTCTGCTAGAATTTAAACGCATCGTTTTGTCCCTCCTAAGAATAAGGATTGATTTTAGATAACATCCCTATTCTAAATCGGAAAGGGGCAAACGATGCAATCTATTCAAGGGGCAACTGCATTATTGGGGATAAAAAAAGGAGGAAAGGAGCTTGGTTCAATGTCCGATTGTATATTTTGCAAGATAATCGCAGGAGAGATTCCCTCGGAGGTGCTTTTCGAGGATGAAGATTCCTTCGCGTTCAAGGAGATCAATCCCGTTGCTCCGCATCACTTCCTGGTCGTGCCCAGGAAGCATATCGCTACGGTGAATGATCTCGGTGATGAGGATCGCGAGCTTGCAGGGCATCTTCTCCAGGTCGCGGCGGAGGTCTGCCGTAAACTTGGCGTGGCCGAGAGCGGCTATCGCATCGTGAGCAATGTCAACAAGGACGCTGGCCAGGAGGTCTTCCACATTCATCTCCATGTCCTCGCAGGCCGAAAGTTGGGCTGGCCCCCGGGATAAGTTTTTAAACCGCAAAGACGCAGAGGACGCAAAGGGGAAAAATATAAAAATAGAATCTTCTTTGCGCTCTTTGCGTGTGCGGCAAAAAAATCTTAACTGCACTTTTGGTGATAAAAGAAGAGATCAGGGCTAATCGAGAAGTGCGTGGATAAAGTTCTCGGCATTGAATTCCTGGAGGTCGTATATCTTTTCGCCCACTCCGATGAAGCGGACAGGAATTTTGAATTCATCTGAGATGGCGATGATGATGCCGCCTTTGGCAGTGCCGTCTAGTTTGGTAAGCACTATGCCTGTAACTCCGAGGGCCTCGTTGAATGTTTTCGCCTGCTGAGTTGCGTTCTGGCCGGTGGTGGCATCAAGCACGAGCATTATCTCGTCCGGGGCTCCGGTAAGCTCCCGGGCTATGATCCTCTTTACCTTCTTCAATTCATCCATGAGGTTGACCTTGGTGTGAAGGCGGCCTGCTGTATCAACGATCATGACATCCGTGCCGCGACTGGATGCCGCTTTGATGGCATCAAAAGCCACGGCCGAAGGGTCTGATCCCTCCCGGTGCTTGATCACAGGTGCGCCGGCCCGCCTGGCCCAGACCTCCACCTGCTCGATGGCCGCGGCGCGAAAAGTATCAGAAGCGGCAATCAGCACTGATTTCCCCTGATGCCGAAAGCGCATGGCAAGCTTGCCGATGGTAGTGGTCTTGCCCGTGCCATTGACCCCCACGACCATGATCACAAATGGCCTGTCCATATCCGGCACCTCGAGAGGGCCCTCCACTTTCTTTAGAATCCTTTCAAGCTCCTCGCGAAGCTTTTTCCTGAGAGCCTCGGGATTCTCTATTTCCCTTCTCTCCGCTTTTCCACGCAGTTCCTGCAACAGCGAATTCGTTGTCCCAACCCCCAGGTCAGAGGTGATCAAGAGCTCTTCAAGGTCATCGAATGTCTGTGGCTCTATCTTCCTGCCGGGAACCAGGATTCCCTCCAGCCTCTTCGTAAACTGGCTTTGGGTCTTCTCAAGACCCGCACGGAGTCTGGCAAGAAAACCCTCCGGAGCCTCAAGCTCCTCTTCATCAAGAGCCTCGGCATCAAGGACGGTCAAGGATCCCTTGTTCTCGTCCTTCTTTGGCTTGCGGGTAAAAAAAAGCATGAGGCCGGGGAGTGATGATGCTTTTAATAAATAGAGTATTACGCTGGTCATGTATTCCATGAGCAGGCCTTTTTCAGCCGATCTCTTCTGCGATGTCTTTCACTGTGCGGCGGAGCTCAAATCTTGCGCGACCCAGATTCTCAAGTCCCTGAAATGTCAGCACAAGATAATACTGGCTGTCCACCGGGATAGTCAGAACATGAAATCTATCATGCTGGAAGATGATTTCCTTTGCCTGTCCCATGTCCATGCCTGCAAGCATTTCCCCTGCCCTTCGGAGCAGGATGCCGTGATGAGCGCCGACGAACTTTATCCCGTATTCGGTATCCTCAGCCGCTGTATAGGCGGCTATAGCCTCTCCGTCCTCGTCTGCAAAGACCGCGGCCTCGGCACCCGGAACACGGTTTACCAAACCCTCCAGCATCCGCTTGAATTCCACTGTCTGTTCTCCTCTAATTCAACTTCACCGAGATCAACCTGCTCACACCCGGCTGTTCCATGGTAACCCCATAGAGCGTGTTCGCTATCTGCATGGTACGCTTGTTATGTGTGATGATGATGAACTGCGAGTTTTTGGACAACTCCTGGATCATCTCGTTGAAGCGGTCAATATTGACATCGTCCAGGGCCGCGTCCACCTCGTCGAGTAGGCAAAAGGGGCTGGGACGGTGGAGGAGCAGCGCGATAATCAGCGACACGGCGGCCAGAGATTTCTCGCCACCTGACAGCAAGGTGATGATCTGTAGTTTCTTGCCCGGGGGCTGGGCTATGATTTCCACACCTGTATCCAGGAGATCATGCTCGTTCGTCAATACCAGCATGGCCTTGCCCCCGCGGAATAATTGTGGGAACACCTTTTCGAACTGCTCGTTCACGGCGTTGAATGTCTGGCGGAACTCGCGGCGGTAGGTACGGTTGATCTTGTCAATGGTCTTCTCAAGTGATTCCAGCGCCCCTATAAGGTCAGCCTCCTGGTTGGTCAAAAAGCTATAGCGCTCCTCCAATTCCTGATACTCCTCTATGGCTGTGAGGTTGACCTCGCCCATACGCTCCAGCAAAGCGCGAATTTCATCCCTGCGGGCCTTGCGCTCATCTGGCTCGTATCCCGGAGAACTCACCTTTTGCCGGTATTGGGGGATTGCCTGCTCGGGTTCGATGAAATATCTATCCCGTAGCGTCTCCGACAGGTGCTCGCTTTGCAAATTCAACTCGGAGACCTCGATCTGAATCTCGTTGAGCTCATCTCGCACTGCAAGCTCTTCACGGCGTAATTCGCCAAGATCATCCTCGCTCTGCTTCAAAGCTTCCTGTGCCTTTTCATAGCAGTGGCGCTCGCCTGCAAGCACAGACTCAAATTCATCCCTGGTCTTTAGCTCGTCATGAATTTCGATCCGCGTTTTTTCCAGTATCTGATAGAGATTTTGCAATTCCAGTTTCCCCGCGGCAAGCTCCCGCTCGCGGTTGCGAATAGCCTCTCTCGCCTCTTCCAGGTCTTGAATCAGCCTCTCATGGCGGTCTGCCAGGGCCAAAAGCTTCTCCTTGTATGCCGCGGATTCCACCTTGCACTCGGTGCAGGCCGCCTCGGATTCCGCGACCCTGGCCTTACAAGCCTCCATCTCCTGGCTCTCCCGAAGAATTTCAGCATCCACCTCTTTCTCGCTGATGCTTTTTTCCCGGATACTCTCTTCAAGGGCTATGATTATCTCCTGAGTCTCCTTGATCTGAGCCTCGGCCACTTGTATCCGGGACTTGAACTCATCGAATTTCTGTCCGAGTTGATTGGATTGCTGTGTGGATGCTTTAAGCTCCTTCTCCTGATTGAGTATCTCTATCTCCTGGCGATGCCCGCGCTCACGAAGTCTCTCCAGGTCAGACTCCTTTCCTTCTAACTTTTCCTGCAATGACCGAGTTTCGCTCTCAGCTTTATCCAGCTTGGATTTCAACTCCTTCACATCCTCGGTCAGCTCGCGCACCTCGCGTTTTTTCTCCAGGATGCCATAGCTGTCCTTGCTACCGCCGGCAAGCACGCCATGCGGGTCCAGGACCGCGCCGTCCGGCGTGACCATGGTCTGATGGAACCCGTTAGATTCCCATAACCCGATTGCCACATCCAGGCTGGGCACAAGGATAACACCGGAGAATAAATACTGCGCCACCGGCTTATAGTCAGGCTTGACCTCTACCAGGTCAAGCAAGGGCCTTGCCCCGACTGCGGCAAGCTCCTGCGGCATGGGCTCGGGCTCGGCCTGCCGGACCTCCAGTGGAATGAATGTTCCCCTTCCAGCGGCCTGCTCCCTGAGGTAGCTGATCGCCTCCACACCCTGGACCTGGCTTTTCACGATAACTGATTGAAGCCGGTCCCCCAACACGGCCTCAACAGCGGTCTCATATTCCGGCCGGGTCTCCATCACCTCGGCCACCAGTCCATAGATGCCGTTCTGGCCCAGGCGCTCATCCCGGTCCTTTTTCTCCATGATGCTCTTGACCCCTCGCTGGAACCCCTCGTAGCGCGCCTGCATTTCTATCAGGCTTTCCAGGCGAGAGAGACTGCGATGATACTGTGCGCGCACCTCCTCTGTGCGGGCCTGGTTCGCGGCCAGGTTTTGACGAAGCCCCTCAATCTCCTTTTCCGTGGCATGGTGTTCCGCCCCGATCGTCTCCGAGAATTTGCGAAGCTGATACAGGTTCTCGTTGAATTCTAATGATGTCCTGCGAAACCTCTCTCGCTCTTCTTCCATCTCCTTAACACGGGACAGATTATTCAGGAGTGTCTGATTGATCTCCTCCTGATGACTTTTCAGATGATTCAGGTTGCCCTGAAGAGAAGCGATTTCCTGCTTTATCTCAAAAGAGCGCTTGCGCCGTGATTCAAGGCCGGACTCCATCCTCTGTCTTTCTTGGGCCAGCTCAAGCCTCCTGGCATCGGCCTCGGCCGCGCGCTCAAGTGCAACAGCCGCATCACGCTCAAGCCGATCCTTTTCATCTAGAGCTACTTTTATCTCAGCCTCTTGAGCTTGAACCCTGGCCTCTAGCTCCTCTGTCTCCTTTTTAAGCCGGGCGGAAAGGCGCTTCTCGCTCTCGATCTCCTGCTCGTGGTAGTTGAGTTTATTCTCCTTGCTTTGAATGGCGGACTGTATTTCAAACATGCGCTCCTGGGCACTGCGCAGTCGGTCTTCCAGGTCTAAGCGCTCCGTGCGCTGAGCCTCTAGCTGGGCCTCGGCGAAGTCTATGCGGGCAAGTATCTCCTCGTTTTTCTCCTGCTTCTGCCTCTGATCCTGCTGGGCCCGGTCCAGCTTTCCTGTCAGCTCAATTGACTGCAGGGTATAAAGCTCAAGCTCTATCTCCTTCAACTCCTCGCGGTAGGTTTTGTAGCGCTCCGCTTTCCTGGCCTGGCGGTTGAGGGAGTTCATCTGTCGCTTGATCTCGGTTATGATGTCGCGGACACGCAGCAGGTTCTGCCGGGTGGCTTCCATCTTCCGCTCGGCCTCCTGCTTTCTACTCCGGTATTTGCTTATCCCCGCGGCTTCCTCTATCAGTGCCCTTCGCTCTTCGGGCTTGCTCGATATTATCTGTTCAATCTGGCCCTGCTCTACGACTGAGTATGCCTGTTTTCCCACGCCTGTTCCGAGGAACAGCTCGGTGATGTCCTTGAGTCGGCAGGGAGTGCGGTTGATCAGGTATTCGCTTTCACCGGATCGAAAAAGCCGGCGCGTGACCTCTATCTCTGAGTAGCTTGCATACTCCGGCGGAGCCGCGCCGTCCTGGTTATCAAAGGTGAGCGTGACCTCGGCCATTCCCAGGGGAGCTATCTCCTGACTCCCGTTGAAGATGACATCCTCCATGTTCTTTCCCCGGAGTTGTTTTGCGCTCTGCTCCCCCATGGCCCATCTGGTCGCATCCACGATATTGCTCTTGCCGCAACCATTGGGGCCCACGACCGCGGTAATACCTTCAGTGAGGGTAATAGCCGTAGGGTTCATGAAGGACTTGAATCCTGAGAGCTCCAGCTTTTTCAGCCTCATCGCAAAGCTCACCTCCGCTTCAAATACAGAAATTGCCGCGTTGAAAATTTCCTATCAAATACCAGATAATCATGCCTTTGTAAAGAAAAAAATACCATAACTAGCGTTTTTTTTCAAGCGGCCACAAGATATGGATATTTTCAATGATTTCAGGGCTTGACAGGAGTACCGGATTAATCTAAATTGCCAGACCATGATAATTCGCACTGTCTTTGAATCAGTGTTTCCGATTTTCGCCTTGATCGGAGTGGGTTATTGCATTGCGCGTGTGCGCGAATTTGACATCGGCCCATTTACGGACATGGTGATCTACCTCACTGCTCCCTGCCTGGTGCTTTCCTCGTTTCTGCATCAGCCCATCCCTGCGCGTGAATTCGGCCATGTGTTCCTCGCGGCCCTCGTGATCGTGGCCATCACCGGTCTCGCGTTCGGCATGGGCCTGCGCGCGGCTGGCAAGCTGGAGGCCTTTCGCGGGCTTCTCCTGCCCGTTGTGTTCATGAACACCGGCAACATGGGCCTGGCGCTTAACCAGCTTGCATTCGGCCCGGAGGGCTTGAGCTACGCAGTGATCTTCTTCGTGAGCGTGGCTACCCTCCACTACAGCCTGGGTATAGCAATGCTGAAGGTGCGGGGCGGCTTCCTTGAGGCTCTGCGCCTGCCCCTGATCTATGCCGCGGTTCTGGGAGTGAGCCTCAACCTGGGTCAGGTCTCGGTCCCGATATGGATAGTAACACCGATTGACCTTATCGGCCAGATAGCCATTCCCCTGATGATCCTTATCCTGGGCTACCAATTCCGCCAGGTGCGCCTCCAGTGGGTCGGAATCTCCGCTGTGTGCGCTATCCTTCGCATCGGGGGCGGGTTTCTGGTCGGCCTGGTGGTAGTGAAAATCCTGGGTCTTGAAGACATCGCGGCCAAAGTTGTGATCCTGATGTCCAGCCTGCCCCCGGCTGTTCTTAACTCAGTGCTTGCCAGGAAATACGGCCGGAACCCGGAGTTGGTCTCATCCGCGATCCTGATCGGGACCCTGATCAGCATCGTCACAACGCCCGCAATCCTTTATTGGCTGATTCTCCAAGGATAGAAGGCCCTCAGTAGCAAAGTAGCCAGTATCCAGTAGTCAGTAGCCAGGGAATCAGGATTTCTTTTCAGCTTTCGTTTTCGCATTTATTGAGTTAATCAAGGCTTGGAGCATTCTGGCTACATCTTTAGCTTGATTTGTTAAATCATCATCCTTTTTCAAATACCCTAAATCCTTAGAGAGGATAATATAATATTTAAGTTCCTCAACTGACCCCTGGGCGATATTATAGAAATTAAGTTTATCCTTTATTCCCTTTTTCTGAAAGCCTTCCGCTATGTTTGCGGGAACTGATATCGCACACCTGCGCATTTGAGAGTTCAGGCCAAATTTTTCTTCAGAAGGGAATTTCATTGTTACTTTGTAAATCTCTAACACTAATTGGTGAGCCTTCTGCCAGACAATCAAATCTTTGAAATCTTTTATTTTCTCTTGCATGACCCTGGCTACCGGTTACTGGATACTGTCTACTTTATATAGACAACCCGGGTTTCAAAGATGCGGTCGTGAAGCGCGCGCTTTTCGTCGTCAAAGCCGGCTATGATATAGCCGATGCCAATGGTCAGAGTGGAGATGATATACCCGAGCCAGCGCAGGAAGGCCCTTGTATAATCGAGTTCTGTCCCGTCCGCATTGATGACCTTGATCCCGCAGACCATCTTGCCGGGAGTCTGGCCTGATGACCCGATGAAGTAGATGAAGTAGGCGATGTTAACAGCGAAGCTCAAGAATCCACCGATGCCGGGTCCGAGAATTTTTCCCAGAATCCCGCCTACTATGTTCAGGATGATGCTGTCAATAAAGATTGCGAGAAATCTGATCCAGAACCCTGCGTAATGGTATCCGGCTGTACCTACCGCCGGGGGAGTCTGGATCTGGCCTGAACCTGCACCTTGCATTTGTTCTGACATTTTTTCTTCTCCTTCCATGAAAAATTTGTGTGATGATTCATCCCATGGCCTTCAACTTTTCCGCCAGGGCATCCAGGCTGAGTTTTTTTAAGACATCCTGCGATGGCCTGCCATTGGAATCGAGTCCCCTGATTTCATAGTATTCACTCAGCATAAGGTCCATGTCTATGTTTGAACCTGCATGTGGGCCCTCCGGGGGCGGCGTGAGGAGTCTTTCCGGGAGCATGTCATCGGCCCTGGTGATACCCTGTAGGTTTGTTATTCCGCGCTCAAGAGTCCAGATTCTCCGGCCTATATCCAGGACCTCTTCCATGTCATATTCAAACCCGGTGGTTGTGCGGAGCATGTCCAGGTATGTCTCTGGCCGGATGCTTACCATTACAAATATGCAGATAGCGGCCGCATCCGCCTGTGCGCCCATGTTCTCGGATATATTCACCAGAGTGGCTTTGCCCTCGTTTGTCATTCCCTTTGCCCCGGGGGCAAGACCAAGAGAACCCGGGGTATAAAGGTTTCCTTCAGTATATAGTGTCAGGTGCTTTATATGACATGCCCCGCGCGGAGAGACCGCGTAACTCAAGCCCATGCCGTGGAATGCCCGCGGGTCATGCGCCGGTGCTTCCAGGCCCTTGACCGTGGTCAGACATCTTGCGCTTTCGGGTGAAAACATGTTCGCAAGTCTCTCTGAGCCTTCTGCTATCCTGTCCCCGAAGCCCTCCCTGCGAGCTATCTTCGGGAGGAGTTCTATGAGGGCCTCGATGTCGCCCCACTTGAACTCCACTCCGTCCGTGTCTTTGGCCGTGATGATCCCTTTTTCCCAGAGCTCCATGAGAAATGCCAGGGCTGAGCCAAGTGAGATGGAATCCATGCCTAGTTGGTTGATAATTTTGTTTGCATGGATCAATGCCTCAATGTCGTGATTGAGGATCATTGTCCCGAACATGGCCACGGTCTCGTATTCCGGTCCGGGAATCTCCCCGGTTTTATATTTGCCCTCCTTGATCTCTACATTTCTCTTGCACGCGACAGGACAGGCAAAGCATGCGGTCCCGCGGGTAAGGTATTTGTTTGTATAGTTCTTCGCACCCAGGCTGGAGCTGGCCTCGGAATCAATGCCCAGCGACCAGTTCTTGATAGGAACATCGCCTGTGCGAAGCCCGAAGGACAGGCTGACATTGGTTCCATAGGCCTTGATGCTGTTTGCTACTACGGCATTCTTTATTTCATCACGCGCGGCCTCCAGGCAGGCCTTGTAATCATCTGCGAGCGCAGGCTTTATCTTCTGATTTCCGCGCACGGCCACTGCCTTGAGGTTCTTGGACCCAGCCACCGCACCCAGGCCGCACCGGCCTATTAAATCTCCCCGCTCGTGAACCAGGTTGGCAAAACGTACCCGGTGCTCCCCGGCTGGCCCTATTGAAAGCACCTGCACCTTTCTGCCATCCGGGTGTTTCCCCTGGATCAGCCTCTCTGTCTCCCACGCGTCCCTGCCCCACAGATCGCGGGCATCCTCAATGCACACCCCTTTCTCGTCCACATAAAGATACACCGGCCTGTCCGCGGCCCCTTCCACTATTATCCCGTCCCGGCCCGTGAACTTCAGCTCTGGCCCGAACCGGCCTCCGGCATTGCCGAAGCCCCAGATGCCGGTGAGCGGAGACCTGGCGCATACCGTGAACCGGCCAGTCCCGGGAAGGCTTGTCCCCACTAAAGGCCCTGCCATTATCATCAAGGGATTTGCAGGTGATAAAGGGTCTGCGGAAAGATCATAATTCTCAAGGTAAAGCTTGCTCGCAAGACCCACTCCCCCAAGCAGGTCCCGGACATCCTTATCTTTGACTTCAAAATCCGTTATCTTGCCGGAACCAAGGTCAATCCGAGTTATCCTTTTAAAATAAGTCGCCATCTTAACCTCCGAGCTTTATTTAACCACCAAGTCATCATGAATAAAAATGTCGGTGGCCTCAAGTAGCGTGATTGGGTTACAATCAGCTCAAATAAATTTAAAGGATAGCTCAAAAGGATGAAACAGGCAAGCATATATTTTGTCAGGACATTCCCCGAAAATCACCCTGATCCCTCTGCAACTCAAATGGGTGTAAGGATTTTTTGATTTCAACAAGTGGAAGAGCCGAAAAGCTTG
>CAZOMR010000122.1:0-9797 GCA_964580655.1 uncultured bacterium
CAGAGCCCCTACGGCCGAGAATGAAAAAAGTCACCATTTATGTCGCACACCCTTTTCCCAAAAATTTGAGTTCCCAATAGGATTGTCCGAGGAGAGAGAGGATCAGTGTGGTCCCGAGGGGTATTAAGAATTGGAGGCAATCCAGAGCGAGAGAAGCAAACGGGGAGTGAATAACGAAAAATCAACGACCAAGGTAATTGCTAAAAAGCACATGGCCAAAACATAAAAAAATTCAAGAATATGCTAAAATGTTATCATGTCAGAGCGGTTTCAAAAAATTTTTTTCCCATCGAGCATCCTCATCCTGGTGCTTATTTTATTTTCCGAGGCTCTTCTCGGCCGCACCACCTGGATCATCCAGACTTTCATCTTCGAGACCTTTGCACAATGGTTTCCCTTCAAGGAGTTCATCGCGCTTTGCTATAAAAACGGCTTTTTCCCACTTTGGACTCATAACATTGAATGCGGGTTTCCCCTGGCCTCTTTTCCGCACTCTGGGCCCTTTTATCTCTTGAACATTCTTTTCATCTTTCTTGATTATGCGCGCGGCATTACCTTGTTCTCACTTTTCCAGGAGCTGATCTTGTGCTATTCATCCTACCTCTGCGCCCGTGAACTCAAGTTTTCCCGGCTTGCCTCCTGGATATTCTCTCTCAGCTTCGGGCTTTCCGGTGCAGGCTATCTCTTCGCCGGGTCCTTCCCGTTACACGGCACCCTCTCGTGGCTTCCCGTGGTCTTTTTTTTCAGCATGCGTCTCTCGCGCAAGCCGCGGCTTGCAAATCTTCTCGGTCTTCTATTCAGCTCCTCTATCCAGGTTACTGCCGGGGACTTTGAGCAAATTCTTTATCAGGACATAATCATTCTCATATTCCTTCTTTTCATAAGGCGTGTTTCCCTGAAGAATACTTTTTTCTGGACTCTTATCATCCTCGCATCCTTTCTTGCGGCCTCTGTTCAGGTTCTTCCCTTCATTAACCTGCTTCATAACAGCTACCGCCAGACTCTGGTGGTATCTCCGTCTATACAATTGCCCAATTTCTACCTCCTTGTACCACTCGGCTGGCTCGCGCCTTTTTGCTCTCCCTTCCAGGACAAGCTCCTTCCATCGCCCCTTTACCTCGGGTTCATGTTCCTGCTTGGCTTATTTCTAGCCTGGAAGAACCCTTCCTCCCGACGCGAACTCAAGATTCTACTCCTCTTCGGAGCCCTCGCCCTCTTTTACCTTATCAACCCCTGGCCCATCTGCGACATAGGGTTCCTCCATTTCATACCCCCTGACGCCCGCTTTAAAGTTCTCGGCCCTTTCCAGTTCTGGATGCTCATTGTAGCTGGCTCTGGAATCAATCAGCTCTGCCAGTGGCCCTGGAGCAAAGCTCAAATGCGTCTGGTAAAAAATTTCATCCTTGCTTTCGGCCTCTTTACTGCACTCTTGATCTCAGCATCATTTTTGATCCCGGAATCCTTTCTTCTTAAAAATAAAATCCCTGATCTATCCTCGCTTCTTCTCGTTCCCTTTCGTGCGGTCTTCGCAGGGCTGGCAATCCTTTTCGCCGTATTTATCGGCATCATTTCCCGAAAGGAGAATATTCGGAATTCCTTACTCCTTTCGCTTTTCTCCTTGCTCTTCCTCTCTGATATTTTCCTCTCTGCCTGGGCTCTCAGGCCACATCAATCTCCACAGCCTTTTCTTGAAAAGCCTCCTGGGCTTGAATTTCTTCAAAAACAGAACCCGACTCATCGTATCCATTATGTCTCTTATCTCCTTCGCGATCGAGAACTCTGGAGATACCACAATCTCTACAATGGCCCTGGACATATCCACAGTTGTATTCGTGTCGGACTAAGGCATACCACTCCTTTGCTCTTCAAAATCTCTGGAGGAGATTTCAATCTCATGCGAATTAAATATCTAAACGCTGAGACAAAACCCATTCTCGATATGCTCGGGGTCCGATATGTGGTTGCGCGCGCGCCCTTTTTCTGGGGGATGAATCCGCGGCCTCTGAATCCCTTTTCCGCTGTCTCCACTCAGCCCTCCATCGCGCCTGGCGACCGGACCGGCTTTGAGACAGAATTCTTTCCCGGTGATGTGCTCCGGCTTCGTACCTTGCCTGCATCCGATCATCTCAAGATATATCTTTCCCTCAACGGGAGAGAGCAGGAGCTACAGATTCCAACTGAATCAAAGCCTATCAAGCTTGATGTTCCCTCCTTGCAGTACGGAGAGGTAATTTTCGAAAATCCTGTATCGGTAGGGTTTTCAAAGCCGCTTGTCATCCCGAAGGCGTATCTCAGTAATCCTTCCCGGCCCTATCAACTCGTTTATAAAGATGAATTTGAGATATACGAAAATCGCACTGCCTGGCCTCGATATTTCCTGGCGGATGAGGATATTATGCGGCCTGATTCTTTGGGAGATCATCTTGAAATCCTTAAAATACCATCCTGTGGAGACGGAGCTTAGGGTCACATCGGAGAGATCGGGTCGGCTTGCGATTATGGATAGTTATTATCCTGGTTGGCGTGCCTGGCTTAATGGTATCGAGACAAGGATATATCTATCAAATCAAGCTTTCCAGGCTGTGGATGTTCCGGCTGGAGATCACCTTGTGCGGCTCAGGTATGAGCCGGTTGACTTTAAGATAGGTTTCTGGTTCTCGCTTGCCTCTCTGGTAACCTTCTGCCTTGTTTTTATCCTTTTCCTGACAAGGCTTTCTGGCCGATGTCCCTTCGGTAATAAGCGTCATTCCAGTTGATCTTTTCCACCGCCCGATAGGCCGCGTTGACGGCCTCGCGGATGTCCGAGCCGCTCGCGGTTACCCCGAGCACCCTGCCGCCTGCTGTCACGGTTCTGCCGTCTTTAATCTCTGTTCCCGCATGAAAGACATAAGTATCATCCAGGGCGTTCGCATCCTGAATTCCTGTAATTTCAACCCCCTTTTCATATTTTCCGGGGTATCCCTTCGATGCCATAACCACACAGACAGCCGGCCTCGGGTCCCATTCAATAGTCTTTCCGGCAAGGGCACCATTCACTACGGCCTCAAGAATTTCTACCAGGTCGCTCTTCATCCGGAAGAGAAGCGGCTGGGTTTCCGGGTCTCCGAATCTGCAGTTAAACTCCAGCACCCTGGGTCCCCGGTCGTCTATCATCAGCCCGGCATACAGTACTCCCCTGTATTGTCTGCCTTCCTTCCCCATGGCCTGCACTGTTGGAATCATGACCTCGTTCATTATCCTGTCGGATATCTCGCCGGTGACCACTGGTGCAGGGGAGTAAGCGCCCATTCCCCCGGTATTCGGCCCTTTATCGTGGTCCAGGATCGCCTTATGGTCCTGGCTGGAGGCCATTGGCAGAACCGTTTCTCCATCCGTGAAGGCGATAAAACTCGCTTCCTCGCCACGCAAGAGCTCCTCTATAACAACCCGCTCGCCCGCATCTCCGAAGGCCCTTTCTTCCATTATCCTTTTAACAGCATCCTCGGCCTCTTGCAGATTCTCGCATAGTATAACGCCCTTTCCAGCGGCAAGGCCGTCAGCCTTGACCACCACCGGAGCGCCCACCTCTCTAAGATAGGCTTGCGCCTCTGAAGCAGAAGAAAAGATTTCAAAGCTTGCGGTTGGAATTGAATATCTCTTCATCAGGGTCTTTGCAAAGGCCTTGTGGCCTTCCAGCTCTGAAGCGGATTGGCTTGTGCCAAACACCTTCAGCCCATTCTCTGTAAAGAGATCGGTTATACCCATGGTAAGCGGCGCCTCGGGACCCACCACTGTAAGGTCCACCTTCCTTTCAAGCGCCGCGTTCAGAAGGCCGTTGACATCTTCCGCCTTGATAAGCAGATTCTCCGCGCGACCCCCGGATGTCTGGACATCCTGAATTCCCGCGTTCCCTGGAGCGCAGTAAATCCTGTCAACCTTTTTGCTCTGCGCTATCTTCCAGACCAGCGCATGCTCCCTCCCCCCTCCTCCTACAACCAGGACCCTCATTTCTTTCTTTCCTAACCTCCTCCGTGATATTCCCGGGGCACACGATGGCTGATAGAAGTCAAGACCTCATACGGGATAGTATTGGTTGCCTCGGCTATATCCTCGACCCTGATTCTATCTTCTCCCGAACTCCCTATCAGGACCACCTCGTCACCCTCTGAAACTCCGGGTATGTGCGTTACATCAAGCATGATCATGTCCATGGTAACGACTCCGGCGACCGGCGCTCTTTTACCCTTGACCAGAAACTCGAACTCCAGGGGCAAGCCTCTTGATATGCCGTCCGCATACCCTATCGGCACCGTGGCTATCAAGGATTCCCGTTCCAGGGTTCTCTTTCTGCCGTATGAAATAGCTGTTCCCCTCGGCACTCTCTTCAAAAAGGTTATCCTTGAGTGAAGAGAGAGCACGGCTTTCGCCTCTGACGGAATCTTAACCCCCGATGAAGGGCTACAACCGTAAAGTATGATCCCGGGTCTCACCGCATTATGATGCGAGTCCGGGTATCTCAAGATTCCGGAGCTGTTCGCAATGTGCCAGTAAGAGATATTGAATCCCTTCTCCTCAAGACCCTTCTTTATAACAGCAAAGTTTGCCAACTGGTCCCGGGTATACCTCACATCTTCATCTTCATCACTGTCGGCAACCGAAAGATGAGATAGAAGTCCTTCCACCTCCAGGTTTTTCATCCTGGCTACATTTTCTACAAACCTGAAGATGTCTATTGAATCAACCCCCACTCTTCCCATTCCCGTGTCCACCTTGATGTGGACTTTTATCTTTTTACCCTGGCAAGATGCGGCCCGATCCAACCTCTCGGCATCACCAGGACGAAAGATAACCGGCGTCGCCCCCAGTCTGGCAACCAACTCCTCGTCACCATTGAAAATACCGCCCAGAATAATGTAATCAGCATTAATCCCGGATTCAACCAACTCCAGCGCCTCTTCCAACATGGCCACACAGAATTTCTTTGCTCCGCATTCTCTTAGTTTTCTTGCTATCTCTATAGCTCCGTGACCGTAGGCATTGGCCTTTATAACCGGAAAGACCTTTATGCCATCTTTTATAATACCTTTGATGGTTAAATAATTCTCTACAAGACCGTCTAGTATTATCCTCGCTCTGGTTGGCCTAAACATTTTTTCAATTCCATTAAACAAAATAAAACGGCCGAGAGAATTTCCCGGCCGCCTTTTTGGGCCTTATCACTATAACCTCATCGGCATTACAACGCACGTATACCTTGGATCATTATCCAGCCTCACTACAACCGGACTCATGCTGTCTTTCATCTCCATCACTATGTTTTCCGCTCCCTCTGCTACATTTATAATATCCACAACATAACGGTCATTAAACCCCACTTCCATATCAGTGCCATTGTATTCCATCTCACATTCACCCTTCGCCTCTCCGAGGTTTGCGCTTTTTCCCTCAACTATCAAGCCCTTTCCAGAGAACTGGAATTTTACTGCTCGAATCTTTTCATCGGCCAGTATTGAAGCCAGTTTTATTGTCTTAAGCAGATCAGCTCTTTTGAATTTCGCCGTTACATCATTCCCCTCGGGAACAACCCTCTGATACTCTGGAAACTCGCCATCAATAAGCCTCATTATTAATACGGTTCCATCTATCCTTGCGGCCGCATTGTTTTCTTTTAGCGCCAACTCCATGTTCCCTTCTTTGCCCTCCAGGAGCTTCTTCATTTCAGACATTCCCTTTCTCGGCATTATCACGCCATTTTTAAGGCTCAAGGATTTCAGGTTCTGTACATCCCTATCAATCATTGCAAGGCGATGACCATCAGTAGCCACCATCCTCAAGGTTTTCTCCTCCTCCAGCTTTTCCATGAATATCCCATTTAGATTGAATCTGGCTTCCTCTCCTGCGCTCGCATATATTGTCTTATCAATCATCTCCATAACTGTTTTCGCTTCCACCTCAATAAAAGAGTACTCTGAAACATCACTTATAACAGGAAATTCCTCACTTGGAGTTCCAACCAGATTAAATACACTCCTCTCTGCTTTAACCTCAACCCTTTCTTCTCCCTTCTTCTTAAGTGAAACCTCACCCTCTGGCAATTCCTTGATAATCTCATAAAGTTTACGCGCATTGATGGTAACAGTTCCTCCGGTCTTGACCCTGGATAATACGCGATCAATTATCGTGATATCAAGGTCTGTTGCTACTATCTCCAATTCCTGGTCTTTGCTCCGGATTAATGTGTTGGAGAGTATCGGCATGGTGTTTCTTTTCTCAACTACACCTTGAATCTTTGATAGGCTCTTGAGAAATTTTTCCTTCTCTACAATAAATTCCATAATTATCTTCCTCCTTATTTTTATTTCTTTATTTTAATATAATTCAGTATTAGTAATAACGCCTGTTAAAAAGTTTATTTCCAAGCATTATAGAATTTTTTCAATAACTTTGCATATAATTTTTAAGTTGAAAAACATGTAAAGACTTTCATCAATATTAACAGTCCAAGAACAAGAACAACTTCAATGTGATCTATCAACAAATTATACCAGGCTTTTCCATAGGAATTCAACAATCTAATCAGATCCCAATCCCAGGGTTTTTTTTATCGCCTGAAAATGCCGCATCGTATCAGGGTCATTCTGCATCATATGCTCAACCTTTTTACAAGCGTGAATTACAGTTGCGTGATCCTTTCCTCCAAAACTCTGCCCTATCTCAGGGTAGGAGAGATTTATAAAATTTCTGCATATATACATTGCTATCTGGCGTGGATATGTAAACTTGCGATAGCGGCGATGACTCTTGAGATCACCGGGACGAATATTGAAATATGAGGCTGTCTCTTTGATTATGTCCTCTGCGCTGATTGTCTTTCTGTCTTCATCCAGTAAATTCTTCAAAACCTCCTTTGCCAGATCAAGCGTTATATCCATCCCTGATAAGGATGTAAAAGCCCCCAGATGTATAAGCGAGCCCTCCAGCTTGCGGACATTGGACTTGATGTTGTTGGCCAGAAATATAGCCACATCATCCGGGATTTGTATGCGCTCTTCCTCGGCCTTTTTCTTCAAGATGGCAAGCTTGGTCTCGAACTCCGGAGCCTGTATATCCACAATGATTCCGCTTTCAAGCCTGGACCTGAGCCTTTCCTCAAGCTCGGGCATATCCTTGGGATAGCGGTCGCTTGTAATCACGATCTTTCTGCCGGATTCATACAGGTCATTAAAAACATAAAAGAACTGCTCCTGCGTTCTCTCCTTGCCACTTATGATTTCAATGTCGTCCATGAGTAGAACATCGCAACTTTTGCGATACTTCTTGCGAAAAGACGCCATCTTTTCTTGCCTTATAGAGTTAATAAGGTCATTCATGAAGCTCTCGGCCTGGATACATATGAGCCGGATACGGCGGTTTCTCTGATAACTCCTGTTCCCGATAGCATTCAGAAGGTGAGTCTTTCCCAGCCCGACTCCTCCGTAAATGAAAAGGGGATTGTAACTATGTGCCGATCCGTCAGCAACAGCCTTGCAAGCCGCATGGGCAAATTGATTACTCGGACCCACAACAAAATTCTCAAAGGTATACCGTGGATTCAATAAGGGGTGAGAACCTCCGCCCCTGGATGCCGCTTTCCCCCGCACCGGCTCCGAGTCCTTTTTTGCTTTAATCAAGCCCGGATTGATCGAAAAGCGAAAGGACTTTATCCCCGACCCCGTAGCCTCAAGCGACTGCACCAGATCGTCTCCATATCGCTCCTGAATTCTGTCCTGGTAAAAGCTGTTTGGAACCTCGATGATAAGATGATCCTGTTTTTGACCCGCAGGGCGAAGAGGCTTGAACCAGGTTTCAAGGTTCTCCTCTCCTACACGGGAACGGAGCTCATCCAACACCCTCTGCCATACAATTTCTTCCACAGTCAAGACCCCAAGAGAAAAATTACAAAAGCTAAAATGCCTTTGTTTTCAAATAACTGGCCACAAAAGGTGATTAAATAAACACAATTTATTCACACCTGTGAACAACTCAAAAAAGCCCAATAATTTAAGATGTTAGAGAAAGAAAACAAGAGAGTTACTAACTTTTGTTTCTCCTTCCATAGACCCCTTGCCGATCAAAAGCGCAGTAAATTTACCAGAAAAAAAGTGCTTGTCAAGAGAATTCTACCATCAAAATATCTTTGTTAAGAATCTTACAAAGTATTTCCCCGGGGGGGTGAGCCTAAGCCCAAGAAAAGACAACCAGGAAAAAATTCTTCTGTTAAGGGGCATACATTTTAATCTTGAAAAATTTTTTTTGAGCATCAAACCGCTTGACCGGGCAGAAGGGTCGTATTAGAATAAGAATCAAAAGATGCTTTTCTCCAGACCTGTTTTTTCTTTCCATAATCATTTTGAAAGGGCCTAATGGAGTATTCGTGGTAATCATCAAAGGCTGGCGGACTTTTACAGGGACAGAGGCCCTGATACCCTTGTAAACCATCGGGATCACAATGAGTCAGGCTAAAAAAATAGTTCGGCGCAAAACGCGTGTGATTGAAATCGGGAGCGTGAAGATCGGTGGCAGGAACCCGATTGTTGTGCAGTCTATGACAAACACTCGGACTGCCGATGTCAGGGCTACATTGAACCAGGTCCGCAGGCTGGCACGGCACGGGAGCGAGATAGTGAGGGTGGCCGTGCCGGACCAGGCGTCGGGTTCCGCCTTGAAGCGCATCGTGGCGCACTCCCCCGTGCCAATCGTGGCAGACATACAGTTCGACTACCGCCTTGCAATTGCATCCCTTGAGGCCGGGGCTTGTGGCCTGAGGATCAATCCGGGAAACCTTCATAAGCGCTGGCAGGTAGAGACGGTGGTCAAGGAGGCCGCGGATAGAGGGGTTCCCATCAGGGTCGGGGTCAATGCCGGTTCGCTTAAGAATTCCTTGTTGAAAGAGCATAAGAAAAACCCAGCAAGAGCACTTGTGCATAGCGCGCTCAGCCAGGTGAGAACGCTTGAGTCTCTCGGATTTGAAAGTATAAAGGTATCCATGAAGGCCTCGGAGGTGAGCACTACTGTAAAGGCTTACGAAATTCTGGCAGATCAGTTGGACTACCCTTTTCACCTGGGCATCACCGAGGCTGGCACACGCTTTTCCGGCACGGTGCGCTCCGCTGTGGGGCTTGGAATTCTCCTGGCAGAGGGCATCGGGGATACAATCCGGGTATCACTGGCATCGGACCCGGTGGAAGAGGTTCGGGTGGCTTATGCTATCCTCAATTCACTCGGACTCAGAGAGGGGGGTCTAGAGGTTATTGCATGCCCAACCTGCGCTCGGACAGAGTTTGATGTGATCCGCGTGGCAGAGAAGCTGGAGCAAAGACTTTCAAGCCTGAAAAGACCGCTCAAGATCGCGGTGATGGGATGTATAGTAAACGGCCCGGGTGAAGCCAGAAGTGCAGACCTCGGTGCTGTGGGAACGCCCAGGGGAGTACAGATTTATGTGAAAGGCAAGAGAGTCCGCATCATCCACAAAAACCTTGTAGTAAAGACCCTGATCGAAATGGCCGGAGACGAATGAGTTGAAAGTTTAAGGTTTAAGGTTAAAGGTATAGTAATTGGAGTAGCAGTGATCTCGTATCTTAAAGGCTCAAAATACTCCGGCAAAAAATACAAAAAGCCTCCCCAAACGCCTGGTGAGACTGAAAACAACCTTGAACCTTAAACCTTAAACCCCTTCCGCTGTGACTTGACAGGAATCTCCGCTTTGATACACTCTTCGTTGGCGTTTTCTTCCAGCGGGGTAAGCTGTGACTTGACAGGAATCTCCGCTTTGATACACT
>CAZOMR010000123.1:0-9688 GCA_964580655.1 uncultured bacterium
ATGAAGATTATCGCAGATCGAGCTTGAGGGTGATAATCTGCCCGGGTCGGAATTGTAGCCGGGCTCTTTGCTTATTGAAGGAAAAGTCCACTCCCGAGGCAGGCTTGCCGAGAAGGTCAACAGGCTTGACCTCCCGGATCAAGTCAGAAAAGGTTATCTCCGTTTTTTCCATGCGCGTGCCGGTATTGTAGAGACGCAGGTCAAGGAACTCCGGCCCTGAAATAAAAAGTGCGCTCATGTCAATCCTGGGATTATCAACTGAAAAGAGCCCGGTCCCGCTCTTGATTTTTTTCTCGCCCTCGTCTCTTACCCCGGATACAAATAAAAGGGGCGGAAAGGCATAATGGTGTGCTCTGGCCACCATATTAGCTTCTTCCCAGGAACCCGTGAAGCTCGTGAGCGCATATTCGCACCTGCACTCGCGAAGGCATTGAGCCCCGGGAGCAGTAAGCGGAGGCCCTGCGTCCTGCCTTCTTGTCCTGAGGTCCCCGCGTGAGAGATAACCTATGCTACGCACCAGGGTGAGGGCAAGCCGTGTCTCTTTCTCAAGCCGCACCGTGTCCACTTCGGCCAGACCGCGGTTAAAAATGCCAATTCCAAAGGCCCCGGAGCTTATGCAGGCAAAAGTCCTCTGTGGAGATGTGGAATAGGTCGCCTCGGTGCCGAATAAAAGGGAGCTGACATTATGCATATCAGGTTTAGGGGCTGGGTTTCCCGGGTCAGTGGACCGCGGAACCGCGGCAAACGCGTTCTCCACCCAAGCCTTTTCCGTGATGAAAGGTGCATCAAATGCTACCTGGAGACGGTGGTCGCGCGCCGTGTTTTTGAACCGGGTGATGAATTCAATCCGCTCGGTATCACCGGCGTAAAGAGTTACCGTGGTCTGGAGCTTGAGTGTGATAGTCCTCCGGGACCGGGAGTCCCGCGCCCGGTTAAGAGATTCAGGAACCTTGAAACTGTGCTTGATTTCCATGACCGCGGCATGAGGGCCTTTTGCAATGAGTCTGGAGGACACCGAATTCGGCTTTGTAACCGAGTCCTCTCTCGACAGGGGATCGAAATTGTATGTGTCCCCCCGATCCGCCACATCAAGGAATTTCAGCCCATGAATGGTTTGTTTGCGCTTTTTATCTTCAATAGAAAGCGACCCGTCCCCTTCAAGCCTGATGGAATAAACATCGCTTTCCAATAAGTCCTTTGCGGCCTTGAGTGTCCCGGAGAAACCAGATGCCTTTCCTCGCTTGAGCTTGAATTTTGAGATCGTGAATCCGGAGAATGCTGGAATCCTGGCCGCAACCCGATGTCTGGGCAGGCGAAGCACCCTGATCTTCAACTTTTTCAGCCCGGAGGCAACAAGCCGCTCATCCACATCTCTGGCCATCTGATCAGTGTTAACATCCCTCGGCCTGGTCCCCAGGTCAATCTGGAGTTCCAGTGCCTCGCCGCATTCCCTTACACGGTAACACTGAATAAAAGCCCCGAAGAGCTCCTCGTTTGCAAACATTATCATTGCCAGGCTCGCGATAACCCCCGGGACCTCTATCTCGAAGAAATCCTCTTTATCCTTTTTTGTCTCAAGAACCTGGAGCGGAATTTCCAGTGTTCCGGATTCTTCGGAACCATCCGGCACAACCAGAACCGGGCTATTGGGAATTCGGCCCTCCAACTCGCCGCAAATAATCCCCGGACTCTGGGTCGGCGTGGGATTCCATAAGCATAGCCCCGGCCCACTATCCTCGATCTTCTCAGCAAGGAATCCCACGGCCTCGTGCGTGAGCCTCTCTGCAAGCTGAATTACTTTGGCATAGCGGGCTTGCATCTCATCATGCACAGAGTCCACACTGCATCCGCAGATGGAATCATGAGGGTGGTTTGTAAGAAGGAGCTTCCAGAGGTAATGGAGGAAACCCTCCGGGTTCGGGCCGCCCAGAACCATGGCCCAGCCGGATAGAGGCTCCAGGTAGCGCTCGATCAGGCTCGTGGCCCTGAAGTCCCTCTGTTTGAGATATAGGCGTGATGATGCCACACTGGGAATAATTACGGTGCGGCTGGATGAGCGGAGTTCGCCTGTCCATTCAGGGAGTTCCTTGAGCACTGGCTTGAGCTTATTGAAGTAGCTCAATAAACCAGCCATCTCAAAGCTCCATTCGGACTCGATCCCTGTTACCTCTTTCATCCTCTCCGGGATGTGCTCCTCCGGCTCCCAGTGGTCAGTGCCAAGTGGCAGAAGGTAGACGCCTGAAGGGTCATTCCGACTGAGTCCTGCAAGGAAAAGCCTGAGCCGGTCACGAAGCTCTTTGGGGTCATCGGGAAAGTTGAAGGTTACGCCATACCCTAGAGGAAGGAATGCGGTAAGCACGAAAGAGCCGTCCGGTGCTTGCCAGCGGAATTGATTCTTCTTGATCTCCGAGGGCATGCCTCGCCAGACCACTGCGTGTTCAATCCCGAAGCCTTGAAGTATCTGCGGCATCTGTGATGTATGACCGAACATGTCCGGAAGGTATCCTACCATTGCAGGCTTTATACCATAGCCTTCCGCAACCTCGAATCCGATTTTGAGATTCCGGATCAGGGACTCTCCGGATACCAGGAACTCATCCGGCAGGATATACCAGGGCCCTATCTCTATGCGTCCACCCTTGATCAGCCGTTCAAGCCTTGAATTTCTGCCACGGATTTCCTCGTAGTCCTCAAGAACAATGGTCTGTCCGTCCAGGTAAAAAAACCGGTATTCAGGATCAGCATCCATAATGTCAACCAGCCGATCCATCAGCCGCACAAGGCGTCGGCGAAAGACCTCCATGGGAAGATACCACTCCCGGTCCCAGTGCGTGTGCGGCATGATCACAAAATGCAATTCAGACATATCGGTCTGGCCTCATTCAATTCAGGCCGGAGAACTGAAAAGCGGCTGGAGGCTTCACGGGGAAGCTTTTGATTGCGGAATGCATGCCGGGCAAGGCTTGCGCTTTTCCTGCGCCTCGTCTTTGCTCGAAAAAATGATGATGTCCTCG
Organism: uncultured bacterium; assembly: GCA_964580655.1. Lineage (GTDB taxonomy): Bacteria > RBG-13-61-14 > RBG-13-61-14 > RBG-13-61-14 > CAZOMR01 > CAZOMR01. The sequence goes on from CAZOMR010000123.1 coordinate 3,015, forward strand.
GATTTATATTTGTCCAGAACCCTGCAACCTGCGCGGTGAAAAATATCATCGTGCTTCCAGCCCACGTATACCTCCAGCTTTCGCTCAGCCTGCGCCCCCGGTTTCAATAAAAGCCATATACCCAGCTTTTCATTCCTCGCGTAGTCCTCCAGGCTCTGCAAATTTTTCAGCCGCGCACAAGGCCGCCTGGTGTCCACGCAAGCATACCCCTTTTTGACCATCTCTTCATTGAGGCAGGTTTTCCCAAGATAGGCCACGCATACCCAGCGACCCGCCGTGTCCAGCTCCGGCCGGTTGTCCTTGTTGTCGAACTTGAGCATCACCTTCTTACCAAGGATCAATTCCGAAAGCACCTTCCTGGCCTCTTCATAAAGCGGCTCATCCTTGTCCGGAGCGTCAATCCCCACAAGCCGCACCCTCTGGCCCTTCCCCTGCCAGATCACCACAAAGCTGTCCCCGCTCTTCACTTCCTTGACCCGAACCTTATTCACGCGGTCATACCGGAACCCGAAAGATGAGGATAATAAAAGCCCGACCAGAATCAAAATCCTGGGATTCATGAGCTTACTGAACATAAACGCAATCATAGCACTCAGCCTTCAAAAAGCAAGGAGGAAAAACCTTGATTCCTGCTTCTGCTTGGTCTAAAATGTAAGAAGAATCACATGGGACAGGATAAGATCATTCAGGAGGTTCGGGCGCGGCTTTCGGCCGGAAGCGAGTTATTCTTGAAGTTTTCAGAACATAGTGCACAAGCGCTTGTGCAGGCCGCCCAGGAAGTAGCGCGGGTGCTGAAGGCCGGCAATAAGCTTCTCCTTTTTGGAAACGGCGGTTCTGCCTCGCAGTCCCAGCATATCGCGGCGGAGTTCGTGAACAAGATGATAAGACAGAGGCCTGCGCTCGCCGCGATCGCACTTAACACCGATACATCCATACTTACGAGCGTAAGCAATGATGAGAGCTTTGACCAGGTCTTTGCCCGGCAGATCGAGGCGCTCGGCCAGCCCGGTGATCTTGCCTGGGCCTTTTCCACGAGCGGCAACTCGCCGAATGTAATTAGAGCGCTTGAGGCCGCCAGGGACCAGGGCCTTTTCCGGTTCGGTCTTGCAGGAAGACCCGGCTCGCTCATGGAGAATGAGACCGATCTCTGCCTGTTCGTGGAATCCCGGGACACCCCACGCATCCAGGAGGTGCACCTTGCGGCCGGGCATATCATCTGCGAGATAGCTGAAGAAATCATGTTCGGGGAACTGAAATCTTGAAGAAGAAAAAGATCAAGCCGCTCGACCCCTCCGGGATCAGGACAACCTCATTGAAAAAGACCAGGCGCAAGGTAAAGATCAAGGAATTTGCAAAACCCCTGAAGGCCGGAATGACCATGAGCCGGTTCCTTGATGGGCTCCCGGATATCCTTGCGGCAAAAGAGTTGAAGGAATTGGCGGAGGCAATCGCCCGCGCAAGCCGCGGGGAGAAAATGATCATCCTGGCAATGGGAGCGCACCTGATAAAGGTCGGGCTGTCACCCTTGATCGTGGATCTTTTCGAGCAGGGCATTGTATCCGCAGTGGCGCTGAACGGTGCTGGTGCAGTCCACGATTTCGAGATCGCGCTTACAGGCAGGACATCGGAGGATGTGGCCGAGGCCATAGAGAACGGGTCTTTCGGGATGGCGCGGGAGACAGGGTCGGGCCTGAACCAGGCCGCAATTCGCTGTCTCAAGGATGATGTGGGACTGGGAGAAGCCTTCGGAGCCGCGATCTGGGAAGGTGATTTTCCTTACAAAAAACAGAGCATCCTGGCGCAGGCCTTCAGGCTTAACCTCCCGGCAACGGTGCATGTGGCAGTTGGCACGGACATACATCACATGCACCCGCAGGCTGACGGGGCCGCGATAGGCAAGGGCACGCTCTATGATTTCAGGCTTTTCGCGGCATGCGTGGCAAAGCTCAGGCGCGGTGTTTTTCTCAACATAGGCTCCGCCGTGATCTTGCCGGAGGTGTTCCTCAAAGCGCTGAGCCTGGCCCGGAACCTCGGGTATCCTGCGCGTGATTTCCTGGCGGTGAACATGGATTTCATCCAGCACTATCGGCCTACGGTCAATGTCACTGAGCGGCCGGTGGCCCATTCCGGCAGAGGTATCAGGCTGACCGGGCACCACGAGATAATGGTCCCGCTTCTCTTTGCCGCGGTCAAGGAAGCACTGAGAAAAAAATAAGGGGGATGCGATGGCTCAGGAGGATGATACGAGGAAGAGAATCCTGGTTGTGGACGACACGGAGATCTTTCGAGTGCTAATGCAGGACCTTCTGGAAAAGAGCGGTTACGAAGTGATCACAGCCAAAGACGGCCTGGAGGCGCTCCAGACCATAAAACACGAGATGCCCAACCTGCACCTGGTGCTTCTTGATCTTTTGCTTCCCAAGATGACCGGGTTCGATGTGCTCCGGGAGATCCGCCAGGGCAAAATGGGCAAAGACCTTCGGATTCTCGTGATAACAAATGTTTTCAAGGATGCCGCGCAGATCGAGCGGGTGAAAGAGCTGGGAGCAAATGGCTACATATCCAAGGATTTGAATGCGAGCGAGATTGTAGACCGGATTCAAAGGACTCTGTCCGAGGGGTCTGAGGGATTCGAAGGTTCTGGGGAAGAAGATAATCAATGAATAAGGGGATCAGAAATGGCTGAAAAGGACATGCTGGCTGAGAGCGAGCTTTTTCATGGTCTGGATGACATGGACTTGAAAAAGGTGCGGGCCATTGCCAGAGAAAGGTATTTCCTTGAGAACGAGATTGTCTTTTTCGAGGGCGATGAAGGCGAGTCCATGTATTTGATCCTGGAAGGCACGGTGCGTGTGGAGAGAGGCGAAGGCGGACCAGAGGGGTCTGCTGGAACAGTGGAAGTGGTCGCTATTCTCTATCCTCGCGATGTGTTCGGCGAGATAGCGATCATGGACCGCGAAACTCGCTCGGCTACAGTGGCCGCGAATGAAGCGCTTAAGGCCCTGGAGATACAGCGCAAGGATTTCGAAGAACTCCTGGCCTCGGACAAGGATCTTGCCCTGAAGTGCTACAGGAATTTTATCCGCGTGCTTTGCCACAGGCTTCGCTCAACAAACGAGAGCCTTGCATTCTCCCGAGCCCTGCTTGAAGGCCTGATGGCAAAAGAGAGGGAAGGCTGAAAGGAGGACTTGGCTTTGTTTAAAGGCCATCCATGGGAAGGCGAGACATTCGGACCGGCGGAATACTACTGGTTCATGCGCCGCGGTTATGTGATGAACATACTCTTTGACCTCAATTTTAAGCCGTTCCTGGATTTCTGCAAAAAAGAGCGAATCCCGACAAACCAGCTATTGATGAAGGTCTCGTCCCGGCTCAGCCAGAAGTATCTTCCGCAATATGTGGTCGCCCTGAACAGGAAGGCCTATCCCGCGAGGTATCCGGCCGGATATGTGAGAAAGCTCCATCCTGACCGGGACATGCTGGAGTGGATCGCGGTGCGCGAGAAGGAAGACTATTTTGTAGAGCGTGGGGTAAGGGATGACATCCAGCCATTGATGTTTTTCTTGATGACACGCCTGCCGCGGGTTGCGCTTTTCCTTGCACGCTGGTTTTTTGCAAGAAAAGAGATCAAGGATCAATATGCCCTGACGGTTACGCGCAATCCTTTAAGAAGCCTTGGAGCCCAGGTGATCTTCCACGGCACCCACTATCGCACCTATATCATGGCCATCCCGTTCGGCGAGAAGGTCAAGGCATGCTTTGGCGCGCCGCACGCCTTCGGCAATATTGACTTTTACGAGGAATTTCTCAATGAATACAAGAAGGCCATAGAACAACCGGAGACCATTCCCCGCGAACTTGTAGAAAAGAAATACAAGGCCAGGCATCCCCGATCCGACTCATGACCCTTACAGAAAAGGTTTGCCGTAAAATTCTTGCGGCCTCTTTTTCCGACCTTCCCCGTGATGCCGTGCTCGTGCCTGCGGCCCTGGCAGTTTGCGAGAGGGTCGGAGCTTCGGGGCCTGATCTTATCCTGGCTTATGCTACGGGGTTTGAGATGATCGCGAGGCTGGGCCGGGAGTTGCTTCCTGGGCATTACGAGCATGGCTGGCATTCGACATCCGCACTGGGAGTGATGGGAGCCGCGGCCTCGGCAGGGAAAATTCTGGGACCGGCACCCAGCAGAATTTCGGGACAATGACCAAGCCGCTCCATGCAGGCCATGCGGCCTGCTCTGGCGTCATGGCCGCGCTTTTAGCAAAAGCAGGGTTCAGTGCGGAACCGGACATCCTGGCCCAGGGTTATAGCTTTGCCCGCATGTTCGCCCCTGACAGGGTCACGGTAGAGCTTTCGGATGGAAGGAGAATCCAGGGGCGGACCGGCGAGGCCAGAGGCCACCCGGGTAATCCGCTCACCGATGATGAGCTTGAGGCCAAGTTCAGAGAATGCACTGAGGGCATACTGTCTGATGAGGATATAGGCGGGGCGCTCGTCATCCTTGCAAGGCTTGAAGACCTGGGTCAAGTAAGCAAGTTCTTAAATCTATTCCGCAAAAGAGCTTGAGTGAAGGCATCCGGCAAGGTCTGGATAGTGTAACATTCTTCTAAAGTTTCACCAAAACTGAGTTATGAATTCGAGATTCAGCTTTGATTTCAAAGGGATTTGTTTTACAACAAGTGAAAATCGCGAAACATTGCTTTAAAAAAACAATAAGGAGTTTAATGCCCGGAATTGTCAATATATGTTTTTATATTTAATGCGATTATCAAATGCTTTTAAACCGGAGAAATTTATTTTTGGGGAAAATTCAGATAAAAATCCGATTGATTAAAAGAGAAAAAATTGATCGGTTTTAGACCTCGGGCCCTTTTTGAAGGGTGGATTGCTCCAATGATGAGGGAATTCGATACGTTTTCCAATAAATAGTTCCTCAATGGTTAAAATCTGCAATTTAGGGTATCGCTTTTTTGACATTGGAGACTCATAAAAGCCTGCTGATGCAACTTCAGTCCTCATCTGTCTGGTAGGCTCCTGGAGGCTGATAAACACCCCGATTTCCGCACTTTCTCTCTCTAAAACACCTCTTAAATCCCTTATTTGAGCTACTGATACGTGTCCACTTTTTACCTGGACAATAACTTGCTTGGTCTTTTTATCCTTGCCTTCATCGTGAAAATAGATTCTTCCATCAATTCCTCTATCAGCTCCCTTTTTTTGCTCTGCAGGGCGAGCTCCTACCAGACCTAAAGCCCAGAATTGAAACTGATAAGGGTCTGCTTTCGCCAAAGCTCTTGCCCCGGATAAATCTACCGGCTCACCGATAACCTCAAAATATTTTTCAATTTCAGGTCCAAAGGCGTCGTGGAGCCTATGCTTGATCAGGGTTATAGCGAGGTGGGTAATATCAATCCCGATCCAGCCGCGTTTTAGACGCTCTGCTACCGCGATCGTGGTGCCACACCCACAAAAAGGATCTAGAACAGTATCGCCTTCTTTGCTGGATGCAGCGATTATTCGCTCAAGAAGTGCCTCAGGTTTTTGAGTGGGATAACCCAATCGTTCGGCTGACATAGGAGGTATTGCGGGAATATCCCACCAATCTTCTGCAATTTTACCTCGTGGATCTGGCGTATAAGTTTGACCAGTCTTTTTATGAGTAACCCCCTTTCCGCTTGTTTGATACCCACCAGTTCCGTGATACTCAACGCGGATGAGCGGGGAATCAGCATTAAAAATCCATTTATCCGTTTTTGAATAAAAGAGGATAGAGTCATGCTTTCGACCGAAAAACCGATTGCTCCTTCCACCTTGGCGGTAACACCAAATTATCTCATTTAGGAAGCCTTTGATAAAAATAGAATCCATAAGTATTTTTAAGTAGTGGCTGGCTGTTGGGTCACAGTGAAGGTAGATCGAGCCTGTGGGTTTCAACACTCGCCTTAATTCCACCAGCCGGGGAGCCATCATTGCCAGATAAGCCAGCATATCACTTTCGCCCACCATAGTCCGAAAGGCTTGCATAGCCCTTGATACTTCCACATGGCCCTTCTCTACAACATCCTGATATACTTCAGCCGCCTCCTGGTCCCACCTCCATGTGTCCTCAAAGGCTTTAATCTGAGCTTTTGACCTGGACCTATTTTGCTCCTCAAAAAGGACATTATAAGCCTGATTGCTTTTGAAAGGGGGATCCAGGTAGACGAGGTCTATTGATTCCTTTTTGATATATTGGCGAAGAATAGTAAGGTTGTCGCCAAAATAAAGAAGGTTCTTATCCATTTGTACTTCGGCCTTATTAAGTGATTTCAATTATAGCTAACCCTATATCGCACCGTCAAGGGCGAAAGGCAAAAAGTTTCTGACTGCCAAGATGGGTGTGCGACACAAATGGTGACTTTTTTCATTTTCGGCCGTGGGGGCGATGCTTGCTACGCCCTCTTTGGGCAGGGCAAGCCCTGCCCCTACAATAATCTGTTGAAGGATCACCAAATATGTCGCACACCCTGCCAAGATGCCACTGGACATTCCCCGAAAATCACCCTGATTCTTCTGTAAATCAAATGGGTGTAAGGATTTTTTGATTTCAACAAGTGTAAGAGCCGAAAAACTTGTGCCGGCGAGCCACCCATAAAGGATTATGAAAATCAACGACCAGGAACGAATGATTTATATTT
>CAZOMR010000124.1:0-9612 GCA_964580655.1 uncultured bacterium
CAAAGAGCGGTTTTTATTGATCTGTCGGGTTTCATGTAAATTTTTATCCCCGGCCATCATCAACCATCAACTTGTAAGCCAAACGGCTTGATGATTTTTTACGAGGGCATCAAATGTGTCACTGTAAATTCTCCGGAGCTGGAGGGTCATGTGAATCTCAGGGTGATCTTGAGAGTGCTTGTATAAAGAGATTTGACAAGGGGAGGGAAATCTGTTATTAAGGTCTGAAAAAATGTGATGTAAAGTTGCCTGCCCTGGCCAGAGGGGGTGGGAAGGGTTTTATTTTGACCGAATGGCTGGAAAGTTTTTAAGAAAGGAGGTGATAGATATGAGGGGAACCATAAAGAGGATTATCCGGGATAGGGGTTTCGGTTTCGTCAATGCAGAGAATGGCAAGGAGGTCTTCTTCCACCGTTCCGCCTTGGAGGGAGAGAATTTTGATTCCCTGGAAGAGGGCGCGGATGTAGAGTTCGAGACGGAGAGAGGGCCTAAAGGTCTGCGGGCAGTGAATATGAAGACAGTAAAATCCTAGCAAAAAAGGGCAATATGCTAACAGTCACTGCAAAGAAAAGGAAGAACTTAAAGGAACCTTGCAAGAGACAATAGAGTAATCGGGAACAGGTATTACTGATGCTGACATAATAAATGTTCTCTTTATTCGCACATGGCCTGGTGGAGAGTAAAGGAGTCTAATCCCTGCTCCCACCCCCAATAAATTTTTTACTTGACAAATCCGGGCCAAGGTGCTAAAAGCTTATTAAGGTAATCAAGAAGATTCCATTTACTCCCTGAATGAATTTGCTTGTACAAGCTAAGCTCACATAAAATTCAATTGTTTTTTCAAAGGATTATTCCAAAGGTCATCAGGAGAAAGAATTAACATTTCACTCGTGAAGCCCATCGAGAAATTTTCTGGGGATCCCTGGTTTATTGTTCTCGTTCTGCGGGAGATGCATAATTGTGGTCGTTAAGTAAGTGAGGATTTGATCTTGTTTAATTTACAGGGAGTGATGTTATGACGAACACGACGGACGCGGGTAAGGAGCCGGAAAAGGTGAATGCGGCTCGGGTGGAGAAGAAGGAGCAAGTCAGGCCCGAGAACCAGCTAAATCTCAAGGACTTGAAGTCTAAGCGGATACCGGAGTTGATGAAACTGGCCAGGGAACTCGGGGTGGAAGGCGCTTCCGGAATGCGCAAGCAGGACTTGATTTTTGCCATCCTTCAAGCCCAGGCCGTGCGAAACGGCCTTATCTACGGAGAGGGCGTACTGGAGGTCCTTCCAGATGGCTTCGGGTTCCTGCGTTCCGCCATATATAACTACCTCCCTGGGCCGGATGATATTTATGTGTCCCCGTCCCAGATACGGCGATTCAGCCTCCGAACAGGCGACACCGTTGCGGGACAGATCAGACCGCCCAAGGACTCCGAGCGATACTTCGCCCTGCTAAAGGTGGATGCCATAAATTTCGAAGAACCTGAAAAGGCCAGAGACAAGATCATCTTTGATAACCTCATACCCCTCTATCCCATGGAGCGCCTGCACCTGGAGTATGATCCCAAGAATTATACTACCCGGATTCTCGACCTGTTCAGCCCCATGGGAAAAGGCCAGCGCGCACTTATCGTGTCCCCTCCTTATTCCGGTAAGACCGTGATGCTACAAAACATAGCCACGGCCCTGATGGAAAACCACCCGGACCTCTGTCTGATAGTGCTGTTGATTGACGAGCGGCCGGAAGAGGTTACCGAGATGCTCCGCATAGTCAAAGGCGAGGTTATATCCTCTACATTTGATGAGCCGCCCCAGCGTCATGTCCAGGTCTCGGAGATGGTCCTGGAAAAAGCCAGAAGGCTGGTTGAGGGAAAGAGAGATGTGGTGATCCTGCTTGACTCCATCACCCGGCTTGCAAGGGCTTACAACAATGTGGTGCCGCCCTCCGGAAAGATCCTCACCGGCGGCGTGGACTCAGCGGCCCTCCACAAGCCAAAGCGCTTCTTCGGAGCGGCCCGCAATATCGAGGAAGGCGGAAGCCTGACCATAGTTGCCACGGCACTCATTGACACGGGCTCACGCATGGACGAGGTCATATTCGAGGAGTTCAAGGGCACAGGCAATTGTGAGATCCAGCTTGATCGCAGGCTGATGGAGAAGCGCATATTCCCTGCCATTGACCTGAACAAGTCAGCCACCCGCCGCGAGGAACTGCTTCTGGACGAAAAGGTCAGAAAGCGATCCTGGCTATTGCGCAAGGTCTTGAGCCCCCTGAACCCCATTGACGCTATGGAGTTTCTCCTGGATAAAATCTCAGGCACCAAGACCAACGAGGAGTTCCTGGATTCAATGAATCAGTAAAACCTTAAAACCTTTTGCGTCTTGCCCTGATTTATGGTATAAATAAAAAGTATGGAGGCACGGACTTGAAAAAAGATATTCATCCTGAATATGGGCCTGTGCGGTTTGAATGCGCTTGCGGCAATGTTATCGAGACGCGCTCTACCCGGCAGGGCACGATCAAGATAGACATCTGTTCCGCATGCCATCCATTCTTCACCGGCAAGCAGAAGCTGGTGGACAGCGCGGGAAGGGTGGAGCGCTTCTACAAGAAGTACGGCCGCAAACCAAAGAGTTAAAGCAAGGCTAAGATACGCCACCGGCCCATAAGGGTTGGTGGCTTTTTTTATCCATTAGCCCACCTCCCTTTGCTAGGGAGAGAGCTTGAGGCCTTAGCATTGAAGATGGATATTCATGAGCAGATGAAAAGCATTGAGTCCCGGTATAGGGAGATTGAGGACAAGCTGATTGATCCCGCGATAAGCTTGCGGCCGGACCTGATCCGGGACCTGGGCAGGGAACAGGCGGAACTGCGAGAGACCGTGGAGACCTGGCGTAGATATAAAAAGGTGGAAGATGACCTCAATGATGCCCGGGAGATTCGCGCGGGAGAGGATAAGGAACTGGCAGGTTTAGCCGAGGAAGAGTCCCTGGCCCTTGAACAGGAGCGGGATCAGCTCGAGGCCAGACTGCGCGAGATGCTTTTGCCCCGGGACCCGCTTTCAAAAAAGAATGCTATCATGGAAATCCGGGCTGGCACGGGCGGGGAGGAAGCCTCACTTTTTGCCAGAGACCTTTTTGGGATGTACCATCGCTTTGCCGCGGCCAGGGGCTGGCGGGTAGAAGTGCTTAACCATAATGTAACTGGCCGAGGCGGGTTCAAGGAGATAATCGCGCAGGTTGCTGGAAAAGGTGTTTACGGAATACTACGGCACGAGAGCGGGGTGCACCGGGTCCAGAGGGTTCCGGTAACTGAATCCCAGGGCCGCATTCATACCTCCACTGTTACCGTGGCTGTGCTTCCTGAAGCCGAGGATGTGGAGATCGAGATAAACATTGAAAGGGATTTGAAGGTTGATGTGTTTCGCTCCCAGGGTCCGGGCGGACAGGGCGTCAATACCACGGACTCCGCGGTGCGCATCACGCACATTCCCACCGGGATAGCTGTAACATGCCAGGATGAACGCTCTCAGCACAAAAACAAGGCGCGGGCAATCAAGATCCTCAAGGCAAAGCTTCTCGATCAGGAGCAGAAGCGACAAAAGGAAGAGATCGCAGGGCTACGGAGAAGCCAGGTTGGAACAGGAGAGCGGGCTGAAAAGGTCCGCACTTACAACTTCCCGCAGAACCGCGTCACGGACCACCGCATAAACCTCACATTGCACAAGCTGGATAGAGTGCTCATGGGAGAACTGGATGAGATCATCTCGATCCTGGCGGCTCGCGAGGCTGAAGAGGGATTGAACTCAATGCCGCCTGAAAAAGAAGATAAATGAGCACGGCCCGCCAGTCGGCAGAAATACGAAGCGTGTTGAAAAAACGACCCCGGAGCATCATCGAGTTGATCCGCTGGACAACTGAAGATTTCTCCAGACATGGACTGGATTCACCGCGCCTGGATGCTGAACTCCTTTTAAGCCACATCCTTGGATGCCAGATTGTAGACCTCTATCTTCGCCATGATGAGATCCTGGACACTGCGGCTCTCGCGGCCTTTATGGAGCTTGTGCATCGCCGTAAAAGGCGCGAACCAACAGCTTATATTACCGGGAAAAAGGCATTCCGGGACATCGAACTCAAGGTCTCGCCCGCAGTCATGGTTCCGAGACCAGAGACGGAGATACTCGTGGACGCGGTCATCTCATGCCTGTCATCTATATCCTTCGGAAAAAGAATCGAAAATCCTGAAGAGGGCTCGGTTCCTCCGGATAATTCGGACCCTCCGGATAATTCGGACATGCGTGTGCTTGACCTGGGCACAGGCTCCGGCGCAATAGCGCTCAGCCTGGCAATCGTATTCCCGGAAATCAAGATATGGGCCTCAGACATCTCAGGACCAGCCTTGGACCTGGCGCGGCAAAACGCCCGTCAGGTGAGCCTGGAAGGCCGGATCAACTTTGTCCAAGGTGACATGTTCCAGGCTTTTTCCGGGCTTGAGAAATTCGATCTGATCGTTGCCAATCCGCCTTATATTCCGCCCCATGTATTTCCTTCTTTGATGCCGGAGGTCCGGGATTTCGAGCCTGGAGTTGCACTGGACGGGGGCGAAAGAGGTCTTGAATTTATCTTTGAAATTCTCGAACAGGCCCCACGGTACCTCGGCACCTGTGGCTGGTTATGGCTGGAGGTGGGAGATGACCAGGCCGGGCAGGTCATCGAGGCCGCTGGCCCAAACCTGGTTCATCGCCAGACAATCGAGGATTATGCGGGGAAGCCAAGGGCACTCGGGTTCTCCAAAATGGGTGCGGCCCCATTTTAGGCCGTTGCGATTCCGTCCCGGCCAGACCTTTTTACCTTATACATGGCTTTATCAGCAAGGCGAAGCAGGTCCTCCTTGTCCGTAGCATCATCCGGAAAAGCGGCCACACCGAAGCTCGCAGTGATCGTGATATTCAGGTTTTCCTTTTTGAAAAAAACGCTCTGGTTCAGGGATTGCCGGAGCCGGCTTGCTATCATCATTGCTTCTTCACTGCTTGCCTGGGGTAAAAGAAGGATAAACTCGTCTCCTCCATACCGGATCGCCCAGTCAATCGAACGAAGGCTATAATTCAACATCTGGCCGACCTCGCGAAGCAGGCGTGAACCCACCAGGTGATCGAAATTGTCGTTGACATTCTTAAAGTGATCCAGGTCCAGAAAGATGATGGAAAAAGGCGTTTTCTCCCGCAATGACCGGGAGATCTCTGTCTCAAGCAGGGTGTGAAGATGCCGGGAATTATAAAGCCCGGTCACATCATCAATGATGGCCAGGTCCTTGATCCTTTTGACATAATGCGCGTTCTCAATAGCGATTGCCGTAAAATCAGCCAGCGCCTCGATCAATTTCAGATCATTCTTTGAAAACTTTTCACCCGCGTTGCCGAACAACTCGATCACGCCCAGGGTCGTGCCTTTGCTTATCAGGGGAAGGCATACAACTGCCTGCGTCTTGAAGCCGGTTAGCTTGTCCACCCACTTCGCAAAACGCGGGTCCTTATAGGCATTCTCCGTGATAAGCGGCTCCTGGTGCTTGGCAACCCAGCCGGCTATCCCTTCTCCCTGTTTCAGCCGAACATCCTTGAGCTTGGCACCTGCATCTCCGACCACAATAGCAAAAAACAACTCCTCGGTATCCTCGTCAACCATGAGCAAAGACCAGTTCGCAGGCTGAAAAAGCTCCGCAATGGTCTTCATGATCCGATCGAGTATCTCGTTCAGATCAACGGTCGAGGTCAGGGCCTTGGCAACTTCATGCAGAATGCCGACCGGATCATCAAGCTTTCCCCGGTTTGTCCTCTCCATTACCTCAATCCCCGAAAGCGCTTCTATTTTACTCTATGCCCTAATTGCGGGCAAGTTTCTTCAGGCTGAATATATCTTCCGGTCAACATCGCCTGCGCGGATTATTTCTCCCCTGTGGACAGTCCATTCAGGGAAGACGCGCTGACGGGATACCCTTTTTTCGCCCACGCAGTCCTGGCAGGAGAACTCGCCAGAGGGTGCGCTGAACACGGTGAGGGACGCGGGCTTTCCCGGAGCGATCTCCCTCTCGATGCCCAGAATGCGCGCTGGCCTTGTGCTGGCTCGCTCAATCACATTCTCAAGGCTCATTCCCAGCGCAAGGAACTGTGTCATGACATTGGCAAAGGTCCTCGCATGCATGGGCGCACTGACCGACCATAGATCAGACGAGATGGTGAACTCGGTAAAGCCCTCCTCAAGAGCGCGCTCCGCAGCTTCAAATGAGAAGCTTGCAAATCCGTGCCCGATGTCAATGAGTACCCCCCTTTCCAGTGCATCTTGCGTCTCGGGCCTGAGCTTGCCCTTGTCCTCCAGGATGTTGTGCCCGGGGCTTCGCAGGGCGTGTGTAAGGATGTCTCCCTCGTGCATGTAAGGCAGTATCTCGGGCACGGTGGGCGGCGGGTTTGCAATGTGAATCATGACCGGGAGATCAAGCCTGTCCCCGGCTTCCCTTATCTTTCGCACATAATACATGGGGTCTTTGCGCACAGAGTCCTCGACACTCGCGCGGACCTTGAGGCCCTTGATCAGCGGATTAGCTTCCCGGACACGCGTCATCATCTCGAAGTCTTCAAGCCCCGGTTTCAGGCGATAGAGGTCGCGAATGCGAATCCCGTCGCGCTTGATGTTCATGAGGGCAAAGACGTCTTCAAGGGCCCCTGCCGCGACATGCTGTTCAAACATTTGATAGTTGTTCGCGCCGGTTGTGCCTGCATCCAGCAGGGCGGTTACACCTGTCCGGGCTCCGACGCGAGACAGCGGTGATCCGATCTTTTTATGAGACGGCGGCAGGAGGTGAGCGTGAAGGTCAACCCACCCGGGGCTTATATACATCCCGGAGCAGTCAATGAGGCGCGCTCCCTGCGCCTTCAGCAGGCATGAAGGGTCTATCGCGGCAATGACTCCGCACGCAATACCGATGTCGCAGGTCTTGAATTCTCCCTGGATAAAAGCGCGCCCGCTTTTCAGCACCACCTCGTAAGAAGAAGAATTTGCCCTGAGCGAGCCCGGGAGTATCATCCCGGCCGCTGTGATGCCGGAGGCCTTCAAGAATTCTCTACGAGCCAGGTTCATCACTGATCCCCCTGATTCTCTATTGTGCAAGAGACTTCAGTCTCGACAAGTTAATAAGTTAACGCCTGGCCTTAAGGAGTTTTTCCTTGATGATGTCCTTTATCCTGTCCACCATTTCTTCTATCCTGTCGGATTTCAAAATAAAGCTCTCAGCGCCAGCCTCATAACACAGGTCCATCAAGTCCATATCTCGTTTTGCGGAGTATATGACAATCAGGATATTGCGTGTGGCTGGATTTTGCTTCAGGGTCTTGCAGATTTCAATGCCGTCAATTTCGGGCATCATGATGTCGAGAAGTATGAGATGTGGCTTATGGTTGATGACTTCCTGGTAGACATCGAGCCCTGAGATGACTGTGAAGACCTCGAAGCCTGCGGCCTCGAGTGCGTCCCTGGTGATTGCGAGGAGCAACTTGTTGTCGTCAGCAACGAGGACTCTGATTTTATCCTGGGTCATGCTTAAATCCGGGGGGTTTTGCTAAGGACCAGGCTGAGCACGGTCGTGAGCTTGACCACATCCTGGTTGGTTTTCTTCAGGCGTCCGGATATGATCTTCGCGATGTTCCGGATGATCCGGTATGCGTTTTGATAGTCGCTTTGGGCGAATCGGGAGAAGTCCTGGCTTCTCAGACGCATAAGCCGTGTGGGGGTCAGGGTCATCACTGTTGCGGTTCTCTGATCGGTATCAAAGATAAAGGCCATTTCGCCGAACATGTTCCCGGGGCCGAGACGGACCAGCACTTTATCTCGGCCAACCTGTTCCCCGGATTCTTCCGGATTGATCTTGAGGGTGATGGCCATGGAAATCTCGACTTCCCCCTCTTTGATCAGGTAGACGCAGTCTCCCTCCTCACCCTCGCGAACGATAGCCGTATCAGGGGGAAACTCGATTTCCTGGCAAAATGCAAGAAGACTTCTCAGCCCTCCTTCGTCAACCCCTTCGAAAGCCGGCATTTGCTTCAGGAACTCAATCGCGTCCTGAGTGGCTTTTCCTTCGGACCCTTCAGACATGGCACTGATACCTTATACCCTTATAGTCTCCTGTGCGACAGAGGATGCCCTGATATAGATTAGCAGGTCATCTTTCTTCAGACGGAATTTATCTGATGGATTCAGATGTACCTGGACCTTCTTGCCCTTGAAGAAGTAATCATCTTCCAGGCCTTCAAATTGCTTCTTGATAAACATGTCCACTGTGGACATATCCTCGGAGAGGATGTCATCGAGGCTGACCCCGCGTTCTTCTTCCGAGATCACCCCTATGACAAGGCCGTGATTTTTTTCCCTGAGATGTTCGCAGGCCTCCCTGAACTCGTGATCCACGAGATGTCCCGGAACAGGGGCATGGCAAAACATGGGATCCTTTGTGATGTTGAGCAAATTTTGCACTGCGTAAGTCAGCCCCGGTGCCATAATGGCGCGGGAAAGCAGGAAGTCATGATGTGCTCCATAAAGGACAATGGGGTCTACGCCGACCCGCTTGAGGTGTGACAGGTTGTCCGGGGCCACCAGTTCAGCCGCGATCTTCAAACCAGGGTTGAGAGAGCGCGCGGCAAGAGCCGCAAGCAGGGTGCGCTCATCGGCGCGTGTGAATCCGGAGTTTATCGAGCCGTCGGCCAGAATCAGGAGCATTCTGGCATTTTTGATATTAGCGCGTTTCTGCACACTCTCCTGAGAGAAATCCCCACGCACGTATTTGATGTTGAATCTCCTGAATTTATAAAGGATTTCGGTGATCTGTTCTTCGGGCAGGTCATTAATCAGGACAACATCTCTTATGGCCTTCCCGGATCGCGTGGGCCCTTCGGACTTACGCTCCATGGAGTCCTGAAACATGGCCTCGAGAATCTTCTCTGCGTTCAAATTCCATCCGCAAAGCACGAGATGATCTCTAAGATTGACCTCTTTCATGCCTTTTCCCTCCAAAAGCCGGCGCTCAACAAACCGGGATGCGATAGTCGCAGTGAGTATGGCCATGAACACAAGGCTCAGACTCATCACAGCGATATTAAGAGCTTTTCCAAACAGGGTATTGGGAGTGATGTCTCCGTAGCCAGTGGTTGTGCTGGTAACGATAAGCCAGTAGATAACATTGAAGATGGAATCAAACCCCCTGGAGTGATGACGCTCAAATATACTTACCCCCAAAGCGGCACAAATGATGAGAATACCGAGGATCACGAGCAGGCGGGCAGACGAGGTCTTCAGGATGTGTTCCTCTATCGAGGACATGAGATTTCCCGGGAATTTCCCTTGATATGCCCTGCTCATCAGGCACTGAATTTAACATTTTTCGGATAAATTATCAAGAAGAGGGAGTTGAGAACAGCGATTCCGCAAACCATCCCCTTGATGATGAATAAGGTGGCTGGCTGAAAGGAATTTTTCTTAAGGTTGATGCATAATCAACATCGCGGAGACATTTTTAAGGGGCAGAGATTTAATTTTAGCTTGTGGGAGCACCCAGGAGAGAGATTTCCCCTTGT
>CAZOMR010000125.1:0-9588 GCA_964580655.1 uncultured bacterium
AAGGAGCCGGACGGACTGGCTTCCCAGCCGACTTTGTCCCGTTTGACCGCGGCCTCGATTTTATCCTTCCGCTTATTGACGAGGTTGAGGAGAAGCTTTGCCAGGTGGCGAGCGTCCGGGTGAACTCTTCCTCCATTATTTCTGGCTGATCACCAGTTGGCCCCAAGAGCAGATGGACGGCGAGTCGCTTCTTGAGTTGTATCGTGAGCGCGGCACAGGAGAGGGTTATCTTGGTGAATTGAAGGATGTGCTTGAGCCCGCGCTTTCAAGCTCGCCGAGGCCGAAGTGTCATTACCGCGGGAAGGAGCCCAAGAAGCGATACGGCTCCTGCGATGCTTTTGCCCACAACGAGGCGATCCTTCTCTTGAACGCACTGGCCTATAACATTGTGCACACCGTACGCCTCTTGCTTGAAAAGGCCACGGGCCAGGGATGGAGTCTGAAGAGAGTCAGGGAGCGTGTCCTCAAGGTCGCCGCCAGAATCCTGGTCCATGCAAGATATATTACCATGGTCATCCCTCCCGCAGCCGCAAAACTCTGGCAGACTCTCTGGAAAAAACTTTCAAGATTGAAACTCATCCCGGCTCCAGGATAGTCCTGACCCACTCTCATTTCTAAAAAATTCTGTCTGTTATCTTTAGAGAAAAGGAAAGGTGCGCGCATAACTCTATTAAAACATCCAAAAATCATCCCCCTCCAAAAATAATCGCCCATAAAACCGCCACACCGCACACACTTGACAATTTAACCCCTCCCACATGATAATATTTAACAGCCTCAAACTCGATCAGTTACTATTCAAATAGGCTATGAATAAGGTGGGTTTATGTATTGGTAGGTTCCTTTGCAGAGAGTTTATCATTTTTATTCTTTCTCTGTCAAATGAAAATTTAAGGCACCGTCCCAGAGGAACTTGAAATTTGATTTCTGAACATATCCCTACCATCCTCATAAAATTCTGTCAAGAAATTTTTCATACCGCCTCGATCCCTGACTACTGGCTACTGGCTACTGGCTACTGGCTACTGCCCTGGTGGTGAATAATCCGGGTTAGTGCTGAGAGATGACCTGCTTGAATTTTTCAATCCAGGTCTGGCTTTCCTGGACAGTGATTTTCTTGTCCCGGGTGATCAGGTTGAGATCCTGAAAGACATCCCCGTATTCCGAGGCGAATTTTATGATGCCCTTTTCGGAGATATTCTCTCCAAGCATATCATAATATCTTGAGAACTCATCCCTTTGCTCCTGTGTGTGCTCCGGTGTGAGCATGTTCATATATTCCGGCTTGCCAAGCTCAAGCATGCTTG
The DNA here is from genome assembly GCA_964580655.1 of uncultured bacterium. GTDB lineage: Bacteria > RBG-13-61-14 > RBG-13-61-14 > RBG-13-61-14 > CAZOMR01 > CAZOMR01. Next base: position 1,308 of record CAZOMR010000125.1, read on the forward strand.
CGATCAGATGGTTTCCCCTTTTGCCCATATACAGGCATGTTCCGCCCAATATCAATGCGGCCAGGAGGGCCACTACCGCACAACCGATAAAAAGGTATTTCCCTGCCGAGGACTCCTTCCCCGGGGTTATCGGTGCCGGGCCAAACTGGGACGGCGGGGTCATTCCCGAAGGAGGCGTCTGATATGATTCCCCTTCATAACCGTTCATGAGCTACTCCCCTGTTGTATTCTTCTGAAAGCCTTAAAAAGCATGACCTGCATTCATATAAAAGTCGGTCTCTTCTTCGCTGAAGGCATATTCAAAGCGAATGACTATGCTGGGGGTGACGATGAACCGAAAGGCCGCACCATAGGAATCATGAAATCCGTAAAGCTCATCCGTGATGTCCTCAAGGTCTTCATAGACCCTGCCATAGTCGTAAAACAGGACAAGCATCGGCGCCTTGAGGGTGATGGCCCCTTTGAAGAGACTTGTGCTCACATCAATAGCCTGGCGCAACTCCACATTGAACAGCACGCTGTGATTGTCAACAAACCGGCTACCATGATACCCACGAAGGCTGTCTCCGCCGCCAAACCCGGTTAATCTCCAGAAAGGCACATGCCCGCCATGGGTGATTAACCTGCCCCGAACTCCCAGCACGGTCAACTCATCCTCGCTTAGTGGAAAGAAATGCCGGACATCAAAACTGACAGAGCTGAAGGAGAAATCCGAGCCAAAGGTTGGATCAAAAAGACTCATGCCCAGCTCCTGCCTGCCTCCGCTTGTGGGGAAGACCTTTTCCTCCCGGCCCCCGCCCACAGGGAAACGATCCTTGCGGCTGTCGTGAACAAAATTGAGACCCGGACCGATAAACAGGCCCCCTTCCTGGAAATCATCGGAATGATAGACCTCCGGCCAGACATCTGAAATGGGTCGGGTGCTATCGTCATCTTCATCTTCATCCAGATTTGAGTTCTGGGGCTTGAAATCCTGATAGCTAAATGCGAACCGCATTCCCCACACAGCGGGCTTGAACCAGTAGGTATACTTCGGCTCCAGGGTGAAGCTGTGACTGCGCCAGTTACAGACATTATCCTTCAGGGAATCATTGCCAGAGATGTCCTCCCTGTCAGGACCAGGGCCATAGAATCTCTTCACCGGTTCACTGTTAATGGAAATATATATCCTTCCCCAGCCGTTCTCCGTGAATAGATGCGGCTCGGTCAGGTCAATCATATAGGTCTCATACTGGTTCGTAGTATAGATGACAGTCCCGGACAGGTCCCTGGCTTCCTTGCCAATGTTCCGGATCATTCCTGCCGCGCCCCCGCCGAAACCGGTATTGGGGTCGCTGAAGATAAATGGACTGGCTCCGAATGGAAGCTCCTTGCGTTCTTTGTCCTTCCCGGTCTTCTCCACCCCGGACTCATCCTGGCCATAGCCCTCTGTCGAGATCAGCACGGCCAAACAAACCGCCATAAACAATATCGCCCTTCTCTTCATCCGCTCACCCTTCCCTTCCTTTGGTCTAGTAATTTTATATTGAATCCCGCCATGATTGTCAACAGAAAAATCAAGGCCCTGGTTTTTCCGCTTTCCCGGTCATGGGCACGAACCTGACAGGGAGCAACCGCTCGCGCTTGATTCCTTTTTCTGTCCTGGTGCAAATCACCAGCTCCTGAAAATATGTTCCAACAGGAGCAATCAGTCGCCCTCCTACCTTCAGTTGCTCGAGCAAGGGCGGCGGAATCTCGTCCGGTGCCGCGGTAATTATAATCGCATCAAAAGGAGCATACTCAGGCCAGCCCTTATATCCGTCCGCGCAGGTGGTCTTTACATTCTTATACCCGAGTCGCTCAAGTGTCTTTCTGGCATTAGCCTCAAGCTCGCAGATTATCTCGATGGAATAAACCTCCGACACGAGCTCGGCCAGAACCGCGGCCTGGTATCCGGAGCCAGTGCCTATCTCAAGCACCCTCTCCGTGCCCTTGAGCGCAAGCGCCTCTGTCATGTAGGCCACTATATATGGCTGGCTTATAGTCTGCCTGCGGCCGATCGGCACCGGATGATCAGAGTAAGCCTTGCTCCGATACTTCCCGGGGATGAACTCGTGTCGCGGAACCTTGCGCATGGCCTCAAGCACCCTTTTATCCTTGACACCCCGTTTCTCGATCTGATGTCTAACCATATCTTCCCGATTCCGAGCAAAAGCATCCTTGATCCGGGACTCCCCGGTTCTGGACGGCTTCCTCTCAGGGCTCTCCTGTCCTCCAGACCCTTCAGGCTCACCGGAAGACTTGCTCGGACAGGCCATGAGCAAAATCAAAACACCCATACCTAACATGGCTAGCACTCCTTTCATCCCTCCGCCTCCTTCCGCATTCGGTTGACCTCAATATGCGCGTGCCGGACTGGCTCCTGGAGCGCCTTTGCCACTCCAAGGTCCGTGTCCCAGGCATGCCGCGGGTAAATCCTCATTTCAAAAAATCAGGCCAGGCAATTCTTTCTCGGTGATCTGAACCGTCACATCCTCTAAAGCCTTTACCTTATCCTTATCCTCGGGGATCACGATATAACCATGGCTCTCGATCATCTCTTGATATATCTTCTTCCTTCGGAGCGGCCTTGCGATCACCTGTCCCTCAGCCCCCCTGGATTCCGCCATTCTCTCTACCCGGGTTCTTATGAAATGACGCTGGCCCAAAGGCGAGAGCACCTCTCTTTCGATCCTGGCTTTTATCTCAGGGAGGCTGAACTCTTCCCGGCCAAGCAGTTTCATAATCGCGGGCAAAACGAATTGATAAAACCCCAGTTCACCGGCGGAGATGCCACCCGGAAGACAGATCACCGGAATATCTGTCTCCATTATCCCGAAAGCCAGTGAATGGCACGGCCTCATCTTTATACCCCTGAAAAGAAATGCCACGCCTGCCTCGCTCAAATCCTTTACCACCAGGTCGCGGTTGCTTCCCCCGGTTCCGCCGATGGTAATTATCAGGTCCACTGCTTGCGGGTCAGGGATTGCTTCAAGGATAGCCCTGCGTTCATCCGGCACAAGCTCCATGCGAATTTCATCCACTCCGATCTCCTCTATCACTGCTGTTATACCGTAGGCAATGCCCGGATACCCCTGCCCGGAACGCAGGTCCCGGCCGGGAGACCTCAATTCATCCCCCACTGCAAAAACATGCACCCGCGGCCTGCGTGTCACGCGTACCTCGCTATGTCCGCCGGCTATCAGGGCGGCAATGGCCTTCATGTCAAGAACAGCGCCCTGACCCAAGATAAATTCTCCTGCCCTGAACTCCTCGGCCTTCCGGACAATAAAGGACTCCCTTTCAACCCTCTCCCTCAATACGACCTCGCTATCACCTTGCTTAACATCCTCCTTCGGCACCACCGCATCCGCCAAGCTCGGAATGACCGCACCGGTGTTAACAGCCACGGCCTGGCCATGATTCACCTGGGCAGTGAAGGGAATCCCGGCCAGGGATTCTCCTATCACCTTGAGCCGAACCCCACTCCCGGAAGAGGCATTAATCGTGTCCTCGGAAATAAGGGCATAGCCATCTCTCAATGAAATATCATCCAGGGGCACATCCACCTGTGTCACGGCTTGCTCCGCCAATATCCTGCCCGCGGCTCTGCTTAACTGTATATCCTCGGACGGAAGCGGGTTCAATGCATTCAGGATGAGCCGGCGGGCTTCATCAAAAGAGACCTTCTCACCACTCGCTTTTTTATTGCTCATAAGGATTATCCCCTTCCTCTAATGCGTCCCAGCAGGCCTTGAATTTTCCACGCATTCTCCGTGCAAAGCTCAAAGCAACAAAAACACCGGATGCACCTCTCTTCATCAATCCAGGGAAACTCGCCTTTCTGCATGGCCCCGGTAGGGCAGTGCTCCACGCAGATACCGCAGGCAGTGCATCTGTTCTTATCCAGTTTGAGTTTAGTTTGACCAAGTGGGTTATATAGATAGCGGTTGACAAGAGAGCTGATGAATTCAGGCGCCCGGATACTTCCCGGCAGGCGGAATCGAGGAAGTGGCTTGGCCTCGCCTATAATCTCAAGCTCAGAATTAGAATTCGGTCCCAGGCCGCGTTCCGCGGCCCTGCGCAGGTGATGAACGCGGAGCGGCTCCAGGTTCATCATACTGGACACGACCATGTCCGCGGCAAGGCCGTTCCCTGAGGCTATCAGCTTGCCCGCGGGCCGGAGCCTTCCAGCATTCGGGCCGTTGCCTTCCATGACAACCACCGCGTCAATAATATGAAAGTCCGGAACCCTGACCTGATATATGTCCACAAGCGCTTCCCCGAAATCCTTCGGATCAGAGGCCGCGGCATGCACCCTGGACTTGCAACCGCCCACCAGGATGCCGAACATGTTCTTGAGAGCGGCTGTCAGCACGGTCAATGAATGGGTCTTCATCTTCGGAAGACTGATGAGATAGTCCGCATCCAGCATCCTTTCTGAGACCACCATGTTAGAAAAAAACCGCGAATTAATCTGTATCTGCCGTGGTTCTGATGCCGCGTTATAAAAGCATCCCTCTGAGGCCTCCATGATCCCGCTCTTCCTCGCAACCCTCTCATTGACACCATACCCGCTGAGACCCGGGTTGTCCCCCACCATAACCTCAGCTCCGGATTCCCTGAACCTCCGCACCACCTCCCGCACCAGCGATGGATGTGTGCAGACATGCCTCTCCGGCCCGTATGGTCCAAGCATGTTGGGCTTGATGAAGACCTTCTTGCCCTTAATAGTGGAAAGCACGCCCTCAATGCCCAATCCCGCGATCACCTTATCAACCGCCTCGGACATCCGCTCATAAGCGGCATCAATGACGAACACTGGTTCGCGGCTCACCTTTTACAGACCCTCTTTCGGACTCCTGTCCCTGGCTATCAGGGCCGCGCCAAGAGCGCCCACGGTCTGTGGCTCCTGCGGGATATTCATCTTAAACTCGAGTCGGTCCTCCAGGGCACGGACCACCCCCTTATTCTTCGCCACCCCGCCGCTCAGGGTAACCTCCGGCTCGAGCCCCACCCTTCCGGCAAGACCCTGTGTCCTGTCCGCAACCGCGGCATGGATCGCGCGCAATATATCATCCCGCTTCTCCCCGCGGGCTATCAGGCCCACGACCTCGCTTTCGGCAAACACAGTGCAGACACTGCTCACCCGGAGAGAATTCTGGCTGTTCAGGCTCAAATCTCCCATCTCAGTCACATCCACCTCCAGGGCTCGAGCCATAACCTCCAGGAACCTGCCTGTGCCAGCCGCACACTTGTCGTTCATCTGAAAATTGATCACCCTGCCCCTCTCATCAATACGGATGACCTTGGAGTCCTGTCCCCCTATGTCAATGATGGTGCGTGTGCCGGGAAAGAGAGAGAAAGCTCCGCGGCCGTGCGCGGTTATCTCGGTGATCCGCTCATCGCCGAATTCCACGCGCTCCCTGCCGTATCCCGTGGAGATAATGTAAGCCACCTGGTCGCGCTGAATCCCGGCTTGATTCAATGACTGCGCAAGTGCGGCCTCTATCGCTTTCATGCTGTCCACACCTGTGGCCACAACGGCCTGCCCGGCCAGCCTGCCAGACTCATCCACTATCAGGGCCTCGGTGCTGATAGAGCCTACATCTATGCCGGCAAAAAATTTCATCTCCTCATTTGCTACAAACCACGCGTAAATTCTGTTATCATCATGACAAATAGGTTAAATCTTGTCAATTGACCGGTATTTCTATCTGTGCTATATAGGGGGCAGGCAATAATGAAAAAAGGAGGAGTAAAAAATGGGTTATGAGAGGTATTTTACGGAGGAACACAATATTTTTCGACAGCAGGTCCGGGATTTCAGCGAAGAGGTGCTTGCGCCGCATGCGGAGGAATGGGAAGAGGCCGAGAATTACCCTAATTGGGTATTTGAGAAGGCTGGCGAGATGGGCCTTCTGGGCATCCGCTACCCGGAGGAATACGGGGGCACTAACGCGGACTACTGGTACACGGTGGTGTTTTGCGAGGAACTGGTTCGCTGTCGCAATGCAGGGGTGTTGCTGGGCCTTCTGGTTCAGACCGATATGTGCACGCCCGCGATAGTGACTCACGGCACCGAGGAGCAAAAGCAGGAGTTTCTCGTGCCTGCTATCCAGGGCAAGAAGATCGGCTCTATCTGCGTGACCGAGCCGGGCGCGGGCTCGGATGTGGCGGCTATCCGGACAACAGCCAAGAAGGACGGGGACTATTATATTATCAATGGCTCCAAGACATTTATCACAAACGGTGCCCGCGCGGACTGGCTCACACTCGCGGTGAAGACAGACCCGCAAAGGGGTTACGGCGGAATCAGCATGTTCCTGTTCCCGACCGATACCCCCGGATTCACCGTTACCCGGAAGCTCAAAAAGATAGGCCACCGGGCCTCGGATACGGCGGAACTCGCGTTTGAGGATTGTAAGGTTCACAAGAAGTATCTTCTGGGTGAAGAGGGCAAGGGCTTTTATTATATCATGGAAGGATTTCAGTATGAGCGACTTTCAGGGGCCATTACGGGCCTGGCCGGCTCAAAGCTCCTCCTGGAGGATACCATCAATTACTGCAAGGAAAGGACAGTGTTCAAGAAGCCGATATGCGCTCATCAGGCAAACGCTCATCGGATCGTGGACATAGCGACGGAACTGGAAGCCGCGCAGGCGCTCGTCTATCACTGCTCGGACATGGTCAACCGTGGTGAGAATGCGCTCAAGGAAGTGAGCATGTGCAAGCTCTATGTGGGCGAGTTGGCGGTGCGCGTCGCAGACCTTTGCGTGCAAATGCACGGCGGATACGGGTACACGGAGGAGTATTATGCAGGAAGGGCTTTCAGGGACATTAAGCTGATAACCATCGGCGGCGGATCATCGGAGGTGATGCGGGACATAATCGCCCGGTTAATGAAGTTATACTAAACCCGGAGAAGCTCCCGAAAAAGAACAGCGACATGAAAGTCAGAATCTACCTGTTTTTCACTCTGGTCTGTTTTCTCATCGGGCTTCAATCCTGCGAGAAGCAGAAGCCCGATATAAGAAAGAAGTCTGCTCCTGCTTTCGCAAGCATCGAGAAACAGCTAAAGGAGCTTGATCTGGATTTTCAGATTCTCGAAAAGGATCATCCCTCGCAGATAGAGACCACGCCATTCCGCCTGGCCTTCAACCAGGCCCGGCAGGAGCTTGAGGCCGGGGACCTGGCCGCGGCTCGCTTATCTGTTGAATCAGCGGATGCATGGATGAAGGACGCTCAGGTTCGCTACTATGAAATTCACCGCAAAAGCATCCTGGATTCAAAATCCACCGAGACCGGCCAGGACCTGATGATCAAGACACGGGAGTTCTTTAGTCTTGCCGAAAGCCATAAGCAAAACGGAGAGATGGACCTGTTTAAAAAATATAAGAAAGCCGCGATTGAGGAAGGCGAGCTTGCCATTCTGGCTTTTCGGGTGAGCGGCTCTGATGTCTTCGAGCTGGCCCGCGCCACAAAGGAACAGGCTGATTTCTTGCGCGAGGCTTCCGAGCTGAAAAATGCTCAAGCGATGGAGGACCAGGGACGGGCCGCTATTCAGGAGAGTCTGGATCAATGCACGCGCGAGATACGCGAATGCCTCTCCGGAAAAAGCGAGCAATGTCAGCCGGATAAGCTGAAAGCAGGATACCTCATTTTCCAGGGCATGGAGGCTAATCTGCTTGCGCTTGCGGATAAGCGTAGAGAGCTGGTTGAAGCCGCAAATCAGTTGTATCCGGGAAAGATTTCAGCACCGGAGCTTACCAAAGAGATCGAGTCATGGAGAGCGGAGTATCAATCCTATTATGAGGGGTTGTGGCGCAAGTTAAAAGAGCAGGCGCCGCCCACGGAGGATGAGCTGAAGAGGGAGCAAGAAGGGAAGCGGCTGGAAAAAATCAAGGGATTGAACAAGATATGCGAGGGCGCATCTCCCCTGGGGAAATCCGGTATTGTAATAGAGGAGACCGAGGTGGATTTAAAGGGCAAGAATGTGATGATCCGCGGACGGCTCTATAACGGAAGCGACCGCTCTATCTATGAACCCAGAGTGGCTGTATGTGACGGGGTGGTCTCCGTGCTCAAGGATGTGGGGTTTCATGAGTTACAATCCGGGATGACAACCAGCTTCAACCTGGAAATTTTTAATCTCACGGTGATGGAACTGGCGGCGAAAACCTACCGCATCCCGCCTCACAAGCTCCTCCTGGTCTATCGCGATACGGAGGGAAATCTACACAAGGTCTATCGGTCATATTAA